>NZ_JAFBCQ010000001.1:310222-620444 GCF_016907815.1 Microbacterium aurum
GCGGGCGCCACAGCGTGACGGCGACGTTCTCCCCGGCGGCGAGCTTCGTGTCGAGCTCGGCGAGCATGGCCGGGGTCGACGACGTGATGTAGTCGAAGCCCTCCAGGCCGTAGGTCGGGATGACGGCATCCTGCGTCGCCTTCGTCAGCCCCGCGCCGGGCTCGATGCCGATGAGGCGGTTGCCGAACTGGTCGGCGGCGCCCGCAAGCTCGTCGAGCGAGTCGATCGGCGCGTCGGCGTTCACGGCGATCGTGAGCTTCGCGTCGTCGTTCCAGGCGCCGATGTCGGTGATGTCGTCGCCGTACTCGGCGAAGTAGTCGGCGTGCGTGAGCGGCAGCCAGCCGTCGAGCGCGAGGTCGTAGTCGCCGCCCGCGACGGCCTGGAAGACCGGCCCGGCGTCGGCGTATTCGAGCTCGACGTCGTAGCCCTTGTCCTCGAGGATGAGCTTCCACAGGTACGACGCGGCCTCGCCCTCCGGCCAGCCGTTGAACACGCCGATCGTGATCTCCTTCGCGTCGGCGTCGGAGCCCGTGCCGGCGTCGCCGGAGCAGCCGGCGAGCGCGAGCGCCGCGACCGATCCGAGGGCCAGAGTGGCCAGTGCGTGGTGCTTCTTCATGTGATGTTCCTTTCCTTCCGCGTGCTGTGTCGCGGATGTTGGGGATGCCCGCGACTCAGACGGTCGCGGGGGTCTTCTCGGCGGATGCCGCGGTCTCGGCGCCAGGCGTGGCGGAGGCGGCAGGGGTGGCGGGGGCGGCGGATGCCGGCGCCACCGCGCGACGCGGCCGGCGCGGCGCGCCGAGGGCGCCGGTGATGCGGTCGAGGATCATGGCGATCACGACGACGGCGAGGCCGGCTTCGAAGCCGAGCGGGATGTTCACCGAGCTCAGCGCCTGCACGATCGGGCGGCCGAGGCCGGGAGCGCCGACCATCGACGCGATGACCGACATCGACAGCGACAGCATAATGATCTGGTTGATGCCCGCCATGATCGACGGCAGCGCGAGCGGCAGCTGGATCTGACGCAGGATGCGGCCGGGGGTCGCACCGAACGCCTGACCGGCCTCGACGACCTCCGCGTCCACTCCCCTGATGCCGAGCTCGGTGAGGCGCACACCCGGAGCGATCGCGAACAGGATCGTCGCGACGATGCCGGGCACGACCCCGACGCTGAAGAGGAAGATCGCCGGCAGCAGGTAGACGAACGCGGGCATCGTCTGCAGGAAGTCGAGCACGGGGCGGACGACGTTCGAGACGGCCCGCGACCGCGCGGCCCAGATGCCGAGGGGCACCGCGATGAGCGTCGCGATGAGCACGGCGACCACGGTCAGCGCGAGCGTGAGCATCGCGTTCTCCCACTGGTCGACCGCGAGCACCACGACGAAGCCGATCACGGTGCCGAGCGCGAGCTTCCAGCCCTTCACGAGCCACGCGATCGCCGCGAACACGAGGATGATCACCCAGAACGGCGGGGTCGTGAACACCCACGCGGCGACGTCGTAGATCGCCGTGAACACCGTGGCGATGACATCGAACAGCCCGCCGAGGTAGTCCTTCAGGAAGTCCACGAAGCTGCGGACCCACTGGCCGACGGGCAGCCGCATGGCGTCTTCGAGCTGGTCCATCACTGCACGCTCCCCTCCGCCGCGGCATCCACCAGCGGCGTGAACTCGGCGACCATCTCGAGCGGCGTCTGGATGATCGGCATCTCGCGCGTCGTCGCCGGCACGTTGCCGAGCGCCGCCAGCAGGGTGATGCGGGGGATGACGCCGATGAGGCGCCGCCGGTCGTCGACCACGGCGAGCGGCACGGTCGCCTCGACCGCCGTCTCGACGATGTCGGTGAGCAGGTCGTCGGGCCCGACCGTCGGCACGTCGGTGTCGACGATCTGGCGCAGGTCGGTCTGCCCGGCCTTGACCGCGCGGATCACGGCGCGGTCGGTGACGACGCCGACGAGGCGGCGGTTCTCGGTGGCGAAGACGGCCCCGGCCTGGTTCTCGCGCATGGCGCGCAGCGCGCCGCGCACGCCGGCCGTGATGGGCGTCGCCAGCGACGGCGGCTCCATGACGGCGGATGCCGTGAGCACCCGTGCCCGGTCGACGTCCTGCACGAACTGCGCGACGTAGTCGTTGGCCGGGTCGGTGAGGATCTCCTCGGGGGTGCCGTTCTGCACGATGCGGCCGTCGCGCATGACCGCGATGCGGTCGCCGAGGAACATCGCCTCGTTGAGGTCGTGCGTGATGAACACGATCGTGCGGCCGAGCTCGCGCTGCAGCTCGACGAGCTGCTCCTGCATCTCGCGGCGGATGAGCGGATCGAGCGCCGAGAATGCCTCGTCCATCAGCAGGATGCCGGTGCCCGCCGTGAGCGCGCGGGCGATGCCGACGCGCTGCCGCATGCCGCCGGAGAGCTCGTCGGGCATGGCCATGGCGCGGTCGCCGAGACCGACCCGCTCGAGGATCTCCATCGCCCGGGCGCGGCGCTCGGTCTTGCCGACGCCCTGGATCTCGAGCGCGTAGGCGGCGTTGTCGAGCACCGTGAGGTGCGGCAGCAGCGCGAAGTGCTGGAACACCATCGACACCGACTCGCGGCGGATGGTGCGCAGCTCGGCGGGCGAGGCCGCCGTGACGCTGCGGCCCTCGATCGTGACGTCGCCCGCCGTGGGGGTCAGCAGCCCGTTGAGCATGCGGATGATGGTCGACTTGCCCGAGCCTGACAGGCCCATGATGACGAAGATCTCGCCGCGGTTGACGGTGAAGCTCGCGTCGATGACGGCGGCGGTCCCGGCATCCGCCACATCGGCGCGGGTCTGTCCGGCGCGCAGGCGCCGCACGGCGTCTTTCGGGGCACGTCCGAAGACTTTGAAGAGGTTCCGCGCCTCGAGAACGGGCGCGGCGGCAGGAGCATCGGTCACAGAACACCTCGGCAGCCCGGTGCATCGGCTGCATCGGTCACGCCCGGGTGGCGGCCACTGGCGCACGACGGCGCACGGCTGCGGACATCGGATCCGCGCAAAGGCTGCCGACCATACGGTCGTCGGTCAGGTGCCCCAGAGCACCTCCGGCGATCGCGGACTGGTCTGGTAACGGCCCGCAACGGGCCGCTTCCAACGTCTCATGCGTCTGAATCGGTCGCAAATTGGACATCGCGCGGCGGGCTCGCTATCGCGCGCGGGCGCGTTGCGGCATCCGCTTGACAGTCATGCCGCCTGTGTGGTTAATTACTCAAGTGACTAACCACTGAACCGAGAGGAGACGGCGTGATCGAAGAGGGCCGGGCCCTGTTCCTCCAGATCGCGGAGAGCGTCGAGGAGTCGATCGTCGACGGCTCGCTCCCGGAGGACACCCGCGCGCCCTCGACCAACGAGCTCGCCGCCTTCTACCGCATCAACCCCGCCACCGCGGCGAAAGGAGTGAACATGCTCGTCGACAAGGGCGTGCTCGTCAAGCGCCGCGGCATCGGCATGTTCGTCGCGGTCGGCGCGCGCGAGCAGCTTCTCGCCGAGCGGCGCTCGGCCTTCGCCGATCGCTTCATCACTCCGCTGCTCGCCGAGGCCCGCACGCTCGGCCTCAGCGCCGACGACCTCACCGCACTCATCCACGAACGCGCCGAAGGGAGCCGTTCATGACCACCGTCATCGAGGTGGACCACCTCACCAAGCGCTATCGCGACACCCTCGCGCTCGACGACGTCTCGTTCCGCATCGAGGAGAACACGATCTACGGCCTGCTCGGACGCAACGGCGCCGGCAAGACGACGATCATGTCGATCCTCACCGCGCAGAACTTCGCGACCTCGGGCGAGGTCCGCGTGTTCGGCGAGCAGCCCTACGAGAACGCGCGCGTGCTGCGGCGCCTGTGCTTCGTGCGCGAAAGCCAGCGCTACCCCGACGACGCCACACCGCGTCACGCGTTCCGCATGGCCCGACTGTTCTTCGAGAACTGGGACCAAGGCCTCGCCGATCGCCTCGCACGCGAGTTCGCCCTGCCGCTCAAGCGGCGCATCAAGAAGCTCTCCCGAGGGCAACTCTCGGCCGTCGGGGTCATCATCGGGCTCGCCTCACGGGCCGAGATCACGTTCTTCGACGAGCCGTACTTGGGGCTGGATGCTGTCGCGCGCCAGATCTTCTACGACCGCCTGCTCGAGGACTACGCCGAGCATCCGCGCACCGTCATCCTCTCGAGCCATCTCATCGACGAGGTCTCCGACCTGCTCGAGCGCGTGCTCGTCGTCGACGGCGGCCGGATCGTGATGGATGAGGAGACCGACGCCGTGCGGGGGCGGGCCGCGAACATCGTCGGTGACGCCGGCGCGGTCGACGCGTTCGTCGCCGGGCGGGAGGTGCTGCATCGCGAGTCGCTCGGCCACGTGGCATCCGTCACCGTGCTCGGCGCCCTCACGGCGTCCGATCGCAGCCGCCTGGCAGCTGCCGGGCTCGAGGCCACGCCGGTCTCACTGCAGCAGCTCATCGTGCGCACGACCCAGCGCGCACAGCAGGATCAGATCTCGTCTGACGAAGGAGCACTCCGATGAACCGCACTGTGAACGTCGTGCGCATGCAGTTCGTGAACAAGTACACGTTCATCTGGATGCCGCTCATCATCCTCGGGGCGTCGTTCGTGATGTCCCTCGTCATCTTCGCGATGATCCCCTACGACGGCGCCAAGTACGGTGGTGGCAGCCAGGCGCCGATCTGGTACTTCTTCGCGCTCGGGATCATGGCGCTCAGCTACACGTTCCCGTTCTCGCAGGCGATGAGCATCACCCGCAGGGAGTTCTTCTTCGGGACGATGCTCGCTGCGGTCGTCACCGCGGTGATCCTCGGCGTGACGTTCGTCGTCGGCGGGTTCCTCGAACAGGCGACGCGCGGCTGGGGCGTCAACGGATACTTCTTCTACCTCGACTGGGTATGGCGCTCCGGTGCGCTCATGGCCGGCGTGTTCTTCGCCGTGCTCTCGCTGCTGCTGTTCGTCGTCGGCTTCTGGGGCGCGACGCTCTACCGCCGCTTCGGCGCGTTCGGGCTCACCATCACCCTCATCGCGATCGGCGTCGTCCTCGTCGCCGCGATGTGGCTGATCGGCCGCCTCGATGCCTGGGGAGCCGTGTTCGAGTGGATCGCAGGACTCGGCACGGGCGGACTCGCCGGCGGAATGGCCGTGGCCACCGTCGCGCTCGGGGCGATCTCGTTCCTGACGCTGCGCCGCGCAGTGCCGTAAGTCAGTCGTCGATGGCCGCGTCGCCGCCGGCGTCACCCTCGGGGGCGCCGGCGGCGGTGTGGTGGCGGATGACCTCCGCGACCACGAAGTTGAACCACTTCTCGGCGAACTCGGGGTCGAGGTCGGCGTCGTGGGCGAGGGCGCGCAGCCGGGCGATCTGCTGCTCCTCGCGAGCGGGATCGGATGCCGGCATCCGGTGCTCCGCCTTGAGCACACCGACCTGCTGCGTGCTGCGGAAGCGCTCGGCCAGCAGGAAGATGAGCGCGGCGTCGATGTTGTCGATGCTGGCGCGTAGGCGGTGCAGCTGCGTCGTGGCGTCGGTCATGGTGTCCTCCCCCGCCGAGGTTACCGGCTCGACGCGGTCACCCTCGCCGGATGGTTGCCCCCGCGGGCGCGCGAGGGGGGCTCTAGAGTGTGACCATGGCAGCAGGTTCGGACGCGTCCCCGAAGCGATCGCTTCTGCGTCGTGCGAAAGCGTCCACCCCCGCGGGTCCGACCGTCACCGCGCCGGAGCCGCTCGCCGCGGCATCCGCTCCGCCCGCCGAGTCGCGGCGTGGCCGCCCGGTGCTCGCGAGCGTGAACCGGCCGTTCGTCGCGGGCTTCTTCCTCGCGTTCGGTGCGCTCGCGGCGATCGCGCTCGGCATGGCGATCTCGAACCTCGTCACGATCTGGATCTACATCGCGTTCGCCCTGTTCGCCGCGCTCGGTCTCGATCCCGTCGTGCGGCGGCTGGAGCGCCACGGCACGAAGCGGCCGTGGGCGATCGCCATCGTGTACTTCGTCTTCGCCATCGTGATGGTGGCGATCCTCTGGCTCGTGCTGCCGACCGTCATCGGCCAGATCGCGCAGTTCTTCCGCGACCTGCCGGGCATGATCACCGCCTTCCAGCGCACCGAGTTCTACGCGTGGCTCGTGACGCAGTTCGGCGACCAGGCGCCTGACCTGCTCGCCGAGCTGCAGAAGTTCCTCACCAACCCCGGCAACATCGCCGCGATCGGCGGCGGGGTGCTCTCCATCGGCGTCTCGATCGGCACGACGATCTCGGGCCTCATCATCGTCATCGTGCTGAGCCTGTACTTCCTCGCGACGCTCCCGGAGATGAAGCTGGCGTTCTACCGCATGGTGCCCGCGCGCTCGCGGCCGCTCACCGCGGAACTGACCGAGGAGATCACCGACTCGGTCGGCGGATACCTCGGCGGCATGGTCGTCCTCGCGTTCTTCAACTCGATGGTCACGCTGCTGCTCTACGCGGTGCTCGGCCTGCCGTTCCCGGCCCTCATGGCCGTGATCGCCTTCTCGATCACGATCATCCCGCTCGTCGGAACAGTGCTGTTCTGGGGCATCGGTTCGGTCGTCGCCCTGATCGCCAACCCGCTGGCCGCGCTGATCTTCGCGCTCGCCTATCTCGTCTACATGCAGCTCGAGGCATACGTGCTGACGCCTCGCGTCATGAACAAGGCGATCTCGGTCCCCGGGTCGCTCGTCGTCATCGGCGCGCTCGTCGGCGGCACGCTGATGGGGCTGCTCGGCGCGCTCGTCGCGATCCCCGTGACGGCGTCGATTCTGCTCATCGTGAAGAAGGTCTTCATCCCGAAGCAGGATGCCGCGGTCTAGCTGCCGAAGCCGCCCCACCGGTGGTGAGTAGGTGCGCCAGCGCGGTACCAAAACCAACGTCCCCCACCCTGCGAGGCGCGGGTTGATCTCGGTACGCCCGCTCGTTCCTCACGGGCTACTCGATCACCGGAGGAGTGACGGCGGGCTACGCGATCACCGAGTGTCAGCGGTCGGGCAGCAGGCAGGTGGGTGTCGGCGCTTCGACGCGGTGGCGCACACGCCCGGGGACACCGGTGCGCTCGTCGATCGTGAGCGAGACCACCTCGTCGGAGCGCTGACCGGCGACGAGCACGGTGTCGCGCGCGATGACGTGATGGCGCGGCCAGTCGACGCCCGACTCGACGAGAGCGACCGTCGCGAGCGCGCTGCCGTCGCCGCCGACGCGGAGCGTCGCGAGCGTGTTGCTGCCGCGGATGCCGACCACGGCATATTGCGCGTCGCGCGTGAGCGCGATCTCGGCCGGATAGTCCGCACCGACCTGCGCGCCCACCAGCTGCGCGCCGCCGACGAGGGCCAAGGCGCCGCCCGGCGCGGGCCGCAGCACGAACACCTCGTTCGAGTACTCCGTCACGACATAGAGGTGCCCGCTCGGGTGCCAGACGCTGTGCCGCGGACCGCTCCCGGCGGGGAGCGCGACGCGGTGACGTTCCGCGAGCCCGTCGCCGCGCACGTCCCAGCTGCGCACGAGATCGAGCCCGAGGTCGGTCGTGATCAGTCCGGCCGGCGTGAAGCGCGCCTGATGCGCATGCGGGGCGGGCGCGCCTGCCGGAAGTTCCGCGAGACCCGGCACGTCCGCGACGAGCGCCGCCGCGGGCGCCGCCGCAGGCGCGGCCGGGCGGCCCGCGGCATCCAGCGACAGCCGGACGACCCGACCGTCGCCGTAGCACGACGCGATGAGCGACCTGCCGTCGGGCGCGACGGCGACATGGCACGGCGCGTCGCCGACGGCGACCGCGGCGCCGAGCGAGGCGAACGACTCCTCGCCGGTGCGGCGGAACGCCTGCACCGTGCCGGCGCCCTCTTGCGCCGCGTAGATCAGGTCCTGCGTCGGATGCCACGCGATCCACGACGGCGAAGCGGATGCCGCAGCCGTGCCCGCCCAGCGCAGCGCGCCGCCGGCGAGCACCCCGTCCGGCGACCCCGCGTGGAGCACGCCGATGCCCTCGGCGTGCGCGTCCATGTCGGCCGTGTAGCCGCCGGCGAACAGGCGCACGGCGCGGTCAGTCGACGAGGTCGTGGCGCACGATGACGGCGTCGCGGGCCGGGCCCACGCCGATCACCGAGATGCGGGTGCCGCTCATGGCTTCGAGGGCCAGGACGTAGTCCTGCGCCTCGAGCGGCAGGTCTTCGAAGGTGCGGGCGCCCGAGATGTCCTGCTTCCACCCGGGGAAGTACTCCAGGATCGGCTTCGCGTGGTGGAAGTCGGTCTGGTTCACCGGCACCTCGTCGAACCGCTCGCCGTCGACGTCGTACGCGACGCACACCGGGATCTCGTCGAGCCCGGTGAGGATGTCGAGCTTCGTCAGCACGAGGTCGGTGATGCCGTTCACGCGGGTGGCGTAGCGGGTGATGGGCGCGTCGTACCAGCCGACGCGGCGCGGGCGGCCGGTCGTCGTGCCGAACTCGAAGCCGCGCTTGCGCAGCCATTCGCCCTGCTCGTCGAACAGCTCGGTCGGGAACGGGCCCGACCCGACGCGCGTCGTGTACGCCTTGACGATGCCGACGATGCGGTCCAGGCGGTTGGGGCCGACGCCCGAACCGGTCGATGCGCCACCGGCGGTCGCCGACGAGGACGTCACGAACGGGTAGGTGCCGTGGTCGACGTCGAGCATGGTCGCCTGGCCACCCTCGAAGACGACGACGTCACCGGCATCCAGCGCCTGATTCAGCAGCAGTCCGGTGTCGCACACCATGGGACGCAGGCGGTCGACGTACGACAGCAGGTCGTCGACGATCTCGTCGACCGTGATCGCGCGGCGGTTGAACACCTTCACGAGCAGGTGGTTCTTCTGCTCGAGGGCGCCCTCGACCTTCTGGCGCAGGATGTTCTCGTCGAAGAGGTCCTGGATGCGGATGCCGACGCGGTTGATCTTGTCGGCGTAGGTGGGGCCGATGCCGCGGCCGGTCGTGCCGATCATGCGCTTGCCGAGGAAGCGCTCGGTGACCTTGTCGAGCGTCCGGTGGTACTGCGTGATGACGTGCGCGTTGGCACTGATCTTGAGGCGCGAGGTGTCGAGCCCCCGGGCGTTGAGGGCTTCGATCTCGGCGAAGAGCACCTCGAGGTCGACGACGACGCCGTTGCCGATGACGGCGTTGACGCCCGGGGAGAGGATGCCCGAGGGCAGCAGGTGCAGGGCGTACTTCTCGTCGCCGATGACGACGGTGTGCCCGGCGTTGTTGCCGCCGTTGAACTTGACGACCCAGTCGGTGCGGTCGCCGAGCAGGTCGGTGGCCTTGCCCTTGCCCTCGTCTCCCCACTGGACGCCGACGATGACGATTCCTGGCATGAGCTACTCCCCCGTTTGCGCACGGTCATACCGCGGATGCCGGTACACCCCATCCTATCGAGATGGGCACCGGGGCTGCCCAGGCCGTGACGGGGGCGGATGCCGCGGCATCCGCCCCCGTCACGTCAGGCCAGTCGGCGGCGTTCGTCCCCACGGTCGCCGGAGGCGTGTCATCACCGGTCGAAGACCAGTCACCACGATGGGCGTCGTCTGCGGCGTGAACACCACGTCTTCGATCGGGAAGCCCGCGAGCGCGGCAGGCAGGAGGTCGGTGAGCTGGGGGTCAAGGCAGTCGACCTCCGAGCACGTGACCTTCACCGAGTAGGTGAAGTGTCGCCCGGGAGGGGAAGCGGCTTGTCGACGCTCTTGTCGATCTGCAGGTAGTCACCCGCGGCGACGGCGGCTGGCGCGACACCGCCCACCACGCCTCCGACGGCGAGGAGCACCGCCGTCAATCCCGCCACCACTCGGCTTCTCGCCGATGTCACGTAGCCACCTCTGCGCATGGCGCCCCCACCATCGCGTTTCCAGCCCGAGGCGCACGCCCCCGGGCACAACTCCCACTCAGGTTAGAGGGGACTCTCCGCCCGTTCACCCCGGCGAAGCGGCCCGCGCGCATCCGTGCGCCGTCGTCCGGCGCCGATCCGCGAGACCCGCGCGGCATCGGCGCACCCGACACCGTCACCCGACCAGGGTGAGTCGGGCACGGGCGCGCTCGCTCATGCGGCCGCGCAGAGCCCGGCATCCGCTCACTAAACTTGAGTCCCATGTCGAAGGTCCTCCAGTCCCTGCCCGTCGGCGAGCGCGTCGGCATCGCCTTCTCCGGGGGCCTCGATACCTCCGTCGCCGTCGCGTGGATGCGCGACAAGGGCGCGATCCCCTGCACCTACACGGGTGACCTCGGCCAGCCCGACGAGACCGACATCGCCGCGATCCCGGGACGCGCACTCGAGTACGGCGCCGAGGTCGCGCGCCTCGTGGACTGCAAGACGGCGCTCGTCGAAGAGGGCTTCGTCGCCCTCGCCTGCGGCGCCTTCCACATCCGCTCCGGCGGCAAGACGTACTTCAACACGACACCGCTCGGCCGCGCTGTCACCGGCACCCTCCTCGTGCGCGCCATGAAGGAGGACGGCGTCGACATCTGGGGCGACGGCTCGACCTACAAGGGCAACGACATCGAGCGGTTCTACCGCTACGGCCTGCTCGCGAACCCCGCCCTGCGCATCTACAAGCCGTGGCTCGACGCCGACTTCGTCACCGAGCTCGGCGGGCGCCAGGAGATGAGCGAATGGCTCGTGGCGCACGGCTTCCCCTACCGCGACTCCGCCGAGAAGGCGTACTCGACCGACGCGAACATCTGGGGCGCGACGCACGAAGCGAAGACCCTCGAGCACCTCGACGTGTCTCTCGAGACCGTCGACCCGATCATGGGCGTGAAGTACTGGGACCCGTCCGTCGAGATCGCCACCGAGGACATCACCGTCGCGTTCGAGGGCGGGCGCCCCGTGGCTCTCAACGGCGTCACGTTCGACGACCCCGTCGAGCTCGTCTTCGAGGCCAACCGCATCGGCGGGCGCCACGGGCTCGGCATGAGCGACCAGATCGAGAACCGCATCATCGAGGCGAAGTCGCGCGGCATCTACGAGGCGCCCGGCATGGCGCTGCTGTTCATCGCCTACGAGCGCCTGGTCAACGGCATCCTGAACGAAGACACCCTCGCGACCTACCACGAGCAGGGCCGGCGCCTGGGCCGCCTCATGTACGAGGGCCGCTGGCTCGAGCCGCAGTCGCTCATGCTGCGCGAGTCGATCCAGAAGTGGGTCGGGTCGACCATCACCGGCACGGTCACGCTGCGCCTGCGTCGCGGGGACGACTGGACGATCCTCGACACCACCGCCCCGCACCTCTCCTACGCACCCGAGAAGCTCTCGATGGAGCGCGTCGGCGACGCCGCCTTCGGCCCCACCGACCGCATCGGCCAGCTCACGATGCGCAACCTCGACATCGCCGACTCGCGCTCGCGCCTGGAGCAGTACGCCGGCATGGGCCTCATCGGCGGCGCCACCGGCGAGCTCGTCGGCCGCGTCACGGCCGGCGAGTCCGGCGAGATCACCGAGTCGGCGCAGCAGCCGGATGCCGAGACCGAAGCCCTCGCCGAGGCGGTCGAGGCGGCATCCGAGTCGGCGATGTACGACTTCGGCGCCGACTGACCCGTCCCCGGTCGTCGAGCGAGCGCACCGAGACGGAACGGCTCGGTGAAAACTTGCACAAGCGTGTGCAGGTTTATACACTGAACGAGTGACGTCCACCGTTCCCACCCGCCGTCCCCGGAAGGATGCCGCCGCCAACCGCGCCGGCATCCTCCGCGCCGCCGCGACCACCCTCGCGACCGACCCCAGCGCGTCGATCGACCAGATCGCCCGCGCCGCGGGCCTGTCGCGTCGAGCCCTGTACGGCCACTTCGACGACCGTCAGTCCCTGCTGGCCGAACTCATCTCCTCGGGCGCGCAGCGCTTCAATGCGATCGCCTCCGCCCTCGACGAGCCCTCGCCGCCGCTCGCCCTCGCGCGCCTCACCGCGGCACTGTGGGCCGAGGCCGCGCACGTCCAGGTCGCCGCGGCCCTCGCCCTGGACGAGGCGCACGTCGAGCAGACCGGCGCCGCCCTCGCGCCGCTGCGCCGCACGGTCGCGGCGATCGTGCGCGCCGGGCAGGAGGACGCGTCGCTGCGCACCGACATCGCCGCCCCCACGCTCGGACGCCTCATCGAAGAGGCCGCGCGCCTCGCGATCACCCGCTTCGACGCCTCCTCGCCCGCCGCGGCCTCGCTCGCGGTACGCACCGTGCTGAGCGTCGCGGGCCTGTCGTGGCGCGAGAGCGAGGCGCTGCTCGCGGCGCACCCCGCCCTCCTCGACACCGCGGAGAACACGGCGAGCCCGTCCGCCACGGAGAGCGAGGCCGAGTGATGCGCGTGGACCTCACCGGCGTCGCCGAGGGCCGCCGCGACGAAGCCCTGCCGGCGACCGCCCTCACCTACCGTTCCGGGCGTGCCACGCTCGGCGTCACGCGCATGACGCACCGGCGCACCCTGCGCGATCTGCAGCCGAGCCTCATCGGCTGAGCGCGACGGCTACGCCGGCGGGAAGCGTCGGCTACGCCGGCGGAGAGCGTCGGCTATGCCGGCGGAGCGAAGACCTTCGCGGCGGCGGCGATCTCGTCGTCCGTCGGGGTGCGCGCCTCGTAGCCCTGCCCCCGGACGTGGGCGAGGAACTCCGGGTCGGGGGCGACGCCGTAGGTCTGCACGTAATAGGTGACCGGCCCCGTCCAGACGTACTCGCCGTCGGTGCGGATCGTCAGCGGCACCACCCGGGCGTCGTCGGCCAGGACGTCCACGCCACGCGCCGTGGTGTGCATGACAACGGCCCCGTTCTCAAGGTACGCGCCGACCTTGGCGGCTTCCTCGGGGCTCAACCGCTCCTCGTTCAGCGGCGGACGCTCACCCTCTGCGGTGGCGACCCACCCGGACTGGAAGACGGATGCCTGCTTGACCATGCGATTGCTCACTCCTTCGGCGAGAAGGTGACCCAGGTGCCGTTCGGCGGAATGACCGGAGCACCTGTCACCGGGTCGATGTCGGTGACGAACGGCGCGCCGCCCTTCTGCGACCATACCGGCTTCGTCGGCGCGGTCACATCGACCTTCAGGATGGTCGACAGCTGCTGCGCGAAGCCGTCGGGCCGCGCGCCGGTGTCGCACGAGAACAGGCGGATGGGGGTCTCGCCGTCCCAGTCGGTGCGCTTCTTGATCATGTCGGCGAAGTCCGCGGCGTCCAGCATCGATCCGGTCGGGCCCTGCACCTGCGTCGGCGAGCCGTGCAGGTCGAGCGTGTACTCGCCCGGGTAGTTCGGCACATCGCCCGACGCCACACGATCCTTCTCGGGCAGGAAGTGCCAGCCCGCGTCGGTCTTCTCACCACGGCGGAGCTTGAGGTTCTTGAGCCAGCCGCGCGAGACCGCGTCGTCGTAGGTGTCCTGGTCGCGCACGGCCTTCACGACGTCGTCGAGGTGATCGTCGAGGTTGTCCGCGACCTGGTGGAGCCTGCGCTGCGCGTGCCCCATGCCGTGCACCACCGCTTCGCGCAGCTCCCGGAACACCGGTTTGATCGCCGACATCCGACCCCCTTCCCCGCCGCGCCCGATGCGCTCTCCCGACACGATAGCGCCGGTGCGGGCCGTGGTCCCATGGGGAGAACTGCCCATCGGTGCACGCGCGCCGTCGGTCCGCCGGGTTAGCATGCGATGACGGATCCGCCGACTGGGGGCGTGGATCCGTCCGCGGCACCCGAGCCGTGCGTGCCGCACCGAAGCCGCCGCCCCCGGAAGGCACTCTGACGACGATGTCCGATCTCCCCGCACTCACCGGTTCCCACGCCACGCATGCCGAGCCGGATGCCGGTGCACCGGCATCCGACGCCCCACCCCGTCCCGCGCGTCGCTCGCTGGGACGGCGCATCGGGATCATCGCGTTCTCGGTCGTGGCGGGACTCACCGTCATCGCCCTGATCGCCGCGGGCGTCGTGGTGTGGACGATCCAGCGCTCGTTCCCCCAGCTGGACGGCACCGTCGCGGTCGCGGGGCTCGACGCCGAGGTCACCGTCCACCGCGACGCGCTCGGCATCCCGACCATCGTCGCCGGTGACAGCCACGACCTCTTCCACGCACAGGGGTACGTGCATGCGCAGGATCGCTTCTGGGAGATGGACTTCCGCCGCCACGTGACGAGCGGCCGCCTGTCGGAGCTGTTCGGGGCGTCGCAGCTGCCGACCGACACGTTCCTGCGCACGCTCGGGTGGCACCACGTCGCCGAAGAGGAGGTGGCGGCGCTCGACGACACCACCCGCGGCTACTACGAGGCCTACGCCGACGGTGTCAACGCCTACCTCGCCGACCACGACGGCGCCGACGTCTCGCTGGAATATGCCATCCTCGGCATGCAGAACTCGTCGTACGAGATCGAGCCGTGGACGCCCGCCGACTCGGTCGCCTGGCTGAAGGCGATGGCGTGGGATCTCCGCGGCAACGTCGAGGAGGAGACGGAGCGCGCGATCCTCGCCCAGACCCTCTCGCCCGAGCAGATCGCCGAGCTCTACCCCGGGTACCCGTACGACACCAACCCCGTGATCGTGCCCGAGATCACCACCGACGCTCCCGCGCCGGCGCCGGGCGATGACCCGGCCGCGGTGCCCACGGCATCCGTCGCCTGGAAAGAGGTGGGCTCGGTCGTCGAAGCGGCCTCGGCCCTTCTGGGAGGAGTCGGCGAGGGGATCGGCTCGAACTCCTGGGTCGTCTCGGGCGCGCTCACCGAGAGCGGTCTGCCGCTGCTGAGCAACGACCCGCACCTGGGGGCGTCGCTGCCGAGCGTGTGGCATCAGGTCGGGCTGCGCTGCCGGACGGTGAGTGAGGACTGCCCGTTCGACGTCGCCGGATTCGGGTTCTCGGGCGTGCCGGGCGTGGTGATCGGGCACAACGCGCAGATCGCGTGGGGGTTCACGAACCTCACCGCCGACGTCACCGACCTCTACCTCGAGAAGATCGACGGCGACGCGTACTGGCGCGACGGCGCGCTCGTGCCGCTCGAGACCCGCACCGAGACGTTCCGGGTCGCCGGGGGCGAGGACGTCACCCTCGAGGTGCGCTCCACCGTGCACGGCCCGATCGTGTCGGGGCTCACCGACGGATTCACCGCGGTCGCGTCCGATCCGTACACCGGGTCGACGGATGCCGCGTCGCCCGCCCCGACGGGGCCGGCCGGCGAGTACGCCGTCGCGCTGCGCTGGACGGCGCTCGATCCCGGCACGACGGCGAGCGCGATCTTCGCGCTGAACAGGGCACAGGACTTCGCGCAGTTCCGCCACGCCGCGACGCTGTTCGACGTGCCGGCGCAGAACCTCGTCTACGCCGACCGCGACGGCAACATCGGCTACCAGGCGCCGGGGCGCCTCCCCCTCCGCGGCGCCGGCGACGGGACCATGCCGCAACCCGGGTGGGATTCGGCGTACGACTGGACCGGGTTCATCCCGTTCGACGACCTGCCGGTGTCGTACAACCCGGCATCCGGGTACATCGTCACCGCGAACAACCCGCTGGTGGGGCAGGACTACCCGTACTTCCTCGGCTCCGACTTCGACTACGGCTGGCGCGCGGCGCGCATCACCGATCTCCTCGAGCGGGCGATCGCGGGCGGCAAGCTCACCGCCGACGACATGAGCGCGGTCCAGACCGACCAGGAGTTCTGGATCGGCAAGCGCCTCGTCGCCGCGTATGCCGACATCACGCTCGAGGATGCCGACGCCCAGCGCGCCCTGGACCTGCTCGACAGCTGGGACGCGCAGAACACGCCCGACTCTCCGGCCGCCGCGTTCGCCAACGTGCTCTGGGACGAACTCGCGCAGGACCTGTTCGCCCGCCGGGACGACCCGGCGCCGCTGTCGGATCAGGCGCGGCTGTTCCTCGTCGTCGACACGCTGCTCGACGAACCGGGGTCGCCCTGGTGGACCAACGACCGCCTCGACGTGTCGGGGCAGTCCGAGATGCTCCAGCGCGCCGCGACCGACGCCTACGCGCGGCTCGTCGCGCTGCAGGGCGACAACCCCGACGCGTGGAACTGGGGCGACCTGCACGCCATCACGCTGACCAGCGACACGTTCGGATCGAGCGGCATCGCCCCGATCGAGTGGCTGTTCAACCGCGGCCCGTTCCCGGTCGGCGGCGGATCCGCCGTCGTCGACGCGACGGGCTGGTACCTCGGCGACGGATCCTTCGCGACCCACACGGTGCCCTCGATGCGGATGACGGTCGACCTCTCCGACATCGACGCCTCGCGCTGGAACCATCTGACCGGCACGAGCGGCCACGCCTTCCACCCCAACTACGACGACCAGTTCGCCGATTGGCAGCAGCAGCGCCAGACGCCGTGGCTGTTCACGCGGGAGAAGGTGGCGGATGCCGCGACGAACACGCTCGTGCTGACCCCGGCATCCTGAGTCGCGCGCCGTCATCCTCGGCGGCACGAGTCGCCGGGCCGGCGAGCGCAACCCCCCTGTCCTCATCGGCACCCTCGCCTAGCATCGGGAGGGACGGCGAAGGAGACCCATGGCCACCACGAGCGTCCGACTGTTCGACTGCACTCCCGACGATGTGTTCGCCGTGCTCGGCGACGGGTGGGTGTATCCGGTGTGGGTCGTGGGCGCGTCGCGCATGCGCGACGTCGACCCGGAGTGGCCCGCGGAAGGCGCGCGCATCCACCATTCGCTGGGGGCGTGGCCGATCCTCATCGACGACGAGACCGAGATGGTGGAGTGGTCGCCGCCGCGCCGCATCCGTCTGCGCGCGAAGGCCGGTCCGCTCGGCCGGGCGGTCGTCGTGATCGAGGTGAAGCCGCGCGGTGAGGGCTGCGTCGTGCGCATCGGCGAGGAGCCCGTCGGCGGCCCGGCGGGTCTGCTGCCCCGATTCGTCTGGGCGCCGCTGCTGCACCTGCGCAACGAGGAGACCATGCGCCGGCTCGCCTTCCTCAGCGAGGGGCGACGGCGCGAGCGCGAAGCGGGCGAGAAGACGGCGCGGCCGGCCGTCCCCCAGCCGGACGAGGGCACTGCCGCCCCGGATGCCGCCGCCGACGCGGCCGCGGCGACCGACGCCGCAGGAGGGGCATGACCGACGTCGAGATCGTCGGGTCGGGGCCGAACGGGCTCGCGGCCGCGGTGACGCTTGCCCGTGCGGGTCTGTCGGTGCGCGTGTACGAGCGGCTGTCGCAGCTCGGCGGCGGCGCCAGCACACGGGAGGAGGCCGCCCCCGGCTTCCGGTTCGACACGTGCTCGGCGGTGCACCCGCTCGCGCTGGCGTCGCCGTTCTTCCGCGCATTCGGACTTGCGCGCCGCGTCGAGTTCGTGACGCCGGAGGTCTCCTTCGCGCACCCGCTGCCCGGCGGCGCCTCCGGCATCGCCTACCGCGACCTCGCGCGCACCGCCGACGAGCTCGGCCGCGACGGCGCCGCCTACCGACGCCTGCTCGGCCCGCTGTCGGCGCATGCTCGAGAGGTCGCCCGCTTCACCGGGTCGACGCTGCTGCGGGTGCCGCCGCATCCGATCGTCGCCGCCCGCTTCGGCCTCCGCGTCCTGTGGCAGGGGTCGCCGCTGTGGGGGGCCGGGTTCACCGGCGCGACGGCGCCCGCGATGATCACCGGCGTCGCCGCGCACGCGATCGTGCCGCAGCCCAGTCCCGTCGCCGCCGCCGCCGGCCTCGCCCTGCAGGCGCACGCCCACGCGGCCGGGTGGCCCATCCCGCTGGGCGGCTCGCAGGCCATCTCCGACGCCCTCGCCGATGACCTGCGCGCCCACGGCGGCGAGATCGTCACCGACCACGAGGTCGCCTCCCTCGACGAGCTGACCGCCCGCGCGGTCGTGCTGGACGTGACGCCCCGCGCGCTCGTCCGTCTCGCCGGGGGGCGGATGCCGGCGCGCTATCGCCGGGCGCTGGAGCGGTTCCGCTACGGCAGCGGCGCCGCGACCGTCCACTTCGCGCTGTCCGCGCCCGTCCCGTGGGCCGACGAGCGGATCGCCCGCGCCGGCACGGTCCACATCGGCGGCACCCGGGAGGAGATCGCCGCCGGCGAGAACGCCGTGCTGGCCGGGCGACACGCGGCATCCGCCTACGTGCTCGTCTCGCAGCCGTCGGTGTTCGATCCGTCGCGGGCGCCCGATGGCTCTCACGCCCTGTGGACCTACACGCACGTGCCCACCGGCTCCACCGTCGACCAGACCGAGGCGATCACGCGGGCGATCGAGCGGGTGGCGCCGGGCTTCCGCGACGTCGTCATCGCCTCGCACAGCGCGACCGCCGCTGACCTCGCCGCCCACAACCCCAACTACGTCGGCGGCGACATCGGGGCGGGTGCCGCGACCATCGGACAGCTGCTCGCGCGGCCGGTGCTGAGCACCGACCCGTGGCGCACCCCGATGCGCGGCGTCTACCTGTGCGGGGCGTCGACGGTGCCCGGCCCGGGCGTGCACGGCCAGTCCGGATGGTTCGCCGCGCGCAGCGCCCTGCAGCACGAGTTCGGCATCCGCCACACGCCCTCGCTCGCGCCCTGACGGGTCAGCCCCCGGCGGCGGGTGGCGTGCGTCCGGCGTCGGCGAGCTCGTCCACGTACAGCGAGCGCTCGTCGATCGTGCCATTGCGGTAGGCCTGGCGAGCGACCATGTGCGCCGACAGCGGCGCGGTGGCGAGCTGGATCATGACGATCGGCACGAGGAAGGCGACGACCGGCCACGCCCGCAGCGCGAGCGCGATCGCGATGCAGATGAGGATGAGGCCGAGCACCTGGGGCTTTGTGGCCGCGTGCAGGCGCGTCGGCACGTCGTGGAAGCGCAGCAGGCCGATCGCCGCGGTCAGACACAGCAGGGCGCCGATCAGCACCAGCACGAGCGCGACGGTGTCGAGGATCTCGTTCATCGGGTGGAGTCCCTCCGTGCGACGAAGCGGGCGATCGCGATCGAGCCGAACACGCCCACCGCGGCGATGATGAGCAGCACCGACAGGGTCCGGGTGTGGTGGTGGATCACCATGTCGGCGCCGAGCGCGCACATGACGAGGGTGAGCAGCACGTCCGAGGCGACGGCACGGTCGAGGATCGACGGTCCCACGATGATCCGCCAGAGCGTGAGCAGCGCCGCGATCGCGAACACGACATAGATGACGACGACGAGCACGGTCATCGGCCCGCACCTCCTCTCGGCGCCGGCGTGCGGCGGATCGCGTCGAGCTGCGCCCGCGAGCCGACGGCCCGCACGATGCGCTCCTCCCAGCGCTGCACCGACGCGCGCTGCGCCTCGACGTCGCGATCGCTCGAGACGCCGATGACGTGCAGGTACAGGATGCGGCGGTCACGATCGACGTCGACGATGAGCGAACCCGGAATGAGGGATGCCGTGACCCCGACGTGCGCCATGATGAGGTCGTCGTCGGTGCGCAGCGGCACGGCGATGATCGCGGTGCCGGGGTAGCGCGCGAGGTTGATCGTCTGCCACGCGACCAGCAGCGATCCGCGCAGCACCGCGAAGAAGAACATCACGACGAACGCGGCGCCGTACCAGAGGTTCACCCGACCCGACAGTTCCACGGGCGGCAGACGGAACACACGCGTCACGAACAGCGCCACGACGAGTCCGGTGACGGCAGCGAGCACCGTGAACTGTCCCCACAGCAGCATCCAGAGCGCGATCAGCCACAGGAAGAAGGGCAGCCGGCGCCACACCGCCACCGCCGCAGCCTTCGCCGTCGGGCTCACTGTCCCGCCTCCTGTTCCAGCTGCACGAGGGTCACGGGCGTCAGCAGCGCATCGCCGATGCTGGTGCACAGCTGGTACAGCGGGCCCGCGAAGACGGTCAGCGCGACGGCGACCGCCACCATGCCCGCCGTCGCCGCGGTCATGATGCGCGGGATGACCCGGCGCCTGCTCTGCTCGTCGGCGGCGGGCGCGTCGCCCAGGTACTCGATGCGCTCGACGATCGCCGGCTCGTCGGCCTGGTCGTCGTCCTCGCGCCAGAACGCCAGGTTCCAGGCGCGCATGAGCGTGTACAGGGTGAGCAGCGACGTGATGATCCCGCCGATGATGAGGATGTACATCAGCGGCGTGCCCACCTCGGCCGCCGCGTCGAACAGCGCGAACTTGCCGATGAAGCCGGAGAACGGCGGCAGGCCGCCGAGGTTCACGGCGGGCAGGAAGTAGAGCACCGCGATGACGGGCGCCGCACGCATGAGGCCCTTCACCTTGAGGATCGACGTGGAGCCGGCCCGGCGCTCGATGAGGCCCACCGCGAGGAACAGCGTCGTCTGCACGATGATGTGGTGGACCATGTAGTAGATGGTCGCGCCGAGGGCGAGGGGCGTCGCGATCGCAAGGCCGAACACGAGATAGCCGACGTGGCTGACGAGCGTGAACGACAGGATGCGCTTGAGCTCGGCCTGGGCGAGGGCACCGAGCACGCCGACGATCATGGTGGCCAGGGCGACGACCAGCAGCAGCGTGTTGACGTCGTTGTCGCGGAAGATCTGCGTCTCAGTGCGGATCATCGCGTACACGCCGACCTTGGTCAGCAGGCCCGCGAACACCGCCGTGACCGGAGCCGGCGCGGTCGGGTACGAGTCGGGCAGCCAGAACGACAGCGGGAAGACGGCCGCCTTGATCGAGAAGGCCAAGAGCAGCATGAGGTGCAGCACCAGCTGGGTGGACTGCGGGAGCTCGCCCATGCGCTCGGACAGCTGCGCGATGTTCACCGTTCCCAGGGCACCGTAGATCGCGGCGATCGCGGCGAGGAACAGGATCGACGAGACGAGCGAGACGACGATGTAGACGACGCCGGCGCGGATGCGGGATTCCGTCGACCCCAGCGTGATCAGCACGTACGAGGCCACCAGGAGGATCTCGAACCCGACGTAGAGGTTGAACAGGTCGCCCGCGATGAAGGCGTTGAAGATGCCCGCCGCGAGGATCAGATACGACGGGTGGAAGATCGTCACCGGGGTGTCGTCGTCACCGTCGGCGGCACCCTGGCCGACCGAGAACAAGAGGACCGCGAGCAGCACGACGCTCGAGACGACGACGAGGAGCGCCGCGAGCCGGTCGACGTACAGCACGATCCCGAACGGGATCGGCCAGCCGCCGACCGAGACGGCGAGCGCCTGCCCGGTCGAGTCCACCGTGTACAGCAGCACCGCGGCGATCACGAGCACGAGGGTGAGCGTCACGAGCGAGACGCCGACCTGCACGCGGCGGGCGCGCCCGAAGAACAGCGCGACGGCCGCGCCGAGCAGGGGCAGGGTCACGAGCAGCGGGATCAGGGCGCTCATCGCGGCATCCCCCCTTCACCGTCGTCAACGGACGACGGACGGGGACGGTCGGTGGGCGCATCGTCGCGGATGCCGTCGACATCGCGGTGGTGCAGGATCGTGATCGGGGCGGCGTCGGTCCCGATGAAGTCGGTCGTTGCGTCGTCGTCCTCGTCTTCGATGGACGTCTCGTCGTCCATCTGGTCCTCTTCCTCGGCGCCGCGGCCGCGCACGGCGATGTCCTCTTCGTCGTCGTGCACGGTGTCGGCCTGGCCGAGCTGCCACGAACGGTAGATGAGGGCGAGGAGGAAGGCCGACACCGCGAACGTGATGACGATCGCCGTGAGGGTGAGGGCCTGCGGCAGCGGGTCGCTCATGGCGTCGGGATCCGCAGAACCCGAGAAGGGCGCCTCACCGGGGCGGCCCATGACGACGAGCAGGAAGAGGTTGGTGGCGTTGCCCAGCAGCAGGAAGCCGATGAGCACGCGGGTGAGGCTGCGCTCGAGCATCGCGTAGACGCCGGCGGCGAACAGCACGCCCATGATGATGATCAGCACGCCCGAGACGGTCACGAGACGCTCACCCCCCGGTCGCGGAGGGCCTGCGCCTGGCGGTCGACCTCGCCGCCGAGCGAGCGCAGCACGTCGAGCACGAGCCCGATGACGACGAGGTACACGCCGATGTCGAAGAGCGTGGAGGTGACGAACTCGACGTGGCCGAGGACCGGCAGCTCGGCCTCCCAGAACCAGCTCGTCAGGGGCGCGGCGCCGAACAGCAGCGGCACGACGGCGGTCCCGACAGCGAGGGTCATGCCGGCGCCGAGGAGGCGCCCGGCATCCGTCGGCGCAGCCGCACCGAGCTCGTAGCGGCCGCCGGCGACGTAGCGCATGACGAGCGCCATGCCGGCGACGAGTCCGCCCGCGAAACCGCCGCCGGGCAGGTTGTGGCCCGCGAAGAGCAGGTAGATCGATACCACGATGATCGTGTGGAAGAGGATGCGGACGATCACCTCGAGCATGATCGAGCGGTTCTCGGGGCGCAGGCGCTGCCCGCCGACGAGCCAGGCCTGCCGGGTGCTGCGCGAGTCGGCGGTGCGCGGCCGCGGGCCCTGGTCGGTCTCCACGAGGGGCCGCCGCGTGCGGGTCGCGCCGGTGGGAAGCGAGGAGATGGCGCGGGAGATGAGGTCGGAGCGATGCGTCACGAACACGAGCGAGGCGACGCCGGTGGCCGCGAGGACGAGCACCGACAGCTCGCCCATGGTGTCCCAGCCGCGCAGGTCGACGAGCGCCACGTTGACGACGTTCTTGCCGTGCCCGACCTCGTAGGCGAGCTCGGGGAACCGGTCGGAGATGGGCTCGGCGACGCGCGCGCCGGTCGCGACCATCGCCACCATCGCCATGGTCGCGCCGACGGCGACGGCCAGCACGGCGCGTGCCGCCGGCCACACCGACGCGTTGTGCTCGCCCAGGCGCGCGGGAATGCGCCGCAGCACGAGGGCGAACGCGACGAGGGTGACCGTCTCGACGAGGATCTGCGTGAGCGCGAGGTCGGGCGCACCGCTCGTGGCGAACAGCGCCACCATGCCGAGGCCGGTGACCGAGACGAGCACGACGCCGGTGTAGCGCTTGCGGGCGCGCACGGCGACGATGCCCGCGACGATCATGATGGGCGCGACCATCAGCTGCATCGGCGTCTGCCACGCGTCCAGCGCGATCCGCCACCCGTCGCCGGCGAGGAGCGCCGTGCCCTGGGCGGCCACGAACACGACGAAGATCGTGCCGACGTACTCCGGCAGCGAGCCGCGCTGCGTGAAGGTCGTCGTCCACACCGCGACGCGGGCGATGCCGCGCAGGGTCGCGTTGTAGACGTCGGCGGCCGTGAACGGCAGGATGCGGCGGGGCACGCGGCGGGCGCGGTAGGTGAGCCAGAACAGGACCGCGCCGACGAGGATGCTGCCGAGCGAGAGGAACAGGGCCGGCTCGAGGCCGTGCCAGAGCGCCAGGTGGTATGGATGGGCCTCGTCGCCGAACGGGTTCGGCAGCGTGTCGGCGTAGCCGGAGAACGCGACGTCGAGCAGCGGCGCGGCGAAGCCGGCGACCACCGTGAGTCCCGACAGGACGATGGGGGCCGCGAGGAAGCCGATCGGCGGGTCCGGCCACGTCGTCACGGGCGGCGTCTGGCCGGCGTCGTCGCGCTTGGTCCAGAACGCGCCCCAGATGAAGCGCATGCCGTAGGCGGTCGTGAGCACCGAGCCGAGCACGATGCCGATGAGCGGGATGAGCGCCTCCGGCGACGACCCGGCATCCAGCAGCGAGGTCAGCGCGGCTTCTTTCGCGACGAAGCCGACGGTGGGGGCGAGCCCGACCATCGAGGCGACGGCCACGATCGAGAACGCCGCCAGGGTCGGCGCCTGGCGCCCCACCCCCGACAGCTCGCCGATGTCGCGGGTGGACAGCTGTCGGTCGATCACGCCGACGACGAGGAACAGCGCCGACTTGAACAGGGCGTGCCCGATGAGGAGCGCGAGCCCGGCGAGGGCGGAGTTGCGCTCACCGTAGCCGAGCACGACGGTCAGCATGCCGAGCTGGCTCACGGTGCCGAAGGCGAGGATGCGCTTGAGGTCCGATTCGCGCATGGCCTGCAGGCCGCCCAGCAGCATTGTGAGAAGACCGAGGCTGATGACGATCGGCCGCCACGGATCGCTGTCGGCGAAGGCCGGCGCGAGCCGCGCGATGAGGTAGATGCCGGCCTTGACCATCGCCGCGGCGTGCAGGTACGCGCTCACCGGAGTGGGCGCGGCCATGGCACCGGGCAGCCAGAAGTGGAAGGGGAAGATCGCCGACTTGCTGAGCGCGCCCACCAGCAGCAGCACGATCGCGACGTTGAGCAGCCCCTCGCCGCCCGGCTGCAGGCTCGCGGCGCCGGAGATGATCGCGTCGAGGCTGTTGGTGCCGTAGAGCACCGAGAGCATGACGGCGCCGACGAACATGACGAGCCCGCCGAGGGTCGTCACCAGCAGCGCCTGCAGGGCGGCACGACGGCTCGCTCCGCGCGCGTGGTAGAAGCCGATGAGGAGGTACGACAGGATGCTGGTGATCTCCCAGAACATCACGAGCACGATGACGTCGTCGGTGAGGACGAGGCCGTACATCGCCCCGGCGAAGCCGAGGAGCACCGCGCTGAAGAGCCCGACGCCCGGCTTGACCCCGCCGTCGAAGTACCACCGGCAGTAGACGAGGACGAGCGCGCCGACGCCGGTGACGATGAGCGTCATGACCCAGCCGAGCGTGTCCATGCGCATCGACAGGTCGATGCCGAGCTGCGGGATCCAGGCGAACGACTCCTCGGGGGTGTCGCCCGCGATCACCGCTCCGGTCTGCGTCAGCGCGTGACCGAAGGCGACGACCGGCAGCAGCGCGGCGACGAGGAATGCGCGGGGTCCGATGCGGGCGTACAACCACGGCAACGCCAGCGGCAGAACCGCGAACGCAGCCAGGAGCACGAGCAAGCGGGCCTCCTGACAGGTCGCGGGGGTCGGGTCCCCAGTCTACCGGGCGCTCAGGGTGCCATCGGCGGGGCGGTCGTATTCCCGGGCCGGAATGTCGAGGTGAGCAGGACGGATGCCGGGACCTGCCCCTCCAGCATCGCGGCGACGGCGGCGCCCGCCGCGCGGCCCTTGTCGGTCGCCGGTTGGAACAGCGTCGTGAGCTCGTACGGCGCCAGGCCGTCCACCGGAATGCCGTCGAACCCGGTCACGCTGACGTCCTGGGGCACGCGCAGCCCGGCCTCCTCCGCCGCCCGGATGACGCCGGTGGCCAGCAGGTCGCTCTGTGCGATGACGGCGGTGGGTCGTGACTGCGGATCGGCGAAGAGCACGCGTCCGGCGGCGAAGCCGTCGTCGATGGAGCTGTGCGCGCTCGCGAACGCGGGGGCGTCGGGGAAGACGTCGCGCGCGCCGCGGAGGCGGTCGCGTGTCACGTCGATCGTGATGTCGGCATCCGGCGCGATCCACCCGCGGGTTCCGGCGGCGTCCTGCCACAGGGTGACGATCGCGACGCGGGTGTGCCCGAGGTCCCTCAGGTGCTCGGCGGCGCGGCGCTGAGCCTCGCGGTTGTCCAGGGCGATGCGGGGGACGTCGTCCCCGGCATCCCCTTCGACGACGACGATCGGGATGCCGCGGGCCTGCACGTCGGGGAGCGTCTCGCGCAGCGACCGGTCGCAGCCGATGAGGACGGCCGCGTCGATGGACGCCGTGGTCAGCGTGGGGGCGTTCTCGCTGTCGATGCCCGCGTCGCGGCGCAGCAGCAGCAGCCCCGCACCGAGCGGCGCCACGGCCTCGGCGAGCCCGTCCATCAGCAGGCGCTGCACCGGATCGAGGAACATGAAGTTCAGCGACGATCCCACCACGACGGCGACGATGCCGCTGCGTCCGCGCCGGAGTGACGCCGCGCGGGGGTCGGGTCCGGTGTACCCGAGGGATGCCGCGGCGTCGAGCACCCGCTGGCGGGTCGGGTCGGAGACCGGCGTCTTGCCGCTGAAAACGACCGACGCCGTCGACGGCGAGACGCCCGCGACGCGGGCGACATCGGCGATCGTGGCGCGACGATTCGTCATGACCCGATGGTAACCCGCGGGTATCCGGTCGTCGAATCGATTCGGTAGACTCACCCGGTGAACAGCACGCTGACTCGAACCCGACTCGTCCACTGGCGCACGGCGATCTTCACGCTGTTCCTGCTGTGCGGACTCGTGTTCGCGTCGTGGGCCTCGCGCCTGCCGGCGGTGAAGCAGAACCTCGGGATCGACGATTTCGAGGTCGGCATCCTGCTGTTCGCGATGGGGGCGGGTTCTCTCGCCGGCGTCATGCTCGCCAACGTGATCGTCGCGCGCTGGGGAGCCCGGCGCGGCCTGTCGGTCACGCTCGTCGGCGTCGCGGCCGGGCTGCTCATCGCCGCGTTCGGTGTGGACGCGCTCGGCTCGTATCCCATCGCCGCGGCGGGCCTCGCGCTCATGGGACTGTGCTTCGGATCGACCGACGTCATGATCAACGTCGAGGCGGCCGCCGTCGAGCAGGCGTTCGCGCGCACGCTCATGCCGCTGTTTCACGCCTTCTTCAGCCTCGGGACGGTCGCCGGAGCCGGCATCGGCGTCGCGATGGCGACGCTGCAGGTCGGGGTCTCGTGGCACCTCGGCGTCACCGCCGCCGTCGGCCTCGTTGTCAGCGTCGTCTCGCTGCGCTTCGTCCCGACGCAGGCCGCGACCGACGACGACGTCGCCGAGACGCCCTCCCGCCGCGAGCGGCTCGCCGCGGCGTTGGAGGTGTGGCGCGACCCGCGCACGTACGCGATCGGCGCGATCATCCTGGGCATGGCCTTCGCCGAGGGCAGCGCCAACGACTGGCTCACGATCGCGGTCGTCGACGGCCACCGCGAGACCGAGGCCACCGGCGCGATCGCGCTGACCGTCTTCTCGGTCTCGATGACGGTGTTCCGGATGATCGGCGGCCCGATCGTCGACCGCATCGGGCGCGTGTGGACGCTGCGCATCCTCTCGATCGCCGCCGGCGCCGGCCTCATCGTCTTCATCCTCGCGCCGAACCTGCCGGTCGCGTTCGTCGGCATCGCGCTGTGGGGCGCGGGCGCCTCGCTCGGTTTTCCGCTCGGGATGTCGGCGGCCGCGGACAACCCGAGCAAGGCCGCGGCATCCGTCTCGGCGGCGGCGACCATCGGCTACGTCGCGTTCCTGTGCGGCCCGCCCGTGCTCGGCTGGATCAGCCATCGAATCGGCATCCTGAACACCCTCTGGATCATCGTCGCGCTGATCGCGATGAGCGGCATCGCCTCGACGGCCGCGAAGCCCATCGCCGGGTCGAAGGTCGGCGCCGGGTCGAAGGTCGGCGCCGGCCACCACTGACCCGCCGCGACGCGGCGACCCCCTGCGCCCGCCTGCGCCCTCCTGCGCCCGCCTTCCCCCTCCTGCGCCGAGCGCGCCCCTTCTCGCCGAGCGCGCCCCTTATCGCACGCCGATACCCGGCCCGCTCGGCGGGAACGGGCGCAGTCGGCGGAGACACGGCGCGGACCGAGCGCGGCCGGGCGTGGACCGGGGCGTGGACCGGGCGCGGGACCGAGGGTCGGGCGCGCCGCGTACACTCGTCGGGTGCGTCTTGTCATCGCCCGCTGCTCCGTGGATTACACCGGCCGACTCAACGCGCATCTGCCGCTCGCGACGCGCCTGCTCGTGCACAAGGGCGACGGGTCGCTGCTCGTCCACTCCGACGGCGGGTCGTACAAGCCGCTGAACTGGATGAGCCCGCCGTGCACGTTGACGGTCGAAGAGCCGGATGCCGAGTCGCGCTCGGCTGGCGTGCTCGAGCACTGGCGGGTCACCCACGCGAAGACCGGCGATGCGCTGCTCGTGCGCATCTACGAGGTGCTGCACGACTCGGCACACGAGCTCGGCATCGATCCGGGGCTGCAGAAGGACGGCGTCGAGGCCGACCTGCAGCGCCTGCTCGCGGAGCAGGTCGACGTCATCGGCGACGGGCTCACGCTCGTGCGACGCGAGTTCCCGACGGCGATCGGTCCGGTCGACCTGCTGCTGCGCAATCCCGCCGGCGGCACGATCGCCGTCGAGGTCAAGCGCCGCGGCGACATCGACGGTGTCGAGCAGCTGACCCGCTATCTCGAGCTGCTGGGGCGCGATCCGCACCTCGCGCCGGTGACTGGGGTGTTCGCCGCGCAGGAGATCAAGCCGCAGGCGAAAGTGCTCGCCGCCGACCGCGGCATCCGGTGCGTGACGCTGGACTACGAGGGCATGAAGGGCGACGAGTCCGGCGCCCCGCGCCTGTTCTGACCCTCGCCGCCGCGGCGGACGACGCCCCGGCGCCGCGGCCCACGACGGCGCGGCGGCCGCGCCCACGCCCCGGCAATAGGCTGAAGCGATGGCCTCGAGATCACCCTGGACCTGCGTGCTGTGGGACGTGGACGGCACCATCGTGGACGCCTCCGAGGGGATCCTGCGGCGCTTGACGGTGGCCCTGGATCACTTCGGCAAGCCCGCGCCGACACGCGCCGAGCTCGTCCACTGGATCGGCCCGCCGATGTTCGAGTCGTTCCAGAAGAACGTCGGCATGACGCCGGAGGAGTCCGCCGAGGCGGTGGCGTACTACCGGACGATCGGCAAGGCCGACGGTTACACGACGGGCGCGCGACTGTACCCCGGCGTCGGCGAGCTCATCGCAGACCTGGATGCCGCGGGCATCGCCCAGGCGACGGCCAGCTCGAAGCCCGAGGTGCAGGTCGTCGCGCTGATGGAGCATTTCGACCTCGCGCCGCATCTTCAGGCGATGGCGGGGGCGACGCCGGATGAGAAGACGCTCGCGTCGAAGGCCGACATCGTGGCCGAGGCGCTGCGGCGACTGGCGGCGGCGGGCTGTGACATCAGCCGACCTGTGCTCATCGGCGACCGTCACCACGATGTGGAGGGCGGCGCCGCACAGGGCGTGCCGGTGATCTTCGTGCGCTGGGGGTTCAGCTGGCCGCACGAGGCTGACGGCGCGGCGGCATCCGTCGAGACGATCGACGAGCTGCGCGCACTCCTGCTGATCGACGACGACGCGGCCGACCGGGTCTGACCCGGTCGTCGCGCCACGACGAAGAGCCGCGCAAGCGCGGCCCGGGTGTGAGAGAGACGGCCCGCGCCGGCAAACCGGGCGGGCCGTCAGAAACTCACAGGGGGCGGATGTTCTCCGCCTGGAGGCCCTTGGGGCCCTGTGCGATCTCGAACTCGACGCGCTGGTTCTCCTCGAGGGAGCGGTAGCCGCTCGAATCGATCGCGGAGTAGTGAGCGAAGACGTCTGCGCCGCCCTCATCGGGAGCGATGAACCCGAAGCCCTTCTCCGAGTTGAACCACTTGACGGTGCCCTGCGTTGCCATGAACTGCCTTACGTACGTGCGATGACGACGCAACTGCGCCGACGGGTCCCACGCTAATGGGGAATGCTCCCTCCCGCGCTACCCGACGTCAGATGGTGACACAAACGTTGCACGACGCTCCGGTGAACCATTCGACGCCCGGGCTCGCGCGATGCGCGTCGCCCGGGCGTCGACGGATCCCCCCGGATAGGCCACGCGAAGCGTGACTGAGCACACTGTACCGATATATCAGACCCGCCGGCAGGGGGCGGCATCCGAGAAAACGCCCAGAATCGTCGGCGCGGAACGCCGTCTCATCATCGACGGATCCCGGTTCCATAGGAGCGCAACATACACTGAGTGCGCCATGTCCGCGCCCCTCGCCCCGATCGATCTCCGCAGCGGCACCATCCTCGGCGACGAGGTCTACGCCCGCATCGGCGCCGCCATCCTCGACGGCACCCTCAGCCCGGGGCAGCGCCTGCGCGACGTCGACCTCGCCGCGCAGCTCGGGGTCTCCCGCACGCCGGTGCGCGAGGCACTGCAGCGCCTGGAGCGGTTCGGACTGGTGGAGATCGCCGTCGGTCGGTACACGCGGGTGTCGGCGCCCGACGAGCGGGTGCGCGACGAGACCGGCGTGTTCACGGCGTACTTCATGGGCAACGCGCTGCGGCTCGCCCTGCAGCACGCCGACGACGCGCAGCTGGCCGAGATCCTCCAGCGGGCGGATGCCGTGGTCGACAGCGCTCTGCGCAAGGACGGCCTCGCGCTGTTCGAGAACTCCACGAACATGTTCATCACCATCACGCGGGCCAGCGGGAACTCGGTGTTCATCGGCTTCATCCGCGAGGCGTCGCTCGCGATCCAGCGGAACCTCCGCGGTTGGACGCCGTTCGTCGCGGGCCCGCTGTCGCGCGCCGACGCGTACCTGCGGCTGCGCGACCAGATCGCCGCGCGTGACGCCGACGGCGCCGAGCTCACGCTGCGCCAGCTGCACGGCGTCGCCTGAGCGCCGCCGCGCCATTGCCGGGCCGCGACGCGGCTGGTTCGATGAGGGAATGGCCACCCACGCTGTCGTGAACCAGGCACCGCCGCGCGTCGACGTCGACGAGTACGCGACGAACACCGCCCTCCTCGAGGGCGTCGAGCGCTACGACGCGGGGTGGGCGCATCATCAGCTGCACCTGACCGGACAGCGCGTGGGCGCGGCATCCTTCCACTCCGACGCGGTCGCGGCGAACCGCGTCGAGCCGGTGCTGCAGACCCACGACCGGTACGGCAACCGCATCGACGAGGTCGAGTACGACGAGAGCTACCACCGCATCATCGGCGCAGCGATCGCCGACGGCGCGCACACCTCGGCGTGGGCCGAGCCGCGGCCCGGCGCGAACGTCGCCCGCGCGGCGACCTTCATGCTGTACGCGCAGGTCGAGCCCGGCCATGCCTGCCCGGTGTCGATGACGCACGCGGTCGTGCCGGTGCTGCAGCAGCATCCGGACGTCGGGGAGGAGTGGCTGCCGCGTGTGTACAGCCGCAGCTATGACGGACGGCTCCGGGCGGACAAGCCCGGCGCGCTGTTCGGGATGGCGATGACGGAGAAGCACGGCGGTTCGGATGTGCGCGCGAACACGACGGCGGCGCGCCCGCTCGGCGGCGGGCGGTATGCCCTGACGGGGCACAAGTGGTTCTGCTCGGCGCCGATGTCCGACGCGTTCCTCGTGCTGGCACAGGCGCCGGGCGGCCTGTCGTGCTTCCTCCTGCCGCGGCTGGTGGACGGCGAGCGCAACGCGATCCGCATCCAACGGCTGAAGGACAAGCTGGGCAACCGCGCCAACGCCTCGAGCGAGGTGGAGTACGAGGATGCCGTCGGCATCCTCGTCGGCGAGGAGGGACGCGGGGTCCGCACGATCATAGACATGGTGGCGCGCACGCGGCTGGACTGCATCTACGGCACGACCGCCGGGATGCGTCAGGCGACCGCGGAGGCGGCGTGGCATGCGCGCCATCGGGCGGCGTTCGGCCGGACGCTGATCGACCAGCCGGCGATGACGGCGGTGATCGCCGATCTGCAGCTCGAGACCGAGGCCGCGACCGCGACGGCCCTGCGGCTCGCGCGGGCGCACGATGAGGATGCCACGGCATCCGATCGCGCCTTCGCGCGCCTGGCGACGGCGGTGGCGAAGTACTGGATCTGCAAGCGCGGGCCGGGTCACGCGTACGAGGCGTTGGAGTGCCTGGGCGGCAACGGGTACACGGAAGCATTCCCGCTCGCGATGCGGTATCGCGAGCAGCCGGTCATGGCGGTGTGGGAGGGGTCGGGCAACGTGATCGCGCTCGACGTGCTGCGGGCGCTGGGGCGCGAGCCGGAGGCGCTCGCGGCGTTCGATGCCGAGGTCGCGCTCGCGGCGGGGACGCACCCGCTGTTCGACGCGCATCTGGAGCGTGTGCGGTCGCTCGTGCGCGACGTGACCGCCGATCCGGCGCCGGAGGCACGAGCGCGCGGTCTCGTGTCGGCGATGGCGCTCGCGCTGCAGGCGTCGCTGCTGCTGCGCACGGCGCCGTCGATCGTCGCCGACGCGTTCGTCGCGACGCGCCTGGGCGATCGCCCCTTCGGCGGCGCCCTCTACGGCGACCTTCCCGCGGGGACGGATGCCGGGGCCATCGCCGCGCGGGCGTGAGGGCGGCGAGCGCTACCATTGCACCGCTGGTCTCGTGCGTCGGGACATCACCGACCGGAGCGCCCGAAGATCTGACGTCGCGGACGCGACCGAGCGCGGGCGCCGATGCCGGCAGCCGGCGCCAAGGAGCATGCGACCGGCACGGCCAACGATGACCTCACCGAGTACGTCGTTGCACCCGGCGACACCTTCACGGGCATCGGTGAGCGATTTTGCATCGAGGATATTCATCTGGCGATGATCAACCGCCGTGATTCGGCAGAGCTCTACGCCGGCGAGACCATCCGACTTTTCCCCGACGGTGCCGCCGCGGACTACTTCGCCGACGTGCCCGAGTGAACGACTGATCCGCCCGTCGCGATGTCGGAGGCCCTCCTTATCGTGGGTGATATGAAGGTCACTTTCCACGACGGGTCGGCGGATGCCGAGGTCTGGAACGACCCGGCCTTCACCGAGGCGTACTGGAGTGCCGCCACCGAAGCGTCGCTGTGCGGCGCGGAGGGCCCCTGGGCGTCGGACATCGATCCGTGGCTGCTGCCCGACGGCGCCGTGGCGCCCGATGGAATGGACGAACCCCCTGCTGCGGCCGATCCCTTCGCCCTCGTGAACGGCGTCGACGCTGCCGCCCGCGCCACGCGGGCCGCGACGGCGCGGCAGGATCTGCTCTTCCACGAGGTCCTCGCCGCAGCGGCCGCCTATCCGGTGCCGTGGGTAGGCCCCGACCCGACGGTGGATCCGCTGTGGCAGGACCCGCGGGGGTGGTCGAACGCGGACGTGCGGGCGTATCGGCGGGTCCTCGCCGTCCGCTCCGCAGCCGCCGACATCGGGGCGCGGGTGCAGCTGACCGACCACCAGGTGCGTCGCCGCGCCTACCGCGCACAGACGCTCAGCGAGCGCACCCCGGGCGTGTGGGCGGCGTGCCTGGCCGGTGAGGTGTCCGAGCAGAACATGATGATCGCGGCCGAGGTCGCCGGCTCGCTCCCCGCCGACGATCCGGAGGCGTGGGCGGCGTTCGATGCCGCGATCGCCGCACCGGCGACGACCGCGGTGCCGGGTCGATTCCGGGTGCGCGCCCGCGCTGTCCGCGAGAGCGTGCACCCCGAGTCGCTCCGCGAACGCCACACGCGTGCCGCGAAGGATCGGCAGGTCGACCTCACTCCCGACTTCGACGGGATGGCGCTGCTCAGCGCACTGCTCCCGGCCGAGCAGGCGCACGCGATCGACGCCGATCTCGAGCAGCGCGCCCGGCACCTGCACGGCCTGGCCGATGAGACGCGCACCCTCGCGCAGATCCGGGCTGACGTGTTCGCCGATCTGCTCCTCACCCAGCCGATCGACGTCGGCGCGACGGGCACGCGGGGGAAGGCATCGCGTGTGCGGGCGACCGTGCGGATCACGATCCCCGCCCTGACGCTTCTCGGCCAGGGTGACGAGCCCGCGACGCTCGACGGATACGGCCCGATTCCGCTCGAGACCGCGAAGGAACTCGCCGGCGCGGCGACGTCGTGGATCCGGGTGCTGACGCACCCCGTCACCGGCACAGTCGTCGACGTCGACCGCCGCATGTACAAGGTGCCGGCCGATATGCGAAGACTCCTGCACACCCTGCATCCGACGTGCGTGTTCCCGGGCTGCTCGAGACCCGCCGACGACTGCGACTACGACCATCGAAAACGGTGGAAGGACGGCGGCACGACCTCCGTCGGCAACGGGGAGCCTCTCGACGACCCGCATCACCCGATCAAAGACGAGACCCTGTGGCATAGCGAACGCGACCCCGCCACCGGGCGCATCATCTGGACGAGTCCGAGCGGATACCGGATCGCCGAAGATCCGCCGCCCTTCTAGACGCGAGCGTGAGCCCGAGGTGGTGCCGGCTACACCTGGTGAACGGTTTGCCGATTTGCATCTACTTTCCAGATGGAAAGTAGAGACGAGGCGACTACAGCTGCGCAGTTGCTGCAGCAGCAGGAAGTGGTGCGGTTTCGGCTTGAGCGTCGCGGTCCGTCGCGCGGGTATCAGTGGTTTCTCGTGTGCAGCGCCGTCCTGCTCAGCGTGTACGCCGGGGTGCTCCTTTTCGCCTTCTCGACGTCGGGGTCAACCGCGGGGAGCAGCGGATATACGTACACGAACCTGATGCTGTTGCCGGTGTTGCTCTACAGCGCCCTGGCCAACGGCGCTCGCGAGCGGTTCGGCATCCGAAACCGCGCGTCTGTCGCGCAGGTCGTCGGAACGGTCGCGGCCATCGCCGTCGTCATGATCCTCGGATGGCTCAGCATCACCGACGTCGGGTATCCGGCGTGGATGAACGTGGTAGCCCCGGTGGTTCTGTTCGCGGTGATGGCGATCAGTCCCCTACGAAGGCTGGTCGCTGACCGTTCCACGCCTCCCACAGACCGGTGGGAGAACACACCACCTCCCACCCCCGCGCGATGGGCGACGGCGGGGATCGGGGTCGTGCTCGGGCTGCTCGCCGCGACGACGGCGGTGGTCTGGTATCCGATCATCTCCGCCGCGACGTTGTTGGTGACCCTGAGTGTGGTGCTCATCAGTTGGCGGCTCCCGTGGGGCCTGCGGAGCACCGGATATCACTGGGGTCCGGTGAACTGGGCCTTCTTCGCCGCTGCCACATCGGCCATGTTCGCGTTGACGGCGGCGCTGTCCATGTCCTCCGTGGGCCCAGGAGCAGCGATCGCCGTCGGGGTGTTCATCCTTGTGGTCATGATCATCTCGGCGCTCCTCCCGTTGCCCGCTGCAGGCGAGTAGCCGCGCATGGTGCATCCGCGGCATCGGCTGGACGATGCGTTTCAGACCCCGGTGCGGTTCTCCCTCATGGCCGCCCTCGGCACGCGGGATGAGGTCGATTTCCGCACCCTCCGCGAGCTACTCGAGTCGGACGATTCGACGCTGAGCAAAGCGATCTCACACCTCGAGCGGGCGGGGTACGTCAAGGTCACGAAGGGGTACGCCGGAACCCGCCCCCGGACGTGGGTCACTGCGACGGCCAAGGGCTCGAGCGCGTTCCGCACTCACGTGCGCGCATTGCAGGAGATCGCCTCACCGGCATCGCCTACTGACTCGCAGGAGCTGGGCTGGCGACTTTCGTCTCATTCGTCGTGAGAGAGGGCAACGACGACTCACCTCACTTTCATGGGGTCACCCGAACTCTCGACCGGGGAAGAGGAGCTCGAAGGACAAGACCCCGTGGCGCAGCGAACGCGACCCCGCCACCGGACGCATCATCTAGGCGAGCCCGAGCGGCCCCCGTCACCGACCACGACACCACCACACCCACCGGCAACGGATACCTGGACAACGAGACGGAATCTCTGCGCAACGTCGCGAACGCGACGACAGGCCACGCAGATAGGCTCACAGAGCGGCTCCCATCTGAGCCGACAACGCTTCAGAGGGCACTCATCGAAGGAGCACGCGGTGGTATCTACTAACCGGGTCGTGACCATCGCTGTGCTCGCGGTCACGGGCGGCCTGCTCACCGCCTGCCAGCCAGGAGAGACCCCGCACGAGGCCCGCGACCAGCTCGTCACCACCATCGAAGACACCGGCGCACTGCTCGACGTACCCGGGTGGAAGCGCGCCTCCGCGCCCACGATCCAAGAGTGCGATGGCGGGAACGGTGTCAAGTACGGGTACAGCTACTCGTCGCCCCCGCCCGACGGCGACCACCTCGCCGACGCGAACACCGTCGCCAACTACTGGAGGTCACTCGGCATGACGGTCCGTGTCGACACCTCCAGCGATCCGGTGGTCTTCGCCACGGGCGGACCGGTCACGGGATTGAGCTTCGGGACTGGCCCCGGCAACTACTACATCCGCGGCTCAGCCCTGTGCGTCCCGGGCAATGCCGACGACCTCATCGACGAGGAGTACAACGGCTAAGCTCGCAAGCCGTCGGCCGAGCCACCCGACCCGCGCCACCGGGGAGAGCGGTCCGTCCACGGGCGATTCGACTGGATGCGGGACTCAACGAAGGCTGGGGTCCGGTCGAGAACTCATTGACGAGCCGTGTCGCACTCAACACCTGACAAGTGAGCCCGTCAAGACTCCGTCGCCGGACTTTTCATCAGAACCGCGAGAACGGGTGTGGTTTCGTCAGCTGATTCCAGCACCATCCGGAGCTCGTTGAGAGCGTTGCGGTGGCGTCGATACGCGACAGCCGCTGTCTGCCCGAGCGAGTGCCCCGCTTCGACAATCGAAAGCCCATCCCAGTGGACGAGGGTAATGAGCTCGCGGTCGGCGGGTTTCAATCTACGGAGCGCAATCTCAATGTCCAAGCGCGAGTCGACTGGGTCGTCACCCCCGCGGGGAGTCTCGTCGTCGAGAGGGATGTGCCGCTCGAACTTCCGGCGTGCTTGTCGTTGAAAGTTCTGGAGCACGAGGCGCGCTACCCCGAATGCATATGGAGCAGCTTCCGACGGGTCCGCTGGCACATCGTTCCGCCGGCGCCACAGGTGACGTCCCCTGGGGTGGTGGGTTTTCCGGCAGGGTCGTCGGCGTCGTAGACGTTGGTGAGCCATCGTGCGATGGTCAGTGAGTACCGATCAAAGTCACTCACAGGAAGACACAAACGCACGATGGCTCTTAACCAGTCTGCCCTCCTCGAGCTCCTCGGGGAACTGAAACTCACCGATGTCACCGACCGGATCCGAGTCGCGACCGAGACGCTCTATCAGGAGCTGATCGACGCGGAAGCGGCGGCGTTCATCGGCGCCGCCCCGTATGAGCGCACCGAGGGCCGCGTCGCGGTCCGCAACGGCTCCAGGCCCCGCACCCTGTCGACGACAGCCGGGGATCTGGAGCTGCGGATCCCGAAGCTGCGGGCCGGGTCCTTCTTCCCGTCGCTGCTGGAACGCCGCCGGAGGGTCGATCAGGCGTTGTTCGCGGTCGTGATGGAGGCCTACGTCCACGGCGTCTCGACCCGCAAGGTCGACGACCTCGTCAAGGCGCTGGGCGCGGACACCGGCATCTCCAAGTCGGAGGTGTCGCGGATCTGCGGCAACCTCGACGAGGACGTCGCGGCGTTCCGGGACCGGCCCCTCGCCGACAGCGCCTACCCGTACGTGTTCCTCGACGCGACCTATTGCAAGGCCCGGGTCGGCCGGCGGGTGGTCTCGCAGGCGGTCGTCGTTGCCGTGGGAGTCGCGGCCGACGGGCGGCGGGAGGTGCTCGGCTTCGAGGTCGGAGACACCGAGTCGCAGCCGTTCTGGACCACGTTCCTGCGCTCGTTGAAGGCGCGTGGGCTGGACGGGGTGAAGCTCGTGATCAGCGACGCGCACACCGGGCTGATCGCAGCGATCGAGACCGTGTTCGTCGGCTCCGCCTGGCAACGCTGCCGAGTGCATTTCATGCGGAACGTGCTCGCCAACGTCCCGAAGACGGCTGGCCCGATGGTCGCGTCGATCGGGCGTGTCAAGACTTTTGTGTAAGCGGCTTGGTGTCGGTTTGATTACAGGTGGGGTTCGATGCGGTCGGGGTAGGCGAGGGCGAGCTGTTCGAGGGCCTTCTTCCAGTTCGTGGTCACGGCTCCCTCGATGAGTCGGGGCTCGGCTCTGCGCTGTTCGGAGGGCTTGCCTCGTTCCTTGAGCCGGTCTCGGGCTCGTTTGTCCTCGATGTTGCAGATCGCCAGCCAGAGCAGCTTGACGGCGGCGGCATCGTTGGGGAAATGCCCTCGGGATTTGGTGACTTTCCGTAGTTGGTAGTTCAGCGACTCGATGCTGTTGGTGGTGTAGATCACCCGGCGCAGCTCGGGCGGGAACGCGAGGAACGGCGTGAACCGGTCCCACGCGTCTTGGAACGTCTTCACCGCCGACGGGTAGCGCTTGCCGAGGTCGGAGTCCGCGAACTCGGTCAGCGCTTCGAGCGCGGCGTCCTCGTTCACCGCCTGGTAGATCGGCTTGAGCGCTGCGGCCACGGCTTTGCGGTCCTTGTAGTTCACGAACCGCATCGCTGCCCTGATGAGGTGCACGACGCAGGTCTGCACGGTCGCTTGCGGCCAGGTGGCCTCGATCGCTTCGGGGAACCCGGTCAGCCCGTCGGTGCAGACGATGAGCACGTCGCGGACGCCGCGGTTGGCGAGTTCGGCGCACACGGCCGCCCAGAACTTCGCACCCTCGACCGCTTGCACCCAGATTCCCAGGACGTGCTTGATGCCGTCCATGTCGACACCGACGGCGATATGCGCGGCCTTGTTCCGCACGTGGCCGCCGTCGCGGACCTTCACCACGATCGCGTCCAGGTAGATCACCGGATACAGCGCGTCCAGCGGACGGGTCTGCCAGGCCAGGACCTCGTCTGCGACCTGGTCGGTGATCTTCGAGATCGTCTCGTGCGAGAGGTCCGTGCCCAGCGTCGAGGCGAGGTGGTGCTGGATGTCGCGGACGGTCATCCCGCCCGCGTACAGCGAGATGATCATCCCATCGAGGCCGTCCAGCCGGCGCTGCCCTTTCGGGACCAGCATCGGGGTGAACGTCCCAGCCCGGTCCCGCGGGACGGCCAGCTCGATGTCTCCGATCTCGGTCGCGACCGTCTTCGCGCTCGTGCCGTTGCGGGAGTTCGGGTGCAACGAGGCCTCCGCGTCGCCGCGCTCGTAGCCGACGTGCTCGGTCAGCTCCGTCTCCAACCCGCGCTCCAGCGCGGCCTTGAGCATTCCACCGATCAGGCCGTGCTCGCCCGTGAGGGGCTCGCCGGCGTCGATCTGAGCGAAGATCTCGTCCATCGCGCCCGACGCCTTGAGCCGGTCAGCGAGCTCCTTCTGCCGGCGACGACGCTCCTCGCGCTCCGGACTGATAGCCATGGTCTCCATGATGTTCTCCTTCGAGATGAACCTCACCCCTTACACAGACCATCTGATACCCCCCGTCGATCATCCGCACGATCTTCGCGCAGCCGGACACGGAGCACGTGTTCGCGCAGTTCCACGAGGTCGTCCGCATGCTCGCCAGGTCGCATCCGAAGGTCGCGGACATGCTCGAGGACGCCAAGAACGACATCCTCGCGTTCTGCGGATTCCCGCAGCAGCACTGGCGGCAGATCTGGTCCACGAACCCGCTCGAACGCGTCAACAAGGAGATCAAACGCCGCACCGACGTCGTCGGAACCTTCCCCAACCCCGCCGCGCTACTGCGCCTGGCCGGGCACGTCCTCATCGAGCAACACGACGAATGGGACGGCGCCGACCGCCGCTACTTCAGCGAACACTCCATGAAGCTCCTGCAAGTCGAAGCAGAGGAGGTCGCGATCCCCGAACTCGCTGCGGCATAATCACAGAAGCTGACCCGCACGGTGTCGAGAAACTCCACCAACCAGCGGGACGTCACCGGCGCCACAGAACCAGAAAGGTCTCCGATGTCGCGTCGCTGGCAGCCTCTTGGGCGGGCCTGGTACGGGATGCGCAGCCACGTCGAGTCGAACAACCAGTACGTGAAATCGGCGGCACCGACCTCGGCAATCCGAAGATGTCGACGACGGGTGAATACTGACCCTGTCAACGGCCAGTAGGAATTGCCCATAGGCGGCCAGCGGAAGTGCCCGCTGGTGGCCAGTGGAACTGCCCATTCGCGGCCAGGAGTTCTGCCCACCGGGTTGTGGTGGCCCTGGCCGCGTGAGGCAGTCCCGCCGGGTCAGGTCATGGGGGTCACCCCCGTGCCGGCGAGGGCCTGCGCGAGGCGGATGGACTCGCCGGTGGTCTGCGCGAGGTGGGCATGGTGGAGGAGCCGGTCGACGGTCGCGGTCGCGAGGGTCTTGGGCATGAGCTCGTCGAACCCGGAGGGGTGCAGGTTCGAGCTGATCGCGATCGATCGTTTCTCGTAGGCGGCGTCGACGAGCCGGTAGAGGCCTTCCGCGGCGTCGTCGCCGACGCCGAGTAGACCGATGTCGTCAACGACGACGAGGTCGGCGCGGAGGATCCGGGCGACGGTGCGGGTGACGGTGTCGTCGACGCGGTGCGCGCGGATCAGCGCGCCGAGGTCCTCGAGCCGGAACCACGCGACGCGGAGGCCTTGTTCGACGGCGTGCTGGCCGAGCGCTTCGAGGAAGAACGTCTTCCCTGTCCCGGCGGGCCCGCAGATCACGAGGTTCTCCCGCCGGTGCACCCATTCCAGGGTCCGCAACGCCTGCTGGGTCGGCGCCGGGATCGTCGACAGGGACTGGTCCCAGGAGTCGAAGGTCTTCCCGGTGGGGAACCCGGCGGCCTTGCGGCGGGCGGCGAGCATGGACCGGGACCGGCCGGCGATCTCGGCGTCGAGGAGTGCTTTGACAACCTCCGCGGGTTCCCAGCGTTGTGCCCTTGCGGTCGCGAACACGTCGGGTGCGATGCCGCGGGCGTAGGGCATCTTCAGCTGCCGCATGGTCTGCTCCAACTCGGCCGGGATCGGCGGGGCGGCAGGGGTCGCGACGCTCACAGCTCGTCCTCCTCGTCCGTCGCGATGATCTCGACGACGGGGACGATCACACCCCGCGGCTGGCCGATCGCGGCCCACCCGGACGTGCCCTGCGCGAGCGACCGGGTCTCCGACGCCGCCCTCGCCGGCGTCGCGGTGATCCGGCTGCCGAGGATCGACGTGAGATCACCGGTATCGAACCGGCCATACGCGGCTGCGGTGCCGAGGGTTTCGTCGACGACCTCGATCCCGTGGATCCGGGCGAGCTGGACGGCTTCCCGCATCTTCTGGTTCATCCGCTGCGTCCCGGCCGCTGCGGCCTCGAGCAGCCAGGCCGCGGCGCCGTGACCGATACCGAGGAACTCCGCCTCCTCGGTGCTGCGGGCCTTGATCGTGTAGTCGCCGGGAACCTTCACCCCGGCTGGGCGGGGAAGTGGGCGTCGTCGATCCTGGGGGTCCCGGGGCGGGCGCGGTCGTGTCGGGCGACCTCGACGGGCCCGTCGATGCCGTGGTGGACGATCACGACCCGCTCGGAGTCAGCGGCGCCCTGGACACGGACGAACACCTCCGCGCCCATCAGCAGGTGCGGGACGGAATACTGCCCGTTCTCGAACGCGACCATCGGCGTGTTCTCCCCGACCCGCCGGGACACTCCGAACGCGATGGTGTGAGCACGACCCGGGACCGGGTGCAGCCGCTGCTGCTCCTCAGCGAGCACCTCGACCGGGCGCCGCTTGGTCACCCGGTGCTCTCGCCCGTTGACGTCGTCCATGAACGCGTCGCAGGCCGCCTCGAGTTCGCCGAATGAGGCGTACTGGTCGCGGAGGTTCGCATCGGTGGGCACCAGGTCCGCTTTCGCGAGCTTCACCGACGCTTCCGCGCCACCCTTCGAGGCCGGGTCCGCGGGCTGACAGGTCAGCACCGTGACCCCGTAATGCGCGGCGAACGACACCGTCTGCGCGTTGCGGACCGGGACCCCCGCGATATGCATCGTGGTGACCGTCTTCTCGTTGTCGGTGAGGACATACGTCGGCGCGCCCCCGACCGCCCGGAACGTCCGATCCAACGCGGCGAACACGCTCGGGAGGGTCTTGTCGCGGATCGGGATCACCACCCGGAACCGACTGAACGCGAGCCAGGCGACGAACAGCACCGTCTTCACCCCGCCGACCACGGGCCCGTCGCCGAAGTCGTACTGCAACCACAGCCCCGGCTCGGTGACCCACGGCCGATGCACCCGACGGTTCCCCGCCCGCCACGACGCCTTCACCGCAGCGACCGCCCGCCTGGTCGACCGCTCCGACCCTTCGAACCCGATCGAGGTCAGCACCTCGTGGACCTTGTCGGCCCGAACCTTGCCCTTCGTCTTCTCGACCAACTCCTCGACCTTCGGCAGGAACTCGTCGATGACGCGCGGCCTGCGCGCCGCAGCGCCGACAGGCCGGCCCGCGTCCCGCGCCGCGACATACGCGGCGACCGTGTGATGAGAGCAACCCGCGAGCTGCCCCGCAGCCCGATACGACCCCGTCGCATCGAACGCTTCCAGAATCTCCATGACTTCTCCGTCAGACTTCAACACAGCCCCTTCCCGGGCGACGACGACCTAAGCACCCGTCATCGAACCGGGAAGGGGCCCCACCATCGCGACGACGCGCGGGGCGGAACCATCAGACGTGGGCAGAACTCATGGCCACCAACGGGCAGTTCTCCTGGCCACCTACGGGCAGGTCTCGTGACCGCCTACGGGCAGTTTTCCATGGCCACCGACAGACCCCGAGGTGACGTTTGAATGTTGACCCCTCCGACACTCTTGGAGGGTGATCTCAGTGGAAGATTGGGCGGAGATCCGCCGGTTGCATAAGGCCGAGGGCATGCCGATCAAAGCGATCGTGCGTAGGCTCGGCGTCGCGAGGAACACGGTGCGTGCGGCGTTGGCGTCGGACGAACGGGAGTGAAACTTGGCGAAGGTTGTCGAGTGGTGGAAGCGGAACGCGACGGATGTGCCGTGGCTGTCAATCGTTCTCGGGGTCCTTGCACGGAGGCCGACAACCGCAGTCTTTACTTGATTCTGGGCGGCATCCTCACGGCGTTTGGTCCTGTCGTCATCTCGCACGCCGTGTCGAAGAACCTCGGCCGGAACGAAGCTCGCGAACAGTTGAAGGACCACATCCGGTCGATCAGCATGAATCTCGGCCAGTCGCTATCAAGTGTCACGCACGCACTGACACAGCAGACCATCGGGGCCGACGACAGCCGCATCACCCTCCGTCTCGTTGCGAGCGCACTGCCGACCATCGAGGTTCAGATCGGCGAGCTCCAGAAGCTGGTGGGCACCCCGTTCTCCGCGGACGATCTTCTCCTGACGAAGGAACAGCTCAAACCTCTCGTGAACGTCCTCCAACAGAAGCTCGAGGAGGGTGACAAGGGCGGAGCGAAGGACGTCGCGGACAAACTTGCGTGGAATCTGCGCAAGTCCACTCAGCAGGTTGCACAGACAGCGCGCGAGCGCGTGCTCGTGCCTGCTGTTGGAAGCCACCGCAGTGCGCAGGTCGATGTCGGCGACAGCACGATGGATGCCGGGCACCGCCGTCAGCTCGGCCCGCAGCGCGCGCTCGAGCCAGCCTCGATACGGATCATCCCAACCGGGCTCGAGCGTGCGGCCGATGTTCTTCTCGACCTGCTCCACGTAGAACTCGTGGGAGCAGCCGGTCAGAAGGTCGCCGAGCACGTCGAGTTCGACGTGCCAGCCCAGATCCGCGACGATCTTCTGTGTGACCTGCGTCGAGAGGCTCTCGCTGTCGACGAGCACGCCGTCGCAGTCGAACACCACGCCGTCGATCTGAGGAGCGCTCACGGCCGCCCGATTGTCCATCCGGGTACCCGGCCTTCGGCACGATCGCTGATCAGTCAAATTCGATACTTGTCTGACATTGACGGTACACGCGTCGGCGGAAAGCCCGGCGCGTCGTGCGACGCGCCGGGCGAGGGGCCGGGATCTCGGCGTGTCGCCGTCACCGGCCGGGCTTTTCGCGACCCACCCCGTCCGGCGACGGCACGGTGAGGGCCGCCTCATCGCCGCCACCCCGGCGGCCGAGGAGGGCGGCGAGTTTGCCCTCGACGTCCGCGGCATCCGGCGACGACACCGCCCGGTATCCCTCCACCGCCTGCTCCCACCGGCTACGCGCCTCGGCACGATCGCGCGCCGCGTGCGCGCAATCGCCGAGGTCCTCGGCGCACGCTGCGGCGGCCAGGCGATCGCCGAGCGCGTCGGCGAGATCGCGTGCGAGCTCGAACGCCCCGCGGGCGTCGTCGACGCGCCCCTCGCCCAGCCGGCTGCGGCCTGAGGTGCGCAGGAGCTCGAGCTCCGTCTGCCGCATGCCGGCATCCCGTGCCACCGCTCGGCCGCGCTCGGCGAGGGTGGCGCTTTCGGCGAACCTGCCCAAGGCGCACACCGCGGCCGACAGATTCGAGTACGCCACGGCGATGCCGGGCACATACCCGAGGGCCTCCATCTCGGACAGCGCGGTGCGCGCCTCGGTCTCGGCGGCGGCGTGGTCGCCCTGGTCGTGAAGCAGCTTGGCCAGATTGACCCGGCCGCGGGCCGCGGCCGAGAGGTCACCGCACTCCGTGCTGATGTCGATCGATCGCTCGAGTGCAATGCGGCACGCCGCGAGGTCGCCCGTGTGCAGGTGCAGCAGCGCGATGCTGTTCCACAGCAGCCCTTCCCGCCACCGATCACCGAGACGGGATGCCGCGGCCAGCCCCGCTTCGAGCGCGGAACGCGCCTCGTCGAACCGGCCCTGCAGCAGGCGGCTGGTTCCCCGCGCGTTGTGGGCGAGTGGCGCCTCCGACCACCACCCTTCCGCCTCTTCGTCGATGCTCGAGAGGACCGCCTCGGCCTCGGCGGCGCGACCCATCAGGGTCAGCGTCGCGCCGAGATCGACGAGCGCGCGCAGCTCGCCTTCCGCGTCGGTGCGGAGTCGGGCGACCCGCAAAGCCTCGCGGAAGAGGGTGACGGCGTCTTCGCCCCGGCCCGCCCGGTGCAGCGCGTCGTCGATCGTCTCCGCGATGAGGTTCACGATGGCGATGTCGCCCTCAACACCGCCGTCGCCGCGGCCGCCGCCGTCAACCCCGCCGTCGCCGTGCCGGTCAGCCGTCAGTGCGATGTGGAGCAGAAGATCCAGCGATCCGGCGAGGAACTCCTCGGCTTCCACCTCCGAGAGCCCGGCGTCGCGCACCGCCGCTCGGGGCGCACGGCCCACCGCCCTCCTCGACCGGCTGCGGGTGCGGTGAGCCGACCACGCGCGGTCGACGACGCTCCGCCGCAGTCGGTCGGCCGCTGCCTGGCGCTCGGAGGGCGAGTCGATCTCGAGCCCCACGTCCGCGGCGTACACGCGGATGAGCTCGTGCATGTGGATACGGCCGGAGGCTGCCCGAGCGATGAGGCTGTGCGTTTCGAGGACGTCCAGCGCAGCATCCGTCTCCGGTGCGAGGTCCCCCGCGACCGCATCGATGCTGTCGCGGTCCAGCAGCGCGACAGGATGGTGGGCGAGAGCGCGAAGGAGGCGCTGCGCCGTGTCCGGCAGCAGCTGATAGGTGAGGTCGAGCGACCTCGTGATCGGCTCGTCCAGGTGCACGCCCGCCCGCCGCGCGCGGGCGAGCTCGACGTGGTCGGCGAGGGTCCAGGTGTCGCGAGCGGCGACGCGCGCCGCAGTGATGCTGACGGCGAGGGGCTGATGCCCCATGAGCTCGAGCAGCACCTCGGCCGAGGCCGGGTCCTGCGCGATGGCGTCCCGGCCTGCCATCGCATCGAGCAGAGCAAGCGATTCGTACGGCGCGAACAGCGCCAGCGGCAGGGGCTGGAACCTCGACTCGGCGGGCACGACGCGGCTCGTCACGATGACGGAGACACCAGACGGCAGGGAAAGGATGCTGCGCACCTGCTCGAGCGATGCTGCGTCGTCGAGCACCAGCATCGTCCTGCTCGATTGCAGGCGGCTGCGCAGCATCCGGCGAGCAGCGGATGCCGAGAGCCCGTTGCTCTTCTCGCCGAGAAGCCGCAGCGCCGCCCGCGTGACCGCATCGGGGTCGACCGGCGGGCCGGCCGGACTGTGCCCGCGCAGGTCGGCGATGATCGCACCCTCCACGGCGCCGGCCGCGATCGCGTTGCGAGCGGCCTGGCGCGCGAGCGTCGACTTGCCTGCGCCGGGCATGGCGTGGATCCAGTGCGCGCTGGACGGGCGGGCCAGCCGGGTGAGCTCGTGCGTGCGGCCGACGAACGGAGCGGTCGCCGGGGGAACCGTCGCCGTGACGTCCACGAGCGCGGCCGCTGCCGTTCGCTGACCCAGGACGGCGAGAGCCGAAACCCAGCTGCGCACGGTCGGCTCGGTGACCAGTGCCCGGACGATGCCGATGACGAGGGCGACGTCGAAGCGCCGGCGCCCCTCGCGGAAGCAGTCGTACACCGTCGCACGCGAGACGACGACGCCGTGGCCACTCCTCTGCGCGGTGACACGCCGCGCGATCTCCGCATAGGAAGGGTCGCCGGCCTCCGCCCTCAAAGAGCGGAGACACCCGGGGACGTCCTCGATCCGCAGCGGCGGCCTGCTCATGTCGCTCCTCGTCCGTGTGCATCGTCGGCCCTCCCGATTCTGCCGGGAACCCGAGCCGGAGGAGTGTCCGGGGTTGTTGGGGATTCGTGCGCCGGCTGGCCTCCCGGCGACAGAGTGGTGAGGCGGCGAGCGACGCGCAGCCGCGATTTCACAGAGATCGGCAGGAGCACACGATGAGCGAGGACACCGGCGACACACCCCCCGTCGACGGACACGGGCAGAAGCGAGGCCGACGCCGGCTGTCGTGGATCGGCGGGGGTGTCGCTCTGGTGCTCGTCGCCGGCGGGATCGTCGCCGTTCCGCAGATCGTGCACGCGCAGCGCGTGAGCGAGTACGCCGAGCTCGTGAGCCTGCGCGACACCGCGTTCGCCGATCGCGCGCAGGCCGAGGCCACGCTGGAGGCGGCGATGGCCCTGACGCTGGCCCAGCAGAGCGAGACCGGGGTTCTCGCGCAGCGTCTGGCCGATCTGGGCCAGACGCCCGAGCCGATCCTGCCCGCGCAGCACGCGGGCGAGCTCGCCGCGGCCGGCGAGGCCGTGGCATCCGTCATCGGCGAGGCGACCGAGCCGGAGCAGCAGCGTGCGCAGGCGCACGAGCGGCTCGTCGCGGGCGTGGCCGAGCTGCAGGCGCAGGATCAGGCCGCCCGCGCGGAAGCGGAGGCAGCCGGCGAAGAGCTGCCGGAGCCGCTCGCGCCCGCGTCGTACCTGTCCCTGGACATCGATGCCGCCGCGGCTGTCATCGGGGCCGAGCCCGTTCCGGAGAAGGTCCGGGCCGTCGCCGACGGCGACGTCACGCCCGAACTCATCGAGGAGACCCGCACCGAGGTGGCGTCCATCGAGGAGGAGACCGCCGACCTCGCGGCGCTGATCCGCACCGAGGAGCAGCGCATGGCCGAGTTCACGGGCGCCATCGAATCCACGGTTCCCACCCTGCGCGCTGCGGCGGAAGGCGCTGCGGCAGTGGCACCACAGCTCGTCGAGCACGCGCCGAAGGCGCCGGATGCTTCGAACGTCGCGGTGACCGCGGCTCACCAGGCGCAGGAGATCGCATCGACGGAAGACGCCGCTCGCATCCTCGACGGCCTCGCCGCGTATGTCGAGGCCGCGCGAGCCGCACAGGCCGAGCACGAGGCCGTCGTGCAACGGGAAGCGGCTGAAGCGGCCGCCCGCGCCGAGGCGGAGCGCCGGCAGAATGCGAACCGCGAGGGCAACAGCGGCGGCGGATCGAAGGGATCGCGCCTCTGCTCGCGCTACCGCCCCTCGCCCGGCGGAGGCGGCAGCCTCGTCCTCGTCTACTGCTGAGGCATCGAGACCCCGCATCCTTTCCCGATGCGAGAGGGGGGTGCCCCTATGTCCTCTGTCAAGCGGCGAGGGCGGGTTGGGCTGGTCGCGGTTGGTAGAGGGTGCCGTCGCGGAGCATGGCGTAGAGGACGTCGGAGCGGCGTCGAGCTAGGGCGATGAGGGCCTGGTTGTGGCGTTTGCCTTGGGCGATCTTGCGGTCGTAGTAGGCGCGTGATTCGGGGTCTCGGAGTGCGGCGAACGCGGAGAGGAACATGGTCCGTTTCAGGATCTTGTTCCCGCGCCGGGAGGGATGCTCGCCGCGGATCGAGGTGCCGGATCGTCGGGTCACGGGTGCGAGGCCGGCGTAGGCGGCGAGGTGCCCGGCAGTGGCGAAGGTCTTGGTGGTGACTTCGGTGAGGAGCCGGGCTGCGGTCCTGACGCCGACTCCGGGCATGCTCGTCAGGACCGGTTGAAGAGGGTGAGCGTCGACGATCTTCTCGACCTCGATGGCGATCTCATCACGCTGCCGTCGCAACGCCTGGAGCTGCTCTGCGAGCCTGGGGAGCACCAGCGCGGCGGCGTCGGTGCCGGTCACCACGACGGTCTGCTCGCCGAGCGCGGTCATGATCTCTGCCGCCCAGACACGACCTTTGCGGGGCGCGTTCTTCAGCAGCCGGTTCCCTAGCCGCTTCTCACCCGCAGTCTTCATCGCCGCCGGCGACGGGTAGCGCTGCAGCAGGTCCAGGATCGCGGGGTGATCCAGCCGCGGCCCGAGCACGCGTTCCAGCGCCGGGTGGATTTGGGTGAGCAGACCCCTGATCCGGTTGGAGACCTGGACGATCTGACCGGCGAGGTCGTCGTCGAACCCGCAGAGCATGCTCAGCTCCGCGACCTTCTCGTCGGCTACCTGGATCGACCGGAGCGTGTGCGGCATGGTGCGGGCCGTTTCGGCGATGATCGCCGCGTCTCTCGCGTCGGTCTTCGCCTCACCGGGATGCAGATCCGCGATGCGCCGCATCGCCAACCCCGGCAGGTAACCAACGAGAGCACCTGCGGCTTGCGCGACCGCGACCGGGAGTGCACCGATCGTCGCGGGTTGATCTACGACCAGCAGCACCACGCCATGCGAGGCGAGCTGGTCGATCACCGCCCGCAATTGGCGCTCGTCGTTCGGGAGTGCTCGGTCGAATAGTCGCTTGGCTTCCCGGTCGAGCGCGACCGCGTGATGCTCGCCCTTGCCGACGTCGAGCCCAACGAACACGTCGACCTCGTCGTATCTGTCGATGCTGGTGACCACTTCGTCCTCCGCTTCACTCGTGACGGCGTCCGCGGCGGCGCGTCTCGGCATCCACGTTACGAACGGCCTCGAGCATGCTCGGGTCCAGCCCCTATCAGCGATCACACACCGCCAACCAGGCCCGGTGACAACACCCCCCAGATCATCAAGGGACAGGGGGCAGCAATCATGCCGGGCCCGGCAGGCCGTCACCGCCCAGCATGGCCGCCGAGCGGGTCACGAAGAAAGTAACGGGGGAGTATGTCCCACGCACTCCTGTCCATCGGCGTCGCCGGCTCGCTCGGTGCGGAGAAGATCGCGCAGATCGCGCCCGTCGTCGAGGCGCACGGCTTCCACGCGCTGTGGGTGAACGACACCCCCGGTGCGGATTCCCTCGCGGGGCTCGCCTCGGCGGCGCGCACGACGCAGCACCTCACGCTCGCGACGGGCGTCGTACCGGTGGCGCGTCGCCCCGCCGGCGAGATCGCAGCTGCCCTCGGCGACCTGCCGCGGGAGCGTCTCGTCGTCGGGATCGGCTCGGGGGCGCCACGACCGGCGCACTGGACCTCGTGCGCGACGCCGCTGCGCAGCTTCGCCGCGAGGGCGCGCGAGTGGTCGTCGGCGCCCTCGGCCCCAAGATGCGACGGCTCGGGGCGACGGAGGCCGATGGCGTGCTGCCGAGCTGGCTGACGACGGATGCCGTGGCATCCCAGTCCCGTGATCTGCACGCCGTGGAGCCCACGGTGCATGTGGCGCTGTACGTGCGCGCGGCGCTCGAGGATGCCGCCGTCCCACGGCTGCGCAAAGAGACCCGGATGTACGCGGGGTTCCCGCAGTACGCCGCGCACTTCGAGCGCCTCGGCATCGACCCCGAGCACACCGCGATCACGCCCGAGGCTGCGGCGGACGACATGGCCCGCTACCGCGATGCCGTCGACGAGGTGGTGCTGCGCGCCATCACGCCCACAGACGCGTCCGAGGACTACGCGCGGTTCGTCCAGGTCGCGGCGCGGCTGCGCGACGAGACGCGATAGCCGCAGGCGAGCCGTCCCAGGCGAGCGTCCCAGCGATCGACGACATCGGCCCCTCTCGCCCGGGACGTCGGGACCGTCACGGTGGAATCGTCCGGCCGAGTCCGGCACGCATCCGCACGTCACTCCGCTGCCACAGAGAGGCACCATGTCCGCCGTCGTGAACTCGTCCACCGTCCCCGTCTCGACCGCTTCGAGGAGGTGGGCCGCGACGGGCGTCGCCTCCGCGATCGGCTCCCTCGCGAGCGTCTTCCTCTCGATGTCGCTCTCGCCGGAGTACATCCCCGGCAGCGTCATCACCTCCGAGGCCATCGATGCCGGCCTCATGGCAGAACGCCCGTCGATGATCGCCTTCCACATCGTGACGCTCGCTTCCGCGGGGTTGCTCATGGTGTTCGCGGCCGGTCTGCATCGACGCTTGACGTCCGCTCTGCCGTCCGCCTCTCTCGTGCCGCTCATCGCGTTCTCGGGTCTGCTGCTCGTGGTCGCAGCGCAGATGCTCGGCACGGGGCTCGACACCGAGTTCCTCTTCGGGATCGGCGACAGCGCGATCAACCTCCCGAGCGACATCGGCTTCTACTCCCACTGGATCGCGACGATTCCGTGGCTGTGGTTCGGAGGCGGCGTCGCCGCGCTCGCCGTCGGCGCAGCGCGCCGGCACGGCGGTGTGTCCGGCTGGCTCGGGATCACGAGCACGATCCTGGGTGCACTGACGCTCCTGCTCGCGATCTCGCCCCTGCAGTACATGGCGGCAGGCCCGGGTGCGCTCTGGCTCCTCATCGCCGCGATCGGCTTCAGCGCCGAGAGCCGCACGCAGCCGGGGTCGCGCTGCTGAGGCTGCCGGGTCCGCGGGCTCACCAAGGAAAGGACGTGAACCCCACACCGGGGGTTCATCCGTTCACGATGTCCTGAGACATCGAAAGGGGTGACTCAAACGGTTGTCCACACTTTGTTCACACCTGGCCACTTCCGGGACAAGCGAAAGCCCCGACATCCCAGTGTTTGCAAGGGATGTCGGGGCTTCGACGCTGGCGGTGACGGTGGTGTCTGGTTTCAGGACATCGTGAACGGTGGCTCGACGAGGAAGACGAGGCTTTCCAGCCCCGCTCCCGCAGACCTGCCTCGAGCCCCACGCGAACGCCGAGCATCGTGCGAGCACGGATCCTGGACCTGAGAGACCAGCTCGTCATCAACGGGCTGGATGCCGGCGCCGAGGCGGAGGCCGGCTACGTCTCCCGTGCCGCGCAGATGGAGATCCTCGAGCGCGATGGGCTGATCCTCTGGGAGGCCCCGCCGTCACGAGACGGCGCCACCTCCCACCGCAGCGCACGCCTCATCGCCGCACTCGCGCCTCGCCTCGTCCTCGTCGAGATCGGGGCGAGATCCGCAGGCATGACCGCGGCTGCGATCGCCGGCGGACTTTCCCGGGCCGTGGCCGTCACCCCCACCGATCAGTCCCGGCCGGGCCGCGGCACCCGGCAGCTGCTCGCCGCAGATCTCGCCACCCTCGTCCAGACCCCGGACGAGCTCGACGCCTTGTCCGATCCGCACGCGCTCGCGCACCTATGACCTACAGGGACCAGAGAGGAACCACGATGAGCACCACAGAGACGCCCGAGCCGGTCTCGACAGACGTCACCTACATCGGCCGGCGCACCCTGGCCAGCAACGGCAAGCTCGGCTACGCCTACCTCGAAGGCCAGCGCACCCGCTACTACACCGCCCCGCTCGTGACCGGCGCGCAGATCGGGGCGCGCATCACCATCACCTCGCCTGCCGACGAGCCCGACGTCTACTTCTCGAAAGGCCCGCGAGGGCCGCGCATCGCCGGCCACGTCACCGACGTCGACGAGCCGACCCTTACTGCCTGGCAAGTCGCCGACCGGGCCGCCTACCAGCTCAAGGCGGATGCCGACGCATCCAAGAGAGCCGCGAAGCAGGCAGCGCACCTCGAGCAGCACATCGAGGCCCTGACTCACGCGGCGCGACCCCTCACTGGGGCGCAGCGAGCGGCGTTCGCACGATACGTCGAAGACCGGATCCGGGGGTGGTGACCATGTCCCGTAGCAACTGGCCCGAAGAGGAGTTCTACCTCGACCTGCAGGAGTGCCTGGAGAACGCCTCCACGTTCTACATCCCCAACCCCGAGCTCGAGCGCGCGATCGCGGATCTCGCCGACCGCGGATGGACCCGTCTGCCGCAGCGAGCCGGCGGAGACGGAGGCCAGCGATGACCACAAGACGCTCCCCCGCGCTGCCGGCACTCACCGTCGCGAGTCTCGCTGCCGTAGGAAGCCGGCACCGATCTCGGCAATCCGAAAAGCCGCCGCCCCCGCACCTACGCGTATCAGGCGCTCACCGCCGGGCTCGCCTTCGCCGCCTCGAACATGCGGCGCATCGTCAGCTTCCTCAAAACACAACACGACGAAGCGACCGACACGACGCCGAAACAGCGCACCAGGCGACGAACCGACGAACACGGCATGCCGCTCCCACACTGAATCCCCGGTTCAACCCTCAACCGAACAACAACGTAAATAGCCCCGAAAGGGGCTATTCGTCGTGGGGTCATGTCCGGGGAACGGCGCTCTCGACGCCGCCGCGGGCGCGTGCGACGCCCAAAACGAGACTCAGGCTGAAGCTCGAAGCCTCAGCCTGATTCCTGTCGCGATTTCCAAACACTTGGGCTCTGCAATTCCAAACAGAGCCACACTGTGCGCCTCCTGCGCTCCTACTGCAATCGAGAGCGCCAAACTGCTCACCTTGAGAAGCTTGAGGTTGCCCCCGAATCCCGGACAGGTGGTTGGTTGGTCAGGCTGCCAGCGCGAGCTGGCGGCGTTCGTACTCTAGCGGGCTGAGGTAGCCGATGCCGGAGTGGCGTCGGCGGGCGTTGTACCAGCCGTCGATCCAGGCGTATGCGCCGCGGCGAGCAGCGTCGATCGTGGCGAACACGTGCCGGTGGTAGTACTCGTTCTTGAAGATCGACCAGAACGACTCGGCGGCAGCGTTGTCCCAGCACACGCCGGTGCGGCCCATCGACCGGAGCACCCCAAGCTCCCTCGCGGCGTCCGCGAGCTGGCCGCTGGTGTACTGGGTGCCCCTGTCCGCGTGGAAGATCACCTTCCGCGGCAGCGCACCGCGGAGCGCGACTGCTTGCCGCAGTGCCGCCTCCACGAGGTCGGTGTGCATGTTGTCGGCGACGCAGCGTCCGAGGACCCGGCGGGTGTGCCCGTCGCGGACGACGCACAGGTATGCCCATCCCTCACCGGTGCGCAGATAGGTGATGTCCGAGAACCAAGCCAGGTCCCTCTCACCCTGGTCGAACTGCCGCTCAACGAGGTCGGGGACGGGGAACGGGTCATCCCCGTGGACGGTGGTCGGCGGGTGCCAGGTGCGGGGGCTGATACCCGCGATCCTCTTGTCCCGCATCAGGCTGGCGACCTTCTTCCGCGATACGGCGACACCGGCGTCCTGCAAGTCGGCGTGGATCCGCGGCGCCCCGTAGGTGCCATCCGATGCGGCGTGGAACGCCGCGATCTGGACGGTGAGGTCCGCGTCCCGCTGCTGCCGCGCAGAGGGGCCCGCGGACTGCCGGGCACGCCACTCGTAGAACCGCCGCCGGTCCACCCCCAGCAGACGGCACATCCGGGTGACCGTCATCGTCGTGCTGCCGGCCTTCTCCGCCTCGATCACCGCGAACCGCTCCTCGGGTTCTGCTTCGACGCGAAGAAGGCCGCCGCTTTTCCCAGGAACTCGTTGTCCATCCGCAGTTCCTGCACCTCACGACGCAGCCGTTCCAGCTCGGCCCGCTCGTCCAGATCCAGCGGCGCCGCCTCGCCGTCACCGGTCCGGGCACGCTCGGTATGCACCCACCGGCCCAGCAGCGCCTCGCCGACCCCGATCTCGCGGGCGACCGCCGCGATCGTGCGATCCGTGTCGATCACCAGCCGGGCCGCCTCACGGCGATACTCCGGCGTATACGACTTCCTCTTCTTGCTCGTGCCCATCACGGACATCCTCCCTGACAGGCCCGCGAACACGCGGATCCCGCCTGGTCAGTGTCCGGGATTCGGGGGCAACCTCAGCTGAAGGCCCAGGCGGAGGGGCAGTGTGGTGCTCGGCGTGCGGTGCCGGTTCATGTGGCTCGCGGCCCGAAGCGGTTAAGTCCGGAGACAAACGCTGCGATCGTGGCGGACTACCAGTCCGGGATGAAGTCGACCGCAATCGCACGCAAGTACGAGATCAACGAGTGGACGGTGCATCATCGACTGAAGCGCGCCGGTATCAGAAAGCGTCCTCAGTCGATGAGTGAACAGCAGATTGAACTCGCCCAGGCGCTGAGGGCAGATGGGTGGACGTATGACCAGATTGCGGAACGGGTCGAGTTCTCGGCGACGACAGTGAGGAACATGCTTGGTCGCTCAACGTGACATCGTCACCAAGAGGATCCGACCCCGATCGCCGAATCGGGTGCCGAGAAGGTGAGCGACTCCGTCCTCGAGCTCAGCGCTCGATCCCTCTGATCACCTAGCGCTGCGTCGTAGCACTCGAGCATTGGGCGAGAGCGATGCTGTCTTAGGGGAATCCTGAGCCGGACTTGAGGGAATCCTGTGCTTCATGGGACACGTTTGGAGGCAGAGAACAGGGCGCCCGCTCAATGCGGAGCGGTTCGGCGTCGCCTGTTCCGTAGCGCGGGGAGTGAGCACATTGCAGGATTATGCGTGTCGTCACCTGGGGGCGGCCCTACTATGACCGCGTTCGAGGAACTGAAAGCGCACCGCCAGCCCGGGCGCGAGACGCTCGCACTTCTCCAGCGGCTCGTCGCTCAGGTCACTCGGACTAGCACTTTCCCGCCCCGAGGTGGGCATGTCGCATGGACAGATCAGGCTGTGATTGATCACATCGCCAAGCTTCTCCTGCGCAAGAACGGATTCGGGTTCGTCATCGCCTGCTTTCTCAAGGCAGACGACCAGGCGTCGCTCGAACGCTTGTTGCTGGCCGCGATCCGTAACGATTTGATCGATGAGGCGAAGTCGCAGCCGATCGGCAAACTCCGCCGTCGGATGCAGACTCTGCTTCGGCAGGATGACCGCTTCATCGATGCATCGGATCTCCATCAGGGTCAAGACGCCTGGTCTCTCCCGAGTAGCCTTCCGGTTCCTTCTCAGGCGGACGTCGGGCAGTTGCTCGATCTTTCTATAGGAATCGAGGCTGCACCAATCCTCTCGCTGCCGCGCGCCGGGAGGACCCCGAAGCCAGCGCGAGAGAGCCTACTCACGATGACCTACGGAGTCCTCGAAAGGCTGAACGCCGCGCTACGCGCTCAGACCCTCGCTCACTTCCTCGGGGTGCGTTTCGACTTGATCGATCCACCCCAAGTGGCGGGGTTTGACGGTGATCGCGCGGCATCTGAGGCCGAGGCCGAACACGCAGTGTCCGATCTCGACGCTGAGTTGCTAGCTGAAGAGTTCTTCGCAGAACTCAGCCCGCTTGAGCGGTCGATCGTCCCCATCCTCGGGGATTCGGACGCGATTGAATCGTCGTTCGGCGATGCGGGACTTGAAGCCGCCGACACGCTCCGCGACCATCTTCGGGTGTTGGTCGGGTCCGATGTCGGCAGAGACGCGCTTGGGCCGCTGCTCCGAATGTGCTCAACTGAGGTACACGCATGAATTACGTCGTCAGTTACCACGAACGGGCTTACACACAGAAGGGCCAGCGGTCGTGAACGATCAGATTCGGCCGATCACCGTCGACGATCTCCTGCGCTTGGCATCACGGGTATCTATCCCGGATGTTGCCAATGACGAGCGCACCGTCTGCGCGGGTCAGCTCTGGGTCGCCAGGTGGGACACGTTCAGGGAGTTGGTTCTGGTCGCACAGGCGGACGCGTCCCTCCCCGTCGTCGTACCCGTCACCTTCGACGACACCCATGAGCTCAACGGACCGGAGCACGTGCAATCCGGCGCACTCGGAGATGGACGCGCGCATTGGGGTGCTCCGAGAGCTATCCCGGCGATAACCCTCGGCAGCCTGATCGAGTCCGACGTTCGTATCGCCCATACCTTGCCTCAGGCATCAGCTAACGACACCCGAGCTAAAGAACTTTGGGACGGCCTCGATGCCTTTGACGAAGGCGGCAACGGGCTCCTGCCGGCTCGACTCAAAGCGGTAGGCACCACCCCAAGCCAGCTCGCGAGGCAACTTGGCGTGAGCGTTGGACAAGCGCTCGACCTGTTCCGCGGACGACTAGTCCCGACTCCACCAATGGCGTACTCGATAGCTGAACTTCTGGGCATTTCTCCCGCAGCGGTGTTTGGACTACTAGAAGCCATCCCGACTGGCCTCCGGCGAGACCTGTCAAAGCGGCGATTCCGCAACGCCGTCCGCGCCCAGGCACGAAAGTGGGACTGGAGCGATTCGACGGCATGGAAACAGATCGCGTTCGGGACACTCGCGATGGCCTACCGAACAACAGGGGGCCATACCGATGAGGACTGGGAACCTCGCATCGAGCGCTACCTCGAGGTAGACAATGACCACTGACCCTGCTGAGCGCCTGCGCGCACGTCTAGATGCCCCCTCGCAGGTCGAAATCATGCTTCGCGAACTCGAGCGTCGCTCCCCGGGAGCCCTTGAAGACTTACGGGGAGACCCCATCTCCTGGCTCCAGTCATGGAGCGAAGTCGACCTGCGCCTACTTGGACCCCGACCCGACATTCCAGCAGATTCACCCCGCTGTGATGTCGAGGGCGGATACCGGGCGACCGCACTGATCCCGCGAATCGGTATCGGTCGTTCCACTCCTGCACGGATGAACTTCACGGCTCTGCACGAACTGGGCCATCATCTGCAGCGCACCACCGACGAGCTGGTCGACAACCTCGGCGTCCGCGACGATGTTGGCGAGGCGCTCGAAGAAGCGGCGTGCGACGCATTTGCGGCCGCGGTACTGATCCCTGACCAGATCGCATCCGATGTTCTTGGAGATGCCACGCCCGCAGCGACCGACGTCGCAGCTTTATGGGCAAGGCTACCAGCGGTCTCCCGCCAGGCTATCGTCGTCCGCGCGTCCAAGAACCTGCAGACTGATGGACACATCGTTCTCCTCACCGAGGAGGGTGTCGTCGAGATCTGCGCCTCGCGGGGAGCATTCCGGCTTCCCCGGGGAAGCCACCAACAGCACACAGCGATCTGGGATGCACACGTTCGAACCCACGGCGCCACTGCGGAGACCCGGACTCGATTTCGCTACTCGAGTGGTCTTGAGGCAGGCGAGACCATGTATGCGCAGGCCACCACGATTGGCAAGGGGCACGTTGTCATCGTCGCCGCCGTCGAACGAGTGCCGTGGCAACTGTCGGTCTACCACGATACGCGGGTACGCTACGGCAAGTCCTGGACATGCGAGAGAACAAGCTGTGGCGCCAGTTTCGTAGCCACTGACGTGTGTAAGACCTGCGGCACCCCCGTATGTCCCGAATGCAACTACTGCGAGTGCCGGACGGTCGACGAATTCAACTGCGTGGAGTGCTTTCTGATCAAGCCGATAGCTGAACAGTCTGCTCAGGTGAACGTCTGCGTCGGCTGCGCCGGCTAGTTCCGAATTACGTCGTCTGCCTTGGGCGGATGGAAACATCCCCCCGATGCGAACCACCCGGCCAGCACGGGGCAAACCCTAGCGAGTAGATATGCCCATTTCGGACCGCCTCACCATCACGATTGACGACAACCGCTACACGACGACCGATAGCGACCATACAGCGGGCGCGCTGTTGCGCCTCGCCGGCCGCGACCCGAAGATCTTCGACCTCTTCCTCATCGCCAAGAACGGCGTCGAGGAGAAGATCAAGGACGGCCAGATCATCGACCTCAAGGATGGGAAGCGGTTTCGCTCCCGTCAGCGCGTTCGCTTCACCATCGACGGCGAGCCGTTCCGCACCTACGACGACGACCAGACGGCCGCCGACTTGCTTCGCCTCGCGGGCATGAGCCCGACCGTTTACGACCTCGCTCGCGTCGGCTCCTCGGCTCCGTTCACCGCTGACGAGATCGTGATCATCGTCGACGGCGACGAGTTCGTCACCGCGAAGCACGTCGGCGGTGTCGCGTGAGCGACACCCAGGACCTCACCAAGGCGACCCAGGAGTTCATCGACGACATGACTGCTGCGGGCGCCCCGGCGAGGGCCGACGGCCCCCGCATCCTCTACGAGGTCACTCCTGTGGGCGGTGCCCTCGCCGGCCAGGTCGTTACCACCGGCGTCAGTATCTCTGAGGTTCAGAGCTGGCCAGCCGTGCCGCCGCACTGGGTCCATTTGCCCGAAACGATTCTGTTCGAGCAGACCAACATGGACAGCACCGACTGCGCCCCAGGGTTCGTACGTCATTCCCGCGAGTACAACTACACCGACATGTCAGTGCCGCCGGCGCGGGCATGGCTGAGCCACGTCCGCGGTTTCATTTCGATCGCAATCGCCGCGGAGGTGTGACATGCGGTACTCGGTCGCCATGACGGGCGCAACCGAAGCGGCAGTGCTCGACCGCCTCATTCGAGAGGACGGACAGGAAGACGTCCTCATCGCCACCTATGTCCTCTCAACCGGCCTCGAGCGCACCACCGCCCTGATCCGATCCGTCATCCTCCCCCGTGACGGTGAGCGCCTCGTGCACGGCAACGCCTCGTTCACCAGCGCGTACGTCCTCCGTGCTGCAAGCGAAGCTCGAGCCGCCGGGGAGGGCCTCGTGCTGCTGCACTCCCACCCGGGCGCAGAGGGCTGGCAACTACTCTCGCGGATGGACTGGGACACCGAGTCCGAGTACGAGCGCGTCGCTCGCTCTACAACCAAGATGCCGCTTCTCGGGATGACACTCGGCACCCACGACACTGCATGGTCGGCTCGTTTCTGGTTCGACCGGACCGAACCAACTTGGGCCGAGTCGGTTCGGTCCGTTGCTCCGACCTTCACGGTGACCTGGAACGACGAACTCCGCGCTGTGCCCCGCGTCACCGCCTCACAGGAGCGCACCGTTTCTTCGTGGGGCGAACGCGCTCAAGGCTTGATCTCCCGGCTGCGGGTCCTCGTCGTGGGCGGCGGTAGTGTCGGCCTCGACGTCGCTCAGCGTCTCGCAGCGACAGGTCTGCTCACCGTCGGAGTGATGGATTTCGACGCGGTCGAGACCCGCAACCTCGACCGCTTGATCGGCGCAACTCGCCTCGATGCCGCTCTCCAGCGCTCGAAAGTCGACGTTGCCGCTCGCCTGATGAGGTCCGCCGCGACAGCAAGCAGCTTCGAGGTTCGCCGTCACGAGAACAGCATCACCGACCCTGAAGGAGTGCGCATCGCCCTGGACTACGACGTGATCTTTTCCTGCGTCGACGGCCCCTGGCCGCGGGCTGTACTCAACGGCATTGCCTACGCCGACCTGATCCCCGTCATCGACGGCGGAATCGCCCTGGACACGTTTGAAGACGGCCGTATGCGCAACGGGATCTGGCGAGCCCATACCCTCGTCCCCGGGCGGCCATGCATGGCCTGCATCGGTCAGCTCGTCGCCGGTGACGTCGCCCTGGACAAGCTCGGACTCCTCGACGACGCCGAGTACATCAAGGTCGCCAACCGAGAGGCGCCCGCGCGCCAGAACGTCGCGACGCTATCCGCGAGCGTGAGCGGCGCGCTGCTGACTCAGTTCGTCAGCCTTACCGCCCACCCCGGCCGTCGCGGGGTCCCGGCGCCGCTGCGGTACATCCTGTCGACTCATCGCCTTGAGCACTCCACCGTAGTCTCGGGCCCCTACTGCCCGTACGAGAACGCCACCGCGGCGGGAGACCGGCGCACCCTCATCGCAGAACGCCAGGACGACTGGCGATCCATCGTCGCTGCACGGGCGTCGAAGAAGCACCCGCTGCGGCTGCGTGTTCTCGCCAGGCTGGAGAGCTGGGCGCAACGCCTCACAAATCGCATGGTCGGCTAGTACGCCTGGCGCTGTGCCCCGTCGACGCGAAGCCTTAGTTCTTGAGCAGCGATCACCTAGCCGCAGCTCACGCATTTTCTACGCCCGGGGGTCCGCCACACCAGTAGGTGACATCTGAGTTGGGTTGCCCGGAGGGTGCGTCAAAGGATGACATCGCGCCCCGGCGTCAGACCTGGATCGTGTCACCGTCGGGTGATTTCGCGGGTTGAGGATCGTTGAGGCTTGATTTTCCGGGGGTGTTGGTGCCTCGTGCGGGGCACTAACGGCGTCGATCTAGACTCGCTCGGTGGGGTGGTTCGTGCGGAAGGTGCGCACCGCGTCGGGTGCGACGGCGGTGCAGATCGCGTCGAAGACCCGTGGTGTGCGGACGATCGTGGAGCACCTCGGCTCCGCGCACGACGATGAGCAGCTCGCGGTGCTGGTCGCGATCGCGCGGGAGCGGATCGCGGAGCTGGCCGGGCATGTCCCGTTCGATCTGGACGGGCTGGGCGCGACGCCGCCGGCCACGACCGCGCCGACGGTGACCGGGTCGAGGTCCAGGTTGTTGTGGGATGTCCTCGAGGACGCCTACGCCCGTCTCGGGTTCGACGCGGTCGGCAACGACACATTCAAGAAGCTGGTCCTGGCCCGCGTCGTCGAGCCGACCAGCAAGGCGGACACGCTGCGGGTGTGGGACGAGCTCGGTGTCCCGGGTGCGCCGTCGCTGTCGACCGTGTGGCGGACCCTCGCCCGCAGCGTTGAGCAGGACTGGCGGTCGAAGATCGCCGCCGCAGCCTACGCGCATGCGACCCGATCTGGCCCGCTCACCGTCGTGCTCTACGACGTCACCACCCTCTACTTCGAGGCGGAGCGTGAAGACAAGCTCCGCAAGGTCGGGATGAGCAAAGAGCGCCGCGTCGACCCGCAGATCCTCGTCGGCCTCCTCGTGGACCAGGGCGGGTTCCCCCTCGAAGTCCACGAGTTCGCGGGCAACAGGGGCGAGACTCTCACCCTGCTGCCCGTCCTCGACCAGTTCCGCGAACGTCACTCCGCGACCGAGGTCGTGGTCGTCGCGGACGCCGGCATGCTGTCCGCAGCGAACCTGAACCGGCTGGAGGACGCCGGGTTCGGTTTCATCGTCGGCTCCCGCACCTCCTCCGCGCCATACGATCTCGCCGAGCACTACGCGACCGTCGGGAACATCGTCACCGATGGGGAGACGGTCGAGACCACCCGAACCATGGGTGCGGGTGTGAACGCGCGGGAGCGGCGAGTGGTGTGGCAGTACTCCCACAAGCGGAAGATCCGCGACAACATCACGTTGAACAAGCAGATCGAACGCGCCGAGCAGATCGCTGCCGGCACCCGCCCGGCGAAGAAGGACCGGTTCGTCACCCTCGGCACCAAGCCCGGCGTGAACTGGGCAAGAGTCGAGAAGGCCCGCGAATACATCGGCCTCAAGGGGTACGTCACCAACCTCAGCACCGCGACGGCTTCCGCTGCAGAGATCGTGGCGGCCTACCATGACCTGTTCCAGGTCGAGGCGACGTTCCGGATGGCAAAGACCGACCTGCGGGCGAGGCCGATGTTCGCGTCGACCGCGGACTCGATCCACGCGCACCTCACCGTCGTGTTCTGCGCTCTCGCGATCAGCCGGCACCTCTACAAGACCACCGGCGTGACGGTCCGCCGTATCGTCCGCGCGCTGCGCCCGCTGCGTGACGTCACGATCACCATCGACGGACACGAACTCACCGCGACCACCCCGCCAACGGGGGAAGCCGCCGACATCATCGCCGCACTCCGGCCGGGCGTGGGGCACTAAACTGACACGATCCAGGCGTCGACGCGAAGCCTTAGTTCTTGAGCAGCGATCACCTAGCCGCAGCTCACGCATTTTCTACGCCCGGGGGTCCGCCACACCAGTAGGTGACATCTGAGTTGGGTTGCCCGGAGGGTGCGTCAAAGGATGACATCGCGCCCCGGCGTCAGATCCGTGATCGTGCGCTGAAGCCTCTCGCTCAGAGGTGAGGAAGAGAATCTCAACCGCGAGCTGCCTGGGTAGCAATGGCGATGTGGTGGGAGATCTGGTGGCGCTTGTTGGTTGCGAGATTCGTGAAGCGACGCACTGCCCTCAGCTCATCGAAACGAAGCATCCCCGACGTGCTGTCGAAAAGGTCACGATCAACGGCGAGATGATCAAGCGCCTCAAGGAGCTTCTCGCCCGCGCTGCCCTCACCACGCTCAATTGCATCTGAAACATAGTGAGCAACCCACAGGTCGCCGTCGCTACCGAGGTAGGACGCGTGCACCACAACAGCCGCCGCGGGTCCGCCACCGGGATCTGACGGAGTAGGTGCGAGGACCGTATAGTCACCAAAGCCGGGCCGACCCCCATCGCCGTAGGTTCGATGACCATCTGAGAACCAGTCGCTACCCTCATAGTCAGCATTGCGAGGCTGCCGTCTGAACGAGTCTGTCAGCCGCACAACCGCGGAGGGGCCGAACGCCTGAGAGTACGCGGCATCGTCCACGTTGTGGTGCACGACCACAAGTACGTCTTGAACCTCGAGCAGGCCGGCAACCATGCTGGCATCAACAGCGCCAGATCGCACAACCACGGTTAGGGCGCCCCCGTCGAAGGTGCGTTCGAAGTCCTCGATTTCAGATCTTCGAGTGTGAGAGTCGATGACCAACGCGGGCCGCACTGACCCGTCACTGAGCTGCGGGCCAGCCATCTCCCACCACGAAGCGCGGGCGGCAGGCACTTGAAAATCACGCAGGGAAGGATTCACCACGACCGAGGCCCCGAAGCCTCCAGTTCCTACAGCCCTCAAAGCCGTGTTGAGTGCCGAAGCGTCAGCCCTGACCGGCTCAATGATGGGATGCAGTGGTCCCTGAAACTCATCGTCGATCAGGTCCCGAAGCGCAAGCAATTCGCTGGCCAGACCGTACAGGTAAGGAAAGTACATTTGTCCCCCTCAACAGGCTCGCCGCACCCCATTGAAGCGGCGATAAAAGTCTATGGGATTTCAAAGAGTTCTCGAGGAAGTCCTCGAAGTCTCGATACAAGGCGCGCCCGAGCAGACGGATTGAGGTCGGCCCCGTATGCAAGCGCCCTAAGTGAGAGCGGAAACTTATCCTCACCGACCAGACGGGCCGGGGACATCAGGCGCGTGCGAAGTATCCTGACCACTGACGGATAGAGGTCCTCGATCGGAATGGTCGTAAAAGCTTCGCGCAACGCCCCGGTGCTAGATCCGACCGCGGACACTGCAAGCTCGCGAAGTACCTCGACCCGCTCGGCTTGGCGAAGCGATCCGAACAGTGACGATGCGTAGATGCGGCCAGTACCGCCCGCCGACTCACGTTGCGTCGAGATCCGTCCGCGCTTGTCCACTGTAAGTACGCCGACATGCAGCGGTGCCATCCGCAGCGCCGCTTCGGCGCGCCGCTGTGATGTAGCGACATACACGTGTTCGGCCACAGTTGAATAGTCAGCAAGCTGATCGTTTAGACGGGCGAAGCTATCGAGATCAGTCTTGATCTCATAGACCGTGATCGTTCCGTTCACTACAACGACGTCGGCGAAGGAACGACCAATTGGCATCTCAGTCGTTGCGCCGGCTGTCGTCGGACGGTGGCGCCCGAAGACTAAGCGAGACACAATCGCGTTCTTATAGACGTACTCGGATGCACGAGTGCGCGCGAGACTGTTGAACAACTCGTCGAGGACCTCACCCAGGGGAATGTCGGCGTCGACTATGTCGGGAAAAGGTTCGAGCCGCCGTATCGCATCCCACGGTGTCGGAGCAGCGAGCGACCGAAGGGTAGCCGTGGTGAAGAGAGTCGCCAGACTGCGCGCCTCCTGCACCCCCAGCTGAACCACGAACGGAAGCCTACCTAAGCCTGGCGCCGGCGTGGGCTAACCTCGAGCACCTTCTTCCTGCGAGCGACTCATCACGCCGCTGTTAGGTTCGCCCTGTTAGGGCCCGCTCAGTAGCCGTATCGAGTCGCCGAGGTTGGTGCCTCAGGTATGCCGGCGGCAGGCATGGTGACTCTGAGATGAACGATGCGCTGGACGGCACTCGCGTAGGCTTTGAAGCCTCAAGGATCACCTCGACATGAAGGAAAGGCGAAGCAGCAGCTTCCACCGAAGCGATCGACGTCTCGAGACACCACATCGTCTCGAATGTGTAAACGAACGCACGCTATTCGTTGATCACCCCGAACGGAACGTGAACGCTCGGCACTTCATCGGCCGCCCCACGAAGGTGACCGATCTGGTCATCGAAGAAGATGTGGGGTTTCAAGACCCGGAGCACTTTCGCCTTCTCAATTCCGCCGAGAAAGAAGGCATCATTGACGCGAACACCGCGCGACTGAAGCGTCTTGACGACGCGCTCATGAGATGGCGCGTTCCGGGCAGTCACGATTGCGACGTGGACTCGCCGGTCATACCCGGGATCCGCCGATGCCCGCGCCTCTTCGATGTCCTGGATACGGTTGATGCCCCGAAGAAAATCTGAGAGCATGCCGTCGGGCAAAGGTTCGTCAATATGCTTCGTCTCATGTGCGTGGAAGGCCGGAAGTCCTTCTTCTTGCATAACGCGCTCCGAAGAGTCGTCAGCGAGGACACCGTCGAAGTCGAACGCGATTCTGAGGTCCGTTCCTTCTGGATCAGCTGCAGGGGAGCCGATGACCTGCCCCGCCGCGAAGCCCATCTCAAGGGCGACACGCACGTCCTTCTCGTTCTGAGAGAGGAATAGCGACATATTGAGTGCACCCATGAATGCGTAGGGGGAGCGACCCTGCATGAAAATAGCGCGCGTGATGGGCAACCGATGATCTGAGATCGAGCGCATGACGCGCAAACCGGTCTCCGGGTCATTCCGCGAGAGCACTATCACCTCCACGAGCGGAGCACCATCCTCGGACAGATCATTCAACGAGAGGAGACGCTTAATGAACGGGAAAGCGACACCTGGTTCAAGCGAGTCCGCAATATGCGTCTCTTGATATTCACGGTAACGGGCCTCGCCATGCTCGCGGAAAACCCGGTCGGCTTCAGTGAGGTCGAACAACGCGCTAGACGCGACGCCCACAACGAGCATGTGTTCCAGATCGTATGCCATGCTGCTCTCAATTCGTTCGAAAGGATGACTCTGACCCCGAGCGGAGACTAGAAGTCGAAGAGCGTCTGAGCGGAACTATCGCGAAGCCCCCGTGTTTCTAGACGATCGGCCTTCGCATCAATTTCAAGACGCACCGCGGAATGGTCAGTGAGCTTAGAATCACGCGTGGTGCTGAGATACTCAGAGCTCTTCACAAGTGGAAGGACTGCGCCGCCAGCATGAAAATAGTCGTACCGATAGCCATCGCCCGTCCTGCCAACCCAGCTATGGGGTTGGTCACCGGGGTGCAGCGCCATGTGCGTGTCACCAAGTCCGAGTTCGCTCAATGTGTCGAAGAGGTCGTACTCAAACTTAAGGAACGTCGAGTACTTCGGAAGATGGGTTCGCGACACGACGTTGTAATCGCCGCCCAGGATGATTGAGCTTCGAGTCACCGCGGGCAGCGCGCGCAAAGCATGCTGAAGCGACTCGAGGAAGGACTTTTTGCGCTCGACTTTATCTGCCGATGCGTCACGGCTGGGTATATAGAGTCCGACTAGAGAAAGAGCCGGCTGAGTGTCGAGGACCACCGCGGCAGCACGGCACGGGATTGTTACGTCCACGAAAGGCGCGAGTTGATCAGTACGGAAAGGGATACGACTGATGATCGCCACGCCGCGTTCAGGACCGAAGTTGCCGTTGGTTGCCACTTGGTACCCGGCATCGCGAAAACGATCGAGGAGACGTGCCGTCCCCTCACCACCACTGGCCTCGGTGATGACGTACACGTCATCACCGCGCTCATCGAACCAATTGGTGAATTGCTCAGCTCGCTCCTTCGACGTAGCGCCGATATTTATAGTCGTAATGCTAATGGTCATCATCTAATCCCGTTTGATTTTACCAGATTCTAACTGGCGCGTCACGCGAAATGCGCGAGGATACGCTGAGCGACTTCCTTCGGGCTGCTCGCAGCGACGTCAATCGCTACAACGTTCCAGCCCAGCGCCCGCAAGAAGTCTGCCGCCTCTCCATACAGCAGCGTTTGGAGGGCGGGAGTAGATCGCTCCTCGAAGTGTGTCAGCAATGCACGGGCATCTAGTCGCTTAGAGACGGTTTGAGGATCCGGAACGAGAATCGCGGTTAGCGTAGGCGGCGGTGCGAAAGAGTTGTACCGCCAGATCTCCTCTAGCGAAAGCCCATCAAGTCGTTGAAGAACTAGCGACGAGGGCACGTATCGGTCAGAGATCACAACGTCGCCCGCCTCAAGCGATGGCCGAATTACGCCGTCAATATGGTTCGCACGGTCAGCCGCAACGGCAAGCGCGCGACCGCGAGGCGAGAAGGCGGCGTGTTCAGCACGGATGAAGGCACCGAGCGGGGAGTCAGAGGGCTCCCGCGTGGCCCGAACGGTCCGACCAGAGGTGCTGCTGACCAGCGCGGCGAGCTCACTGACCAGCGTCGACTTGCCTGCACCGTCCGGACCCTCGATGACTACGAACATGGTCGTCACACTGCCCGTAGCGGGAGCAGTTCACGTGTAGCGGAGGGGACCGGGCAGAGCGAATCCACGCTGCCGATGAAGCCGCCGTCAGCGATCACCGCAGCGGGGCATCCCTTGCCGCAGGTGGTGTTCAGGGAACAGCTCCTACATGCCGAGTTGTTCCCCACGCTGTAGCGTTCGTGAAACCTGTAATCGTCGAGTGCTTTCGCGACGTCGTCGCTTAAGACATTTCCAACAATAAACTCTGCCGGATCGTGCCGCGAAACAGGATTCCGAGCAGCAAACACCAGATATGGACAAACTGCGGTTGTGCCGTCAGTGAAAACGTAGATGAGCTTGCCCGCATCGCAGCCGCCGAGTGGGAGCGTGTCGTTTGGAAACCGAATGTCGACGACCTGAAGCTCCGAAGAGTTGAAGCGAGCGGTGGCTTGCTTGATCTTCCGCATCATTACAGAAGGAGCCTCCAGGCGACCCTTGCTCTTGATGCCGCGACCGAAGGCGGACAGGGGGTTCATCAGCACGTACTTCGCGCCCACCTCAAGGGCGAACTCGCAAAGGGCAGCGAACTCGTCTGGCGTCGTGAGCGAGTTGGGTGTCGAGAGTATTCCCTGAAGTAGGCCGGCAGCCGCAATCTTTCGCGTCGTCTCAAGCGTGGCGGCGAAGGATGCCTGATTGCCACGGAACTTTCCATGGGACTCCGGGCGAAACCCATCGAAACTGACGTTGATGTGGACGCCGCCGAGAGCCTTTAGCTCATCGATTTGCCAGTCATCCGTTAGGGTGGCATTCGTGCAGACTCCGACCGGGATACCCTCGGCGATCAGGTGCCGGCAAAATTCGAGGAATTCTGGGTGCTCAAACGGCTCACCGCCGGTGAGTGTGACACGTTCCACACTTGCTGCTCGCAATTGTGGAATGACGACATCAACAAAGTCGTCGATCGCCATGTCGCGTCCATTTCTCATCGACGAAACGAAGCAGTGAGCGCAATGCAAATTGCATCTTTCCGTGATCTGCACGAGCGCCTTTCGACTCCCATCATCGACCGAGGTTCGGAAATAGCACGAGTTGGCAGAGCTCTCGACAATCAGGCTGTTCTTCATCGCCCAAAACTCCCGAGGCTATCCCCGTTTAATTGCAAATCAATCTGACAGCATGGCACCGTCATCCTCCTTCATACCAATGAACGCGTATATTTTCGATACCGGCAGTGGGGGTCCGGCCCGAAGGAGGCCGTCCGCTAGCACCTCGCTGAGCCGAAGAAGCGCCGGTTCTCCCAAAAGAGCGCGCATTCGCCGCACCAAACTGCTGCCGATGTGCACAGTCGCACCAGCGTTCACCTCGCCAGCGCGCTTGGCGCACATCCCCATTAATCCGAGCCGCCGCCCACGTTGCGCAGCCGTCCGCAGCCGGTGAAGGAACAGCCATAAGATGAGCCATCACGGACGCCTCGTCAGCCGATGCTCCAGAGAGACTCCTGCTCTCGGACGATGAGAACAACTCGACACAGGCCGTGCGATTTGTGTCCATCGGCAATATCCCGAGAGTTCGCCCTTGAGGTTGCCCCCGAATCCCGGACACTGACCAGGCGGGATCCGCGTGTTCGCGGGCCTGTCAGGGAGGATGTCCGTGATGGGCACGAGCAAGAAGAGGAAGTCGTATACGCCGGAGTATCGCCGTGAGGCGGCCCGGCTGGTGATCGACACGGATCGCACGATCGCGGCGGTCGCCCGCGAGATCGGGGTCGGCGAGGCGCTGCTGGGCCGGTGGGTGCATACCGAGCGTGCCCGGACCGGTGACGGCGAGGCGGCGCCGCTGGATCTGGACGAGCGGGCCGAGCTGGAACGGCTGCGTCGTGAGGTGCAGGAACTGCGGATGGACAACGAGTTCCTGGGAAAAGCGGCGGCCTTCTTCGCGTCGAAGCAGAACCCGAGGAGCGGTTCGCGGTGATCGAGGCGGAGAAGGCCGGCAGCACGACGATGACGGTCACCCGGATGTGCCGTCTGCTGGGGGTGGACCGGCGGCGGTTCTACGAGTGGCGTGCCCGGCAGTCCGCGGGCCCCTCTGCGCGGCAGCAGCGGGACGCGGACCTCACCGTCCAGATCGCGGCGTTCCACGCCGCATCGGATGGCACCTACGGGGCGCCGCGGATCCACGCCGACTTGCAGGACGCCGGTGTCGCCGTATCGCGGAAGAAGGTCGCCAGCCTGATGCGGGACAAGAGGATCGCGGGTATCAGCCCCCGCACCTGGCACCCGCCGACCACCGTCCACGGGGATGACCCGTTCCCCGTCCCCGACCTCGTTGAGCGGCAGTTCGACCAGGGTGAGAGGGACCTGGCTTGGTTCTCGGACATCACCTATCTGCGCACCGGTGAGGGATGGGCATACCTGTGCGTCGTCCGCGACGGGCACACCCGCCGGGTCCTCGGACGCTGCGTCGCCGACAACATGCACACCGACCTCGTGGAGGCGGCACTGCGGCAAGCAGTCGCGCTCCGCGGTGCGCTGCCGCGGAAGGTGATCTTCCACGCGGACAGGGGCACCCAGTACACCAGCGGCCAGCTCGCGGACGCCGCGAGGGAGCTTGGGGTGCTCCGGTCGATGGGCCGCACCGGCGTGTGCTGGGACAACGCTGCCGCCGAGTCGTTCTGGTCGATCTTCAAGAACGAGTACTACCACCGGCACGTGTTCGCCACGATCGACGCTGCTCGCCGCGGCGCATACGCCTGGATCGACGGCTGGTACAACGCCCGCCGACGCCACTCCGGCATCGGCTACCTCAGCCCGCTAGAGTACGAACGCCGCCAGCTCGCGCTGGCAGCCTGACCAACCAACCACCTGTCCGGGATTCGGGGGCAACCTCACCTCGACTTGGCCACGCCATCGCGGGTCGGAGGATGACCGTCGAGGGTTCTAGTGACCGCACATCGACCACCTATCGACCCTTCACGTAGTCCCACAACTTGCTCTCGCGAACGGTAGTCGTACCGATCAGTGACCCGATCAACGAGCCGACCAACGAGGCAAGAACGATCGCAGCTGTGCGCAGTGCGAGGGTATGCATCTCGGTCGGAATGACGAGCGCGATAACCAGAACGCTCGCTCCCCACGAGATGACTGCGGCGGCAAGCGCCCATACGCCAGCTTCGGACACCTGCTGAAGGGTCATCACCGTGCGAGATGTGCCTGCGTGAAGGTTTGCTGCAATCTCAACCCGGCGTGCTCGCACAGCGACAGCTGCGATGATCAGGCCGACGATCAGGGCGACCGCGGGAGCGTAAAGCGTTGGGCGTTTGGCGTACTCGCGCGCACCTTCGAACGTGGTGCCAAATCTGGTGTTCAGCTGCGACACTTTCGGTTCGTCACTCGACTTCGCGTCCTTCGGAGGTGTCAGAGTCGATAGCAGCAGTTGCCTGGTGTCCCCCCGCTCCGGCCACACCTGGACCCAACATTCATCGAAGACACCATCCGTGGCATAAGTCGGCACCAACGTTGCCCAGCCAAAACCTGCACGTCGCCCATCGGAAGGGTAGTTGTACGTGCCCCGCACCGGGATCTCCCGGCCGTCTACAGCGATGGCACCGGTCCCGACGGCCTCGACAACTGCGTCGGAGAAGTAGAGCCCTTCGCCGCTATCGCCAGCGCCGAGCACGCGAGCAAATGAGGGGGTACTGGTGTAGTGCTTGATCGGGGAAGCCGGCAGAACATCCAACACAGTGGCGACCTCTTCCCTCATCGCACCGGATGCAATGACGTCGGGGACAGCAGATAGCTCCTCGCACGCCTGACCATCGATACGACCCGTCAACGCCAAGGTCGTGATCGATGCTCCCCCAGCCCGGTAGTCGACGCCTTGCTTCACGAAGCCCGCAATCGTCAGAACTTCTAGGAGTATCAGTGCCGTGAGCAGGGCCGCGGCAAGTCCGGTAAGGACGCCGACGCGTGCGGTGCCCGAGGTCAGGTTGCGTGAAATTTCGCGCAGGAATGTTGTCACTCGCACGGAGAACTAGTTCCCCTTCAGATATGACGTGAGGTCCAGATGCGCGTCACACGCGTCGCGCGTCTCCTCGTCGTGGGTCGCCACGATCACGATCGTTTCAGAAGAGACCACGTTTGAGAGCACGCGGTTTACAACGCGGGCCGTGGCCCGGTCGAGCTGCGCCGTTGGCTCGTCCACGAGCAGCAGATCCGGCGACACGGCTGTCGCACGCGCCAGCATCAAGCGCTGGGCCTCTCCCCCAGAGAGGTGCTTGAACTGCCGATCGGCAACGTGACTTAGCTCGAAGTCGTCTAGCAACTGTGCCGCGCGTTGGTCTGCCTCCTCACCCGTGAATCCCCTCGCGACGAACGGATAAGACACATGATCTACTGCGGTCCTGCGTGGAACACCGAACGGGTTCTGAAAAACCCAGCTAATTGAATCGACCTCGTCCCGAAGAACTCGACCTTCGGCGGGAGCGATCCATCCCGAAATTATGGCCATCAACGTACTCTTGCCGGATCCAGAGGCTCCGGTGATTGCGTAGCTGGTTCCGGGAGTGAACGTCCAAGTGAGCTCGTGGAACAGAGAAGCGTCGCCGTAAGCGTGTCCGACGTCCTCTAGGGCTAACCGCACTCTTGATGCTCCTTGGGCACGGAGGACAGGACGGACGTCGGAGGTGTGGCATCAGCAAAGAGTACGAATGAGTTGCCGAACTCCGATCCAACGATCTTGACCGCATATGGCGAAGTGTCAGTGAAGACGCATCCATTGCCGTTGTCCAAGACCTGGACCGCCGTCGCCGGGACCGCCGCCACCTGCACGGGCGTAGCTAGAACAGCCGTGCCTTTCAGGGTCACCGACGTGACGTTGTCCGAACCTCCCACAGCCTCCCGAAACAACGGTGACTTGCGTACGAGCCCTGCTGGCAGGTCCGTTGGCAGCTCGCCAGCGTCACCAAGAGCTAGCGGCTCGCCGAACGCATTGAGAAGCCTCGGCCCCGGGATTCGCCCTTCGGGTAGCGCCACAGGCGCGACCTCCACATCGGCACTGACCGAGGCGAGGAGTTGACCGGCGCTTACGTTCGATCCGAGGCCTATCTCGCATTTATCAACCTCGACTGCAGCGGCGGGAAGCCAGACGACCGCATCACGGGGCACCACATCCTTGACGTCTGCTCCCACACTCGAGGCAAGTTTGGAGAAGGCAGCCAGATCGCGGTAGGAGAGCGTTCCGTTCCCGTCGACGGCGTATCCGAGCCGCGCAAGCTCGGCCTCCAACGCTGACACGTCAGCCCCGTCATCACCCACCGACAAATCCCTCCACAGCGGCACTGACGTAGACAGACTCACCAGTGGAACACCATCGAGCGTGACAGCCGACTTACCGGACTCTATCGACTCTCCCGGCCGACAACTCCACGCGGTGATGATGCCCGACCGTGAGACAGACACACCCTGTGGTGCGCCGACGGAGACCGCGATATCCACTGTGCGAGGGTCCGTGAAATCCTGCATCGTGACCGGAACGGTGCGCGCAGAACTAGAGGACTGAAGAACTTCCGGAGTGGTCGGCACGAAGAAGGTCAATGCGACCCCGGCGCCGATCGCGAGCCCCGAAACAAGCGCCACACCAGCGAATGCAAACCCAGATGCTTTAGCCTGCATTAATGCGTGTGAGTGTAGCTAGTGTCTTGGTTGCACAGAGCAAAGGTCTGCTCGCCTCCTTCATCGATGAATGGAAACTTCATCGTTGGCGCATCCTCGAGGTACTTCTCGACCGTGTATGACTCAGGCACAGCGTGGTTGCGCACCAGGCAGTCGGTGAGGAGCTGTGTCTCCGGGATATTCTCCGGATTGCTCGTTTGGGCGCGATACAGTCGGCCAATCCACGGCTCGCCGCTCTGAACCTCGCACTTGCCCATACTGGCGTTTGCTGAATCACCGTCAACTTCGCCGACGTTCGACTCGTAGGATCCGTCCTTCTCGTTGTAGCTGGTGACCGTTATCCCCTGGCTGCTCAGGCAGTCTTTGAGCGACTGGAGCACCTGAGACCACTCCTGGTCAGAGATGTGACCATCCTGAAGAACACCACGGACTGCGTCCGTCTCACTCCGCTGCCATGCCTCCTGGTACTCGGCAGCAAATGGGCCGCTGAACGAAGGCATCCCCGAGTCGCCGTTCGTCGAAGCGTGCCCATCACCGTCGGTGCTCGCGCATCCACTTGCAAGCGCAATAGTGATCGCGCCGAGCGCTGCCAAAGACAGCGCTCGGCGCACGGCGGGCCCGGAGATCAATAGACGTACCAATACGCTTCGTTCCCCCACGCCGTGGCGTTCTGGGTAGCTTGCGCCCAGATTCCCCCACCCTTGTCCCCAGAGCGAATAACCTGCCCAGTCGAGTTCTTGACACTCGAACGGTGCAGCAAGCTGCCGTGGTAGTAGCTGCTGTCGTTCGCGGTGTCAGACCCATTGATCATGGAGTGCACTCCGTAGTACATGCTCCCCCCGCCGACGGACGATCCAGTCACGTACGTGTTCGAGGCATAGTGGTTCGGCGCACCGCCGTAACCGTTGTTGTGCGCCGACGCGATGCCCGCGTTCCCCAAGACAAGAACGGCGGCAAGCACGGTGCCCGCTGCGATTTTGCTGATCTTCACGTTTCTCCCAACTTTCGGCGCTCGGACATGAAGAACGACTGGTTCGACCCACATGCTTCGAACCCACAAATCGTCGATCCTCAAACGTTGCACCCTCTATGTCGCGCCGGATCGGCACACTCGCACGCTAGCAGCTACTTAGTCGGTGGTCCAACTAAATCGGCCGAACACTCCTTCTCATTCGGACGCGTCGGCACCACACACGCCGAGCGTCGACTCAAAGTCCAGACCGCCGCAAGGCGCAACCCTGGTTGTACGAGGTCCTGACGTCGTAGCGGTTCGCACCATCCCATCGAGCTCGATCCTCAGGGAATCGGGGGCTCTTGAGTGAGCCCGCTCCAGTCGACGTCGGCCCGACTCGAGGCATAGGGACGCGTCTTGACGACGCCACACCACGCTCCGAAGACGTCAGATACAGGGAGTCAGTTCACAGCCGCGCGCGTTGTCTACGCAGCACCATGCTCGCGTTGAGGCGACAGCAAGAGTCGAATCATCGGCTCGGCCGCGCGCACGCGGGCCGGCAAGGACGCCCATTTGTCTTCGAGACCAGCAAGCGTTTGCGCCCCAACAAACACCTCGTTGAGGAACTCCGCCATCTGCCCGATTGGAACATCGCCGCTAACACTCCGGTCCTCAACGCCATCGCGGAGAATCTCGGCAGCGACTAGCACCCAACTGGCGTAGGGAGTACGCGCTTCGTCTTCAACGTCGATCGCCGGCTGCACAGCTAGCCGAATGCCTGCCTGCACGAGCTCATCCGTCGCAACAAGCTCAGCAAGTCCGCTGAACAGTCGGATCAGTCTCTCGAGACCCCGGCGTTCGCTTTCCGTGACTCGCAGCAGTACGCCAGCCATCCGCGCTTGTTGCTCTTCCAGCACGGCCTTCGCGACATCAGCCTTGTTCCCAAAGTGGAAGTAGAGGGAGCCTTGACTGATTCCCGCCTCGTCCGCGATGTCCTTCAGACGAGCGTCAGCATAGGGAACTCTGGAGAAGACAGTGCCCGCGGCGACTAACAGGGCCTGCCGGGTCAGCAGTCCGTGCGCGCGTTTCCGCTTCTCATCCGCCTCCGGCATCCCACCTCCTCAATGCCTGCAAGGCTAGCAACTCGCTCCGACGGACTCAGCATCCGGACGCACACGAAGCGAGCATCGCCGCCGAGACCTTCGATTCCTCAGCGTGGTGATCCGCCGACTTGCCACCATCGGGACCGACACTTCGGATCCGTCGCGTCAATGTGCCCAGGCAGATTCGCAACCTTGACGGTTACGCGGCTCCAACGCGAAACTGGCCCGGCTAGCTAGACGCCGACGTGCGGCGGTCTGCCTCAATTCGCATAGCGAAACAGGACGCAGGGAGAATGATTTGTACCCATATCCGCGGGAGTCCCATTTGATGAATGGGGAATCTCCAGCGTCAATCCAACGCGATGTGCACAAGTCACAGCCGACGCATGTATGGATTCACTCACCGAGTGAGACCCCACCTCACAAGATGGAGGTGTCATACCGATTGCCCGAGGAACGTGGGCACCCGAGTTTCACGGACCTCATGGAGGTTCAACGGCAGGCAGGCCTAGCGCAAGTTCATCGGCAGCTCGACATCCCGCACTCGCAGGTGTTCGTGCTCGATCGGATTGAGTTGGGCTTCGCGACCTCGTCGCCATACGCGCAATATCCGAGCGAAGGACGGGTTGCCGCATTCGTTCGCGCCGAAGAGCGCGCCGCGCGCAAGCCGCGGGCAGCCCAGCAAGAATTCGAGTTCACGGACGGAGAAGCGGTGTTTGCCCGCGGTAGTTCAATCGCCAGATTCCTATCGCCGGAGATCTATAGACGTCTTCGCGTAATGGGGTCGAACCTAGATACCTATGCCGGCTTCGGCTACTCTAACTCGACGATGCAGTTTCCGGTCATGCCGAACAGGAACGACCCAGCGCTGTACGATCACGAGTCGGACCACATAACTGCGATGGCCGTCGTGAGGAGCATCGAAGACACAGTGCGGGGGCTCTCCGAGAGACGCCCACTACTGAGGCGCCTCGCTCTGGCCTTTGAGTCATACCTAGAGCCGGATCAGACCCCCATTTTGTCGCTGACCCCGAAAATGGATGGCACGTTTTTAGCGTTGGTCGATCAGGGTGGTGTACCACGCGCTAGGGGAACCGTAGAGCTATTTCTTGAGTCAGGTGGAGGGCAATGAGACCGGCACGTGTTGCGCTCGTCACGGGAGCGTCGGGTGGAATTGGGCGAGCGATCGCCATGCGCCTCGTCGATGACGGGTACGTGATCCTGGCTCACTACAACCGCGACGCGAACGGCGCAGCGCGGCTGAGTACGGAGCTGAAGGCGAGCGGTGGGGTTCACCACTCGATCCAAGCCAACCTGAGCCAACCAAGCGGATTGGCCTCATTGACAAAAGAGGTGCGTCGGTTCCTAGACCGCCACCCCGCATCCGCGCTCAAAGCCATTGTAAATAACGCGGGCGTAATGGTCGGTCCGAGCTGGGAATCAATCACAGTCGAGGATTACGACCGCTTCCTCGATGTGAACACGCGCGCGCCTTTCTTCCTCATTCGGGAGCTGGCGCAGTCGATGCCGCGCGGGGGAAGCATCGTCAACATCTCATCGGCGTCCGCTCACATTTCGAGTCCCGCGAACATCGCTTACGCGATGAGTAAGGCAGCCCTCGAATCGATGACAAAGAACTTCGCTGCAGCGCTCGCCATTCGCGGCATTCGCGTGAACGCAGTCATTCCCGGCTATACAAACAACGGCCACGCGGCATTCAGCGATCCAAGTAGCCTGAAATACATGGCCTCCGCCGCCCCACTCGGTGACGTTGGTTCGCCTGCCGACGTCGCGCACGCTGTGAGCTTTCTCGTTTCGGACCTCGCTGCGCGCACTACGGGTAGCCTGCTCGATGTCAGCGGCGGTACTACGCTCAGCCCCAGAACCTCGCAGATCGGAAGCGTATCGGAACTGGCCCCGAGATCTGATGCGAGAGCAACCTCCTAGTCCCCGTAGCCCCTTGAACCTCCGAGTGTCCGGGATACTGCGGATGCACTCGAAGCGCCACCGGCCGGATCTGCAGGATGACGTGCGGTACCTACACATCAGTCAGCTCTGCCTCCAGTTGTCCCGCACTCATCGCAAGCAGTTGCTCGCCCTCCGCCAGCTTGCCTGCGAGATTGTTGATGATGTATCGAATAGTCCTCCGCCCGATCTCGGCGGCATAAGCGTCCGCATTAGTCACCACGAGAAGCAGATCTCCTATGTGCCCGAATCCGGTGAAGTCGTCGTCCGTGCGGGGCGTGCTTGGGTTGTAGGCGACGGTGTTCTCGAGATTGATGTCGATTCAACATGGCGGCCCATTGAGCGTTCGCGGTGGCCAGGCACCCGCACAACTCCGACGAGGCCACGGTCCCTGGCTGCATTGGCCAAGCCCCGGCGGCTGTACCCAGCCTCCGGGTACGCATCAGGAGGGCGGCCCTCAACGATCCTGCCAACATCACCTGGTGCCGCGCTTGAGGCCCCGGGTGGCGGCATCCGTCCATATTCAGGAGGCGATCACGCAGCACTGCCCGGGGTGGCTACTCATCGACAGACGCCGCGGCGGGCCAGACTGAGGACAGAGTCACCCAGCTTCGGCGCGGCGCAAGGAACTGAGCGGAACGTGTCGAGGCCAATGGCTCGCTCGCAATTGCTGGCCAGCCTCGGCTTGTGTAGTCGAGAATGAGTCGCCGGCCGCGCTTCGGCCGGCGCGACCAGACCGCGATGAACTGGCGAAAGCGACGCTTGATGACAACGCGACGCTCGTGCGCAATCTGCGCAGAAAGTCTGTGCCCTTCGGCTTGCCGGTAGGACTCACCTAGCATCTCTTGCGCCCAGACCTGGATCGTGTCACCGTCGGGTGATTTCGCGGGTTGAGGATCGTTGAGGCTTGATTTTCCGGGGGTGTTGGTGCCTCGTGCGGGGCACTAACGGCGTCGATCTAGACTCGCTCGGTGGGGTGGTTCGTGCGGAAGGTGCGCACCGCGTCGGGTGCGACGGCGGTGCAGATCGCGTCGAAGACCCGTGGTGTGCGGACGATCGTGGAGCACCTCGGCTCCGCGCACGACGATGAGCAGCTCGCGGTGCTGGTCGCGATCGCGCGGGAGCGGATCGCGGAGCTGGCCGGGCATGTCCCGTTCGATCTGGACGGGCTGGGCGCGACGCCGCCGGCCACGACCGCGCCGACGGTGACCGGGTCGAGGTCCAGGTTGTTGTGGGATGTCCTCGAGGACGCCTACGCCCGTCTCGGGTTCGACGCGGTCGGCAACGACACATTCAAGAAGCTGGTCCTGGCCCGCGTCGTCGAGCCGACCAGCAAGGCGGACACGCTGCGGGTGTGGGACGAGCTCGGTGTCCCGGGTGCGCCGTCGCTGTCGACCGTGTGGCGGACCCTCGCCCGCAGCGTTGAGCAGGACTGGCGGTCGAAGATCGCCGCCGCAGCCTACGCGCATGCGACCCGATCTGGCCCGCTCACCGTCGTGCTCTACGACGTCACCACCCTCTACTTCGAGGCGGAGCGTGAAGACAAGCTCCGCAAGGTCGGGATGAGCAAAGAGCGCCGCGTCGACCCGCAGATCCTCGTCGGCCTCCTCGTGGACCAGGGCGGGTTCCCCCTCGAAGTCCACGAGTTCGCGGGCAACAGGGGCGAGACTCTCACCCTGCTGCCCGTCCTCGACCAGTTCCGCGAACGTCACTCCGCGACCGAGGTCGTGGTCGTCGCGGACGCCGGCATGCTGTCCGCAGCGAACCTGAACCGGCTGGAGGACGCCGGGTTCGGTTTCATCGTCGGCTCCCGCACCTCCTCCGCGCCATACGATCTCGCCGAGCACTACGCGACCGTCGGGAACATCGTCACCGATGGGGAGACGGTCGAGACCACCCGAACCATGGGTGCGGGTGTGAACGCGCGGGAGCGGCGAGTGGTGTGGCAGTACTCCCACAAGCGGAAGATCCGCGACAACATCACGTTGAACAAGCAGATCGAACGCGCCGAGCAGATCGCTGCCGGCACCCGCCCGGCGAAGAAGGACCGGTTCGTCACCCTCGGCACCAAGCCCGGCGTGAACTGGGCAAGAGTCGAGAAGGCCCGCGAATACATCGGCCTCAAGGGGTACGTCACCAACCTCAGCACCGCGACGGCTTCCGCTGCAGAGATCGTGGCGGCCTACCATGACCTGTTCCAGGTCGAGGCGACGTTCCGGATGGCAAAGACCGACCTGCGGGCGAGGCCGATGTTCGCGTCGACCGCGGACTCGATCCACGCGCACCTCACCGTCGTGTTCTGCGCTCTCGCGATCAGCCGGCACCTCTACAAGACCACCGGCGTGACGGTCCGCCGTATCGTCCGCGCGCTGCGCCCGCTGCGTGACGTCACGATCACCATCGACGGACACGAACTCACCGCGACCACCCCGCCAACGGGGGAAGCCGCCGACATCATCGCCGCACTCCGGCCGGGCGTGGGGCACTAAACTGACACGATCCAGGCCAGAGCATGAGAATGAGTATCTCCTTCGCACCCTCGGCATCAGCAATCTCCTCACACTCCGATCGGAGCCGTCCACTTGCTTCGCGAACTTTGCGTGGTGCAGTTTTGCTGAGCGATTGAAACCAGAGCCGCAGATTCTCTCGAAGCTGTTCTCGATCTCCACGGAGCGTACGCGCCTTGTCGAAGGTGAATACTCGCCACGCGATGAGGACGGACGTTGCCGCGATGAGGACGGCAAGGGCCGCATTGAGGCCGTCCAGCCATGACGGAGAGTTGCTGTCGTCGATTGCCTGCACGAGCGCAGCAGCGCACGAGAGCAGATCTGAACACGCCATGAGGCGAACCTATCGGGTCGGACACGCTAGTGTGTTGCACCGCTAATTCATTTCTAGTTTTGTAGAATGGAGTATGTCGCGACGAGGACCTGTGCTTCCCGAGCTGACCCTCTCGGATGTGGAGCGTGATCAGCTGGAGCGGTGGGTGCGTCGCCGCAAGTCGGCGCAGGATCTCGCTCTGCGTTCGAGGATCGTGCTGGAATGCGCGACGGGCAGCTCCAACTCCGAGGTATCCAGGCGGCTGTTGGTGTCATTGCCCACGGTGCGCAAGTGGCGGACCCGGTTCCTTGAGCAGCGTCTCGATGGGCTCGTCGACGAGCCGCGGCCGGGACGGCCGCCGCTGATCGGAGTGGACCGGGTTGAGCAGGTCATCGTCGACACTCTGGAATCGACCCCGAAGAATGCGACGCACTGGTCGAGGGCGAAGATGGCCGAACGTTCCGGGCTGTCGCGCTCGACGGTGGGGCGGATCTGGAAGGCATTCGGACTCAAGCCCCATCTGGAGGAGGGTTTCAAGCTCTCCAACGACCCATTGTTCACGGAGAAGGTCTACGACATCGTCGGGCTCTACCTGAACCCGCCGGAGTCTGCCGTCGTGCTCAGCGTCGACGAGAAGAGCCAGGTGCAGGCGTTGGCCCGCTCGCAGCCCGCGTTCCCGCTGATGCCGGGCGTCCCCGAGCGGCGCACGCACGACTATGTCCGGCATGGCACGACGAGCCTGTTCGCCGCGATGAACGTCGCCGACGGCACGGTGATCTCCTCGGTGCATCGCAAGCACCGCTCGGTTGAGTTCAAGAAGTTCCTGACCAAGATCGACAAGAACGTTCCCGAACACCTCGACGTGCACGTCGTCTGCGACAACTACTCCACGCACAAACATCCGACTGTGAAGGCGTGGCTGGAGAAGCATCCCCGGTTCCACATGCACTTCACCCCGACGTACTCCTCCTGGATCAACCAGGTCGAGCGGCTCTTCGCCGAAGTCACCCGCGACCTGTTGCAACGCTCCGACCACCGCAACGTTCAGTCCCTGGAGAGAGACCTCCGCGACTGGGTGAAAGCCTGGAACGAGAACCCGAAACCATTCATCTGGACCAAGACCGCCGAAGACATCCTCGACTCCATCGCCCGATACCTGAAACGAATTAACGGATCAGGACACTAGGCGGCAGCTTCACGTTGAGCTGGCACATATTCTCGACTCAGCCCTCTAGGGCGCGCGCCGCCTATTTATCCCTCGCGACTCCATCGGCGAGTTTATTCATGGCGTATCGGATTGTCTTTGGCCCGACCTCAGTGGCATCGGCGTTCGTGTTGGTGACTACGAGAAGCAGGTCTCCTCTTCGGCCGAACCCGATGAAGTCGTCGTCCGTGTGAGGCGTGCGCGAGTTGTAGGCGATCGTGTCCTCAACCTTGACGTCGACCGGCGTGAAGACGGCGGTCCCTTCGTTTTTGGAGCACTCCTTGAGCAGGTTCACTTGGACATCGAAGACGCTCCGCGCCTCGTCGACGGTGTCGTAGCGAATGAGGGTCGCGAACTCGTCGGTCCCGTTTATGCCGATCTCCTGCGTGGCTGCTTCCTTGATCGTGGCGTCCACGGCTCCGGCTGCCTCGAACGCCTTCGCGCAACTCTCGCCGTAGTCAACGGCGCTCACACTGGCGCCGCTGAGACTGAGCCGTCCGTAGAGGTCCTCGGGAACGAGTGAAGTGGTTGCTCCCCACGAGCGGTCGCCGTTGAAGTCGGCGTACTGCTCGGTGGTGGGCAGGAGCTCGGTGATCGGGGTGCTGGGAAGCACCGACGCTTCTTCCTGACTGGTCGTCGCCGCACAGCCCGCGAGGGACGCGGCGATGATCCCACCGGAGAGCGCGACGCGTAGTGCTTTGACGGTTGCCGATCGCCGCCTCTCTTTCGTTGGAGTGCGGCAGAGCGCGGTGACGTCGCCGAGCGGTTCGCGTTCGGCCAGGTCTGGTTGCGGCATGGACATCACCTCTGTTCTTGTTGAGCGTGTCGCGCGTCAGACTTTGTGGCAGGACCATTGATTGAGTCCTGAGCGGAGAGTTCGACATGGGAAGACCACCAGTGATCCCGGTGGAGAAGAAGACGAGGATCGTGCTGAGCATCCTCGCCGGCGAGATGACGATCGCCGAGGCGGCCAGGCGCGAGAAGGTCAGCGAGCAGTCGATCGGCCGGTGGAAGGCGGACTTCCTCGAGGCCGGGAAGACGAGTCTCGCGGCGGGCAAGAACGGGCCCTCGACCCGGGAGCAGCAGCTCGAGGCGGAGGTCGCGGAGCTGACCCAGGCGCTCGGTGAGGCGGCGGTCGAGATCCGGGTATGGAAGAAGTCCGCGGAGGGACGCTTGGGCCCTTCGAGGACCTCGAGGTGATCCGCGTCGAGGCGGGCATGTCGACCGCGAGGTTCTGCAAGCTGATCGACATGCCCGAACGCACCTGGCGACGCTGGCAGGCCAAGGCGCGGCAGGAACAGCCGCCGAAGGGGCCGTGGCCGCAGCCGGCGAGGGATGCCGCTCGGCCGCTGGTGGTGAAGCATGCGTTGGCGAAGCCGGCGTGGGGTCACCGGAAGATCTGGGCGATGACGCGGCACGACGGGCACAAGGTGTCGCAGGCGACGGTGCTGCGGCTGCTGCGTGACGACGGGCTGATCCTGCCGTCGGAGTACCAGAAGCAGCGTCGGGAGTTGGCGAAGGACCGGAAGGCAGCGTTCGCTCGCAACCCGAACGGACCGAACCAGGTGTGGCAGCTGGACTTCAGCGAGTTCGAGACCACCCAGGGCGGGACCTGGCGGATCGCGGGGTGTCGGGACTGGTTCTCGAAGCTCGAGTACCCGTTCCATGTGTCGCCGACGGCGAACCAGTACGACGCGATCGCCGCGATCGAACTCGCCTTGGCCGAGTACGAGCGTCTGTTCGGGCACCCGCTCGTCGACGAGTGTGAGGTCGATGCGGGCACCGGGGAGCTGCTGCCGGTCCTCACCATCGTCACGGACAATGGCGGCCCGTTCCGGTCGTTGAACTTCGAGTTGTTCATCATGCGTCACCCCGAGCTTCGGCATGTCCGCACCCGGGTGAAGTCGCCAGGCCAGAACGGGTCACGCGAACGCGGGTTCGGGACGCTGAAGTACGAGCGGCTGTTCCTCGACGAGATCCCGGACGCCTTGACGCTCATCGAGCGGGCCGAGGACTACCGAGTCGAGTACAACACCGAGCGCCCTCATGAGGCGATCGCCTGGAACCGGCCACTGGAGGTGCACCTCGGCCTGGCCGACCCCACCACCCCCACCTTTGAAACAGAAGAAATCCTGCCAACTACTTGACGCGGGACAAGCGCTCGTGAGGTTGCCCCCGAATCCCGGACACTGACCAGGCGGGATCCGCGTGTTCGCGGGCCTGTCAGGGAGGATGTCCGTGATGGGCACGAGCAAGAAGAGGAAGTCGTATACGCCGGAGTATCGCCGTGAGGCGGCCCGGCTGGTGATCGACACGGATCGCACGATCGCGGCGGTCGCCCGCGAGATCGGGGTCGGCGAGGCGCTGCTGGGCCGGTGGGTGCATACCGAGCGTGCCCGGACCGGTGACGGCGAGGCGGCGCCGCTGGATCTGGACGAGCGGGCCGAGCTGGAACGGCTGCGTCGTGAGGTGCAGGAACTGCGGATGGACAACGAGTTCCTGGGAAAAGCGGCGGCCTTCTTCGCGTCGAAGCAGAACCCGAGGAGCGGTTCGCGGTGATCGAGGCGGAGAAGGCCGGCAGCACGACGATGACGGTCACCCGGATGTGCCGTCTGCTGGGGGTGGACCGGCGGCGGTTCTACGAGTGGCGTGCCCGGCAGTCCGCGGGCCCCTCTGCGCGGCAGCAGCGGGACGCGGACCTCACCGTCCAGATCGCGGCGTTCCACGCCGCATCGGATGGCACCTACGGGGCGCCGCGGATCCACGCCGACTTGCAGGACGCCGGTGTCGCCGTATCGCGGAAGAAGGTCGCCAGCCTGATGCGGGACAAGAGGATCGCGGGTATCAGCCCCCGCACCTGGCACCCGCCGACCACCGTCCACGGGGATGACCCGTTCCCCGTCCCCGACCTCGTTGAGCGGCAGTTCGACCAGGGTGAGAGGGACCTGGCTTGGTTCTCGGACATCACCTATCTGCGCACCGGTGAGGGATGGGCATACCTGTGCGTCGTCCGCGACGGGCACACCCGCCGGGTCCTCGGACGCTGCGTCGCCGACAACATGCACACCGACCTCGTGGAGGCGGCACTGCGGCAAGCAGTCGCGCTCCGCGGTGCGCTGCCGCGGAAGGTGATCTTCCACGCGGACAGGGGCACCCAGTACACCAGCGGCCAGCTCGCGGACGCCGCGAGGGAGCTTGGGGTGCTCCGGTCGATGGGCCGCACCGGCGTGTGCTGGGACAACGCTGCCGCCGAGTCGTTCTGGTCGATCTTCAAGAACGAGTACTACCACCGGCACGTGTTCGCCACGATCGACGCTGCTCGCCGCGGCGCATACGCCTGGATCGACGGCTGGTACAACGCCCGCCGACGCCACTCCGGCATCGGCTACCTCAGCCCGCTAGAGTACGAACGCCGCCAGCTCGCGCTGGCAGCCTGACCAACCAACCACCTGTCCGGGATTCGGGGGCAACCTCACTCGAGAGGAGCGGCTAGTGAGTCGTGTCGTCGAGTGCGGACTGAATCTTGGCGACCATCTGGCTCAGGTCGTCGGGGTTGATCTGGTCGAGGGATGACCCGTCGCCGTAGACGCTGGCGGTGACGTTGACGAGGAGGTTGCCGTACGCGAAGCGCCGGACGACGGCGTACTGCGCGGCCGAACCCTCGCCGCTGCTGGCTTTGATGTCGCAGAAGGCTTCCTGGCAGTCGAAGGTGAGGCTGCGCTGCTTCATCGCCGCAGCCGCTGCCGTCGTGCACGTGGCGTCGCCAGCCGCGTCGACCAGCGCTTGCTGGGAGATGGTGGCGTCCTCGACGCTGGTGAAGGTGCGGGCTGCGGTGCGATAGCTGACGCTGACCTGTCCGTCGTAGCGTCCCGTCGAGACGCCAGTGATGCGGATGTCCTTTCGCGCGTCGGCAGCGACGGCGAGGGTGAAGGCGCCGGCGACGGGGATGCACTGCTCGGGGACGCCCGTGGCCGTGAAGTCCGGGACCGGTGTGAGGTCGGAAGCGATGTTGCCGTTGTAGATGAACGGGTCGCTCAGCATGGTCTCGAGGGAAGCGAAGGCCTGTTGGACCTGTGAGTCGGTGAACATCGCGGCACTGGCGTTGGCAGCTTTCGGCGCGCTACCCGGAAGCGCGGAGCAGCCGGCGGCCCCGAAGACGACTGACGCCGTCACCACACCCACGCCGACGACGAGCCCGACGCGTCGAAGGATCCTGCGTGATTCGCTCGAACGCGGCTGGGAGGTGACAGAGCGACGGACTCTGGTGGTCTGGATCATGGATCTCTCTCGATGTGGGGAGGTCATCGCGGCGCGGCGGGCTCGCCACCCGCTAATCAGCGAATGGTGAGCCCGCACCGCATGGAAGGGCTCAGCGGGTGGCAGCACGCCGCGTGCGCCGAGCGAACAGCACCGACAGGGTGCCGAGAAGGAGCAGCCCTGCGGATCCCGCAGCCACCGCGCCGGTCGCAGCGCTGTTCAGACCGGTGTCGGGCAGGCGCTTAGTCGTCGTGCTGGACGCAAGAGACGTCGTAGTGCTCGTCGACGGGTCCGTGCCGCTTCCTGCGCCAATGCTGGTCCCGCTGCCCGTCCCGCCCGTGCTGCCCGTGCCGCTGTTGTCGACGGCGCACGGAATGCTGACCGGGTACGGGGTCCCGCTGACCGTGTCTTGCCCCTGAATGGCGAGGAAGAAGGTCGCCGCGCCGCACCGGTAGGCGAAGGAGCCTGTCTGGGTGCCGGAGCCGTCGAAGTGGACGGTCGTCACCGGAGCGTCCGTGATGGCGATGACGACGTCGCCCGCGCCTTCGGTGCCGGCGTCGTAGGTGATCGTGTACTGCACGGTCGGGACGTTGTTGACCAGCGTGGCGCTGAACGTCGCGGTGGCGGTCGCGGGGGTGACCGTCGGAGTGGTGTCGCAGCGCTTGATCGTGAAGAAGCCCGAGATGACGGCAGTCTCTTTCGGGTCCGCGGTGCTGTTGAGGTTGGTCACGGTGTAGCTGTAGGTATGCGTGCCGGCGGGGTAATAGAGGAGGGTGTCCCCGGGGTCGAGGTGACCGTCGATCGTGACGTTGCTGGCCGACTCTCCTTCAGCGACCGAGCCGCTCACGATGTAGACGTAGGAGAGGTCGTCGCCTTTGCCGTTCCCGGGTAGCTCGCAGTCGTGGGCGGGGTCGTCGTAGATCGGGCCGTAGACCAGGTTGGTCTTCGGCACCCACGGCTCATCTGCAGCGGACGCCGCCGTCGCGAGCGTCGCTGCGGACAGAACCGACAGCGCGGCCACCGCTGCGGCGGCGCCGATGCGGCGAAGGCTTCGGGAACGGGTGACGGAATATGGGCGGGACATGGATGGACTCCCCAGAGGTTTCGGTGCATGGCCGGCACTCACCGTGATCGCGAGGGGGCGTGTCCCAGTGGAGCCGATTGGTCTTGCTACTTATCAGTAGCACATAGCACGCCTCAATGCGACTTATAAGTATGTAGACCAATAGGTAGCACCCTGGTGGCCTGGATGGGTGGAAGGTGACCTACAGCGCACGCTCGGCCGCAACCTCCGCGCGCACCGCCAAAAGCTGGGTCTCAGCCAGGAACAGTTCGCCGAACGCCTCGGCTACCACCGCACCTACGTCGGCGGCATCGAGCAGGGCCTTCGCAACCTCAGCCTCCGCTCACTCGAGCGGCTGGCACTGGATCTCAACATCGATCCGCTTGAGCTTCTGCGTGAGGCCTCACCAGCGACCGAGTAGGCACACGCGGCGGCGGTCCGTGCTCAGCGAACTTCGTCGAGGATCTCCCCCAGCGCCGCGTGAAGCCGAACTGCGCTTTCTAGAGTCACCTCGATGAACTGACGCTCTCCGACGACGGCAACCCACGCTTGCGAAATCTGACCGACAGGCTGCAACGCAACGACGGCCATCTCATCAGGTTCGACCGCGCGGTCTGACGAGGCGCTGACATCCTCGACTGTCACACGCTTCGGTACGACGACGGGGACGAGGATCTGTCGGCTCTGATGAAACCGATCGTCGGGGTAGCTCTGGTCCTGGTGGTCCGCCCGGCACCACGCTGGGCATGGCTCGGTGAGCCAGGACAGACGTTCTCTTGGCACGCCGCGACGCTCCTCTCGATCTCAGTGCACGGACTGGGCGGAAGCCAGTAAGCCTCATATCCGCGAAGTTGTCGAGGGATTAGATGACACCGGTTTCCTGAATGCGCCGTAACAAATTGAGAGCCGCGATACACGACTGCTCGGGACTGGACGCTCGTCGCGAGGTGGTACCCGCGACGTGTCGTTGTAGCCTGACGGCCGGCGATGGCTCGAGGGGGTTGGTGTGAAGCTGAAGCTGGTTGTGGAGTCGCCGGAGGCGGCTCCACGCGATGTGGTGGTCACGTGTGATGCGACGGCGACGGTGGGTGATGTGGCTCGTCGTCTGGCGGGTGCGGCGCGGTCGACGCCGCTCACCCTGTGGGTCGATGCGGGAGAGGGAGCGGCGCCACGGGTGGTGAATCCGCTGCTGTCGATCCACGAGTCGGGGGTGCGGTCGGGCGCCCGGGTGGCCGTAGCGGAGCCGGTGGCGGAGATAGTCACCGGCGATGATGCGCGCGCTCGTGTGACGGTGGTGGAGGGTCCCGATGAGGGGGCGGTGTTCCTGCTGGGTGAGGGTGTGAACTTCATCGGTCGTGACCCGGCGGTGCAGGTGCGGTTGCAGGATGGTTTGGTGTCGCGTCGGCATGCGAGCGTGACGGTCAGCGGCGAGTCGGCGGTCGTCGACGATCTGAACTCGGCGAACGGCATCGAGGTCAACGGGGCGCGTGCTGAGCGGGCCGTGTTGACGCCGCGCGATCGGCTGGTGATCGGCGACTCGAAACTGCGCGTCGAGGTGTTGCCGTCTCGGGGTGTGGCGGCAAGCATGGTGTCGTCGTTCTCGCGGTCGCCGCGGGTGGTCGAGCCGTGGTTGGGGGGTGAGGTCGCCGCGCCCGCGCTGCCCCGGGCGGGTGAGCGGCCCCGCTTGGCGTGGATCGCGGTGGTCGCGCCGATCGTGGCGGGCGCGGTGTTGTTCGCGTTGACGCGCAATGCGCTGATGCTGGTGTTCATCGCACTGAGTCCGGTGCTGATGCTCGCGTCGTGGTGGGACCAGCGGGTGCGGCAGAAGCGACAGTCGCGTGAGGAGCAGAAGCGCTTCGCCGACGGGTTGGAGAGCCTGCGCGCTGAGCTCGCCGACGGCATAGTCAGGGAGCGGGAGCATCGACTCCGTGAGGCTCCCTCCACGCGAGAAGCGTTGACCGCGGTGGCGGAGCGCTCCTCGCTGGTGTGGACGCGGATGCCGGAGCACGCGGCGTTCCTGTCGGTGAGACTGGGTCTGGGCGAGCTGCCGTCCCGCACCCGGGTGCAGTTACCGGCGCGCGATCTCGGTGCGACCGCGGAGTGGGAACGGCTGCGCTCGCTGGTGGATGAGCACGCCCGGCTCGACGGCGTGCCCGTCGTGGAGCGGTTCGCGGATGCCGGCGCGATCGGCATCGCGGCCGAAGACGCGGCGGCGGCGGGGATCGCGCGTGCTCTGCTGTTGCAGGTGACGGCGCTGCACTCCCCGGCCGATGTCGCGGTGTGTGCGCTGGCGATGGGTGCGGCGGCCGACGAGTGGTCGTGGATGAAATGGCTGCCGCACGTGGACTCGCCGCACACGCCGGTGTCGACGCCACTGGCCTCCGACGTGCCGGCGGCATCGCGGCTGCTCGCCGAACTGGAGGAGCTGGTCGCGAAACGCGCCGAGGGTCGCGGTGGGGTGCGCCGGGTGCGGTCGCATCTGCAGGGTGCGACGCCCGGCGCGGTGGACGTGTGGGAGCCGGTGCAGAGCGACCCGGTCACCCCGGCGGTGGTGCTGTTCGTCGCCGACGCGGCGGGCGTGGACCGGGGACGGTTGGTGCAGCTCGCCGAGGACGGCCCGGATGTGGGCGTGTACACGATTTGGCTTGAACGGCATCCGCAGGAGCTTCCGGTGGTGTGCCGGACGTTCGTGTCGTACGAGTACGGCGCGCCGACCGCGTCATTCGTGCGGCACGGTTCCACCGTGGCGCTCGAGGCCGTCGAGACGGTCGATCGTGAGCGCGCGGTGGCCGCGGCCCGGTCGCTGGCGCCGCTGGAAGACGACGGGGCGCCGGTGCTCGACGAGTCGGACCTGCCGCGCGCCGTGCGCCTGGTGGACCTGTTCGAGGACGACATCGCCAGTGACCCCGACGCGGTGCGGGGACGTTGGGTGCGTTCCGACTCGCTGACGGCGAGGTGGATGCCGGGGGATGCGAACCGTGAGCCGGCGGGGCTGACCGCCCTGGTCGGGCAGGGCGCCGCGGGACCGTTGCGCATCGATCTCCGCCGCGACGGGCCGCACGCGCTGGTCGGCGGGACGAGCGGGGCGGGTAAGAGCGAGTTCCTCCAGACCTGGATCCTCGGCATGGCGGTCGAGCAGTCCCCCGACCGGTTGACGTTCCTCCTGGTGGACTACAAGGGCGGGTCGGCGTTCGGTGACTGCGTGAGCCTGCCGCACACGGTCGGCCTGGTCACCGACCTCACCCCGCACCTCGTGGCCCGCGCGCTAACGAGCTTGCGCGCGGAGTTGAAGCGCCGCGAGGAGCTGTTCGCGGAGAAGGGCGCGAAGGATCTCGCGACGCTGGAGGAGCGCGGCGATCCGGACGCGCCGCCCGCGCTGGTGATCGTGATCGACGAGTTCGCGGCACTGGTGACGGAGGTTCCCGAGTTCGTCGACGGAGTGATCGACATCGCGCAGCGCGGGCGCTCGCTCGGTTTGCATCTGATCATGGCCACGCAGCGGCCGGCCGGTGTCATCAAGGAGTCTCTGCGCGCGAACACGAACCTCCGCGTCGCGCTGCGCGTTGCCGATGAGGCCGATTCGACGGACGTGCTCGGAACACCGCGCGCCGCCTGGTTCGACGCCGATACCCCGGGACGTGCGGCGGCGAAGCTGGGCGCCGGTCGTGTGCGCGACTTCCAGACCGCCTATGTCGGCGGGCGGGCATCGGCCGTGACGCCCGATGCGGCCATCCACGTGCGTGACCTGCCGTTCGCCCCCGGTCAGTCCTGGAGCGACCCCGCCCCGCGGCGGCACCGCTCCGGGCCGCGCGACATCGAACGCATCACCGAGACGATCCGTGCCGCCGCAGCCGATCTCGCTCTGGCCGCGCCGCGCCGGCCGTGGCTCGACCCGCTGCCCGCGACGCTGGCGCTCGGAGAGCTCACCCAGACCGCGGGCGCGGTGGTCATCGGCATCCAGGACGAACCGGCGCGTCAGCGCCAGAGCCCGTTCGGGTGGGAGTGGGATGCCGCCGGCAGCGTGGCCGTGTTCGGCGGCGGCGGCACCGGTAAGACGACGCTGCTGCGCACGGTGGCCGTCGCTGCGGCGTCGGGACCCGAGCCGGTATGGATCTACGCCGTCGATACGGCGGGTGGTCTGGCGATGCTGCGGGAGTTGCCGCACGTCGGCGCCGTGATCGGCGCAGGCGACAGCGAGCGAGTCAACCGTCTGCTCAGCTGGCTGAGTGAGGAGGCGCAGACCCGTGCGCGCCGGTTCGCCGACACGGACGCCGCGACCCTCACCGACTACAACCGGCAGGCGGCGACACCGCTGCCGCGGATCGTGCTGCTCATCGACGGGATGGCGGCGTTTCGGGCCGAGTACGAGTTCACCGATTCGGGTCGACTCTTCGACACGTTCGCGCAACTGCTCAGCTCGGGACGCCAGGTCGGCATCCACGTGGTCGTCACGGCCGAACGGTACGCGGCGCTGCCGCAGTCGATCCTCGCGTCCGTCCCGGAGAGGGTCGTGCTGCGGATGCCGTCGGCCGCCGAAGCCGACATCGCGGGCCTTCCCCGCGACCTCCTCGACGACGCCGAGCCCGGGCGCGCCTACGCGCACGGCCTCGAAGTGCAGATCGCGCTGCCGGCGGGTACCGCGGAGCTCGCCACGCAGGCTGCGGCGCTGCGAGCAGTGCCGGCTCCGTCGCTGCCGGCTCCGGCCGTGCGCCGGCTGGAGGAGCACATCGCGTGGTCGTCGCTTCCTGCGACCGTGGGCGCAGCGCCGACCTATGGTGTCGCCGACGACACGCTGGATGCCGTCGCGATCCCCGACGGTCTGTTCGTCGTGACGGGGCCGTTCGGTTCCGGCCGCACGACAGCGATGCGCACGATCGCCCATGCCACGCACGTCGCCTTCCCGCACCTGCCCGCGTACCTGATCTCCGGTCGTGCCGGCGAACTCGGTGATGCGCTGCCGTGGACCGAGTCGGCCGTCGACCCCGATGCCGCCGGCCTTCTCGCGGGCACGCTGACGGCCTTGCTGGGTCGGGCGGACGCGGAACCGATCTTCGTGGTCATCGAGGGAAGTGGTGACTTCGAGGGCACTCCCGCCGAGTCCGCCGTCGCGCAGCTCATGAAGGCCGCTCGCCGGAGCCCGCGGACGCGGATGCTGGTGGAGACCGACACGGTCACCGCGGGATCGGCGTGGCAGATCTTCAGCGAGTTGAAGACTGCCCGCGCCGGTATCGTGCTGCAGCCCGAAGAGGCCGACGGGGCGAGTATCTTCCGTGTGCAGTTCCCGCGCTCGACGCGGGCGGATTTCCCGGTCGGGCGGGGTTTCGCGGTGACGGCGGGGCGTGTGCGGCGGGTTCAGGTGGCGATCGTGTCCCCCGAAAAGGGGACATGATCCGGCCATTTCGTCACGAAACCCCGTCATAAAGTGGAAGACGGAACGTCTCATCACATGAGACACACCTTCGCGCGAAGCGAGGGGCAGCAACAACAGAGGGGGAACTCTGATGGCCAACATGAACGTCACCTACGGTGAAATGACCTCGCGCGCCGATCAGCTCATCGCCGGCCGCGACGAGATCAACACGACCCTGCAGCGACTCCAGTCGCAGATCAACGCGCTCGTCGCGCAGGGCTTCGTCACCGACCGTTCCTCGGGTGCCTACCAGGAGGCGTACAACCGGTTCACGTCGGGGGCGACGAACACGATCGGTGGCCTTGAGGATCTCGCCGCGTTCCTGCGCACCACGGCGCAGACCCTCCAAGAGGTCGACACGCAGATCGCGTCCCGCATCGGCCGCTGACACCCGGAGTCATCATGCAGGGCAACCTGATAGCGGACTACGCCGCTGTCGGCACGGTTGCGACCCACATCAACACCGCCGCGTCACGCTTCGACGGGTTGACCGAAATCCGGGACGCATCCTGGACGGGTTCCGCCGCCGTGGCCGGCGCGGTCGTCGAGTCGAGCCGCTTGCGCGCAGCGCGGGTGCGTGTCATATCCGATGCGCTCCTCTTGCGGGCCAACGGGGTACGCAACGCGGTGTCAGCGATGATCGACGCCGACACGGCCGCCGCGAACGCCGTGGGGGCGCGATGAGCGCGCAGTGGTCCGAGGCCGACCCGGGCGCAGGGAGCCCTGCGGACATTCGAGCGGGCGCGGGCATGAACTCGACCGTCGCCTCACGAGCTGCCGATGCGCTCGGAGACCTCAGCGCTGCGGGCGCCGCGCGAGAGCAGGGATGGCAGGCGACCGCATCCACCGCTCTCGCGTCCGGCCTCACCTCCGGGTCCGCTGAGCTACAGCAGATCACCGAGCAGGCCACGGCAGACGCGAACGCGCTGTCCGCGTATGCCACACAGGTCGAGTCGATCAAGATGCGGCAGACGAGCATCACCAGCCAGATCGACCAAGCGACCTCCCGGATGCGCGTCCTGCGCCGCGACCTCGAACTGTGGGACGACCCGGACCTCATCGAACGCTCCGAGTCCCGTATCGCCGACACGCAATGGCGTCTACGAGGACTGAACACTCAGCTCGATCAGCTCGCCAATGAACGCGCCGCCGCCGACAACGCCGCCCTCATCGCCCTTGGTGGCATCACATCTCGCGGAACGCTCGCCGCCTGGTCGACCCCCGGCGCGCCCGCAAGCGTGACTCTCGGACAGCTCGCCGGCATGAGTGAGACCGACATCGCCACCCTCCTCGCCGCACACCCCGAACTCATCGACAAGCTCCTCACCGCACAGACCCCCGCACAGACCGCAGCATGGTGGCAGAGCCTCACCCTCGACCAGCAGCACGCCCTCGTCCTCGGCGGATCCACGCTCATCGGCGCACTCGACGGGCTCCCGCCAGCAATCCGTGTCGCCGCGAACCGCATCAACGCGGCGAATCAACTGCCAGACCTGGAACGACGTCAGTTCACCGCTGACTTCGACCACCTTGTGACCGTTAACACAAACTTCGTCGACCCACACTTGGTCAACTACCTCCGCCGCGTAGCCGACGGAGACGTGCAGCTCTACCTCTGGCGCCCCGAGAAGGGCGCAATCATCGAAATGGCCGGGGACCCACGCACCGCGAAGTCCGCACTGTTCGTGGTGCCCGGCACGAACGCGAGCATAAGCGAGTTCACCAGCGACAACCCCACAACCCGCTTCGCAAGCTGGCAGGTTGAGAAATCGGCGAGCCACAGTGTTCTCGCGTTCACCGTGTTGACGGGGCCAATGCCCTACCTCACTCCGGCCCCCGTGGACTTCTGGTCCAACGGGCCACAGAACAACGCCTTCGCTTCCGCGCGCGCCCCAGAGCTTGCCGCGTTTGAGCGGGGCATCTTCGCCGCCATACCAGCCGTTCCCACCGTGAGTTACGAGCACTCGTACGCCACGGCCGTAGGGTCTGCCGCGGAGGCATATGGTGGCACACCGACCGCTCGGGTGCTTGCGGGAGGCGTCGGCGCGATGTACGGATACGAACCCGCGGACAATGTCACCCGCTACGCTATCCAGGCGCCAAACGATGTGAACCGCATCTACGCTGGTCAACAAGCATGGGAAGTAGGATTTGGAGTCGCCCCGGAGTCAATCCGCGGCATAAACATCCTCGATTCAGGCATGAGTGGACTACCAATAAACCCCACAATCGCTCAGCTCGAGACCGCTGTTGCTGGCCCCCTCGCCGTTGCAGTCCAAGTGCCCGCGGGCGTGGAAAGTCACATCAACCTCATGAGCGATGATGAAAGCGTCAACGGCACTTCACTCCGAAACGTTCGTCAGATATTGAGTGAGCTGGGGTCCAGGCGTTGAGCAAGACAAGTTTGAAGATCGCTTCACTCGCGATCGCAGTGCTGGCAGTTGGAGGGTGTTCGACAGTGACCGTAACTCGGTCTTACGACGAGGTCCGCGACGACACCCTGTCTGCCGTGGGTGAGATCATCGCCACTTTCCCGAGCGATGCGGTCGTTGTCCAACGCCCAGACGGCGAGCCGTATGCCTGCAAGACGGGCGACTCTTCCAACGCAGGCTACATGTACACCGGCCAGTGGGACATCACATTCCGCGAATCCACTGATATCGCGAAGCTTATCGAAGCTCTTCCAGCGAGCGCGGGAGCTCAATGGGCGGTGACGAAAGGATCTCTTCCCCGTTCCGCAACGTACGTCGACGTCACAGACTCCGAAAAGCATGTGGGCGCTTCAGTGACCGATGCGTCGGATCCAGCCTCAGGTCCACGGATCAATATCCTGGCAACCTCTGCATGCGGGAAGAAGTCGTCGGACTAAGATCGCCGGTCTTATTGGGGCTCGCAAGACCACCTTCTACTGCGAGGTGGCCCGCTGCGATCAGGCGAACATTGCTTGCTCCACTCCGGAGTATGAGTCATCGTGAGCTCACTCGAATTTGCCGCACTCTGGAGAGACGAAGTAGCGCTCGCGTGTCGCGCGTTTCCACCTTGGCCGCGACATCGCAGTCGCTCAAAAAAGCGTCAACGAGCGCGTGACTTAGCAGATGACCCCGCCTATCTGAGACCCGGCATAACCTCCTGAAGAGCCCCTCAGCCCGATCAGGCTTTGATTCAATTGTCAAGCGTGCTACTACTTCCGACATATCTCCTGCATGTGTGACTACAGTGGCTACGAAACAGGTGGACCCGACTACCTATCACCGAACTAACTCTGAGAGAAGCACCCCTCATGGCACAGAAAGTCATCGTCGAACTTGTTGACGATCTCGACGGTACCCCCATCAAGGACGGCAAGGGCGGGACGGTGAGTTTCGCGCTGGGCAAGAAGTCCTATGACATCGACCTTTCCGACGCGAACCTCGCCAAGCTCGAGAAGGCCCTCGCGCCGTTCATCGACGCCGCACGCCCTTCCTCCAGCGCACCCGCCGCTGGTGCGCGTCGTGGCACTTCACGTTCGGCCCGCAAGGCTTCAGGTGTCGATCTCGCGGCCGTTCGCGAGTGGGCACGCGCCAATGGCCACACGGTCAGCGAGCGTGGACGTGTTCCCGCCGCGGTGCTTGAGGCGTACGCCGCCGCGCAGTAATCAGCACGGGCTGCACCGACGGCGAAAGGGCCGATGTGCAAGAAGTGAAAAGCGGTGGGCGCTGGCAGAGAATGACTTCTCGCCGGCGCCCACCGCTGTGCGGAGGTGGCTACTCGCTCTGACTGTCACTGGTGGGAGTGACGCGGACCTGTAAACCGGGCGCGTACTCCTGAAGCAACGTGGCCCAGATGATCGCTTCGAGATAGTCCTCGTGCACATCCGGCTCGGATCGCCACCGCTTGCTATCCGGCTCGCGGGTACTGACGTTGCATTCTCCGGCGCCGAGGAGCAGCTTCGAGACCGCAGGTGAAAGGTCGGTGCTATGGCCGGCGGAGTTCACTCCCCCGACCAGTACCGCATTGCCGTCAAGTTGAGCGTGGCCACGGCTCGCGGGCACATGAAACCACCAGAGGAACGTCGCACGTCGGTTGAATGGCAGTGCACGAAGCAGTCCTTCCTCGTTGACGTACATTGTCGCGTCGATGCTCGGGATGTCGACCGCTTCGATCCAGCCGCCGACCACGCGCTGGTAGTCCTCGAGCTTCGCGAACTCAACGCCGACCAATGGCTCCGAGTCGGATGCCGGGATGATGATGCCGTGCACCATGAGATGTCCTCCTTCACACATGCGGCCAGAGAGCGAGGAATGCTCTCTGTCTGAACCGCTGAATGCGAACGAGACGGTGTTATGAAGATGAAGAGTGGTGCGCGGGCGACCGGCGGGAGAGCAACGTCCGTAAGGACGGCTCTATCCCGACCGGTCGCCCGCAAGGTGGGCGTCAGCCGCTGACTGGTTTCGCGGACCGCGTGGTCTTCGTCGCCGGAGCGGCGTCGAAGATGGCGGCGATCGCGTCACGCTTGCCGGCAGCCTCGCGTTCGATCTCTTCACGAGCCGCCTCGGCCAGCCGCTGCAGAGCAGGATCTGCCTTGGCGAGCTCGATCCAGGCGTCGATAGCGAGGCGGACCTCGTCGGTGACATTGCGATCACGCAGTTGAGCGATGATGTCCAGCTGCGTACGGGTGGACTCGTTGAGTCTGACCGCGAGGGGTTTGATCGGGCCGTAGCCGAGTCCGTTGGCGGACGCAGCAGTGGCCGGTGGGGTGTTGACGTTGGACTCGCTCATGTGGGCGGGTCACCTCCTTGACGGGTGCGGCCGAGAACTCTTCTGGTTCTCTACGAGACCGCAGACCGGCAACGAGCATGGCTACCCTTCCAGTGAACGAGGATGACCACCGAACGACAACCGTCCGATGGGAGACCGGATGGCGACACTGCGCGCACAGAGCCGCCCTGGCATGTGCTTACAAGAAGCGGCGAAGAGGACTGGTCCTAGGACGAGTACGTCCGCGATGAATCGCTCTACACATCCTCCACGCCCCCTCGCCAGCGGTCGCCAGCGTCGCAACGAGAGATGTATCCTGAGCCCGGATCATTGGAGCGAAATGCGGGTCGACGTTACAGAGTTGCCGCTGCTGAACCGGATGGCGTACGACCGGGTCGCACAGCAGTATGAGACACGAGCTGTTAGCGACGCAATCAATGACGTTCCGATCGTCGCGGCTGTGATGAGCGCATGGCGTAGCCGTCATGAAGGTACGCCACGGTTGCTGGATGTCGGTTGCGGTGCGGGGGTAAACCTGAGAATGTTTGCCAACGAAGGTTGCGTGGTGACCGGCATTGACATATCGCCCGAGATGGTCACGATTGCCCAGGAGAACGCTCCGGCCGCGCAAGTGCTTGAGGGTGATGTCATGGAAATTGAGAGGCGCGAATCCTTTGACATCGTTTTTGCGAAGGCGTTTCTTCACCTGTACCCGAAGGTGGACGCCTTCAACGTTCTCAATCACCTAACTTCATTTCTCGTGAACGACGGAATCATCTATATCGCAACGACGGCCCACCAGACCCCTAGCGAAGGATTCGAGAACAAGTCCGATTATGAAGGCTCGCCTGCGCGATTCCGGAGCCGATGGACGCCGGGTGAATGGCATGAGCTAGCCAAGCAAGCAGGTTTGTCAATAGTTTGCGAATGGCGCAACACCGACCGACGTAACAATAAGAACTGGATGAACCTCATCTGCACTCGAGACTAGGAGACCTGTGATGCCCCCACGACTCACGGTGTCGCAACGGCGATTTACTCGTCGAGCACGCGGAATATTTCGCCGATACTGGGCGATGTTGGTGGCACTAGTCCTCTTAGCCGGAGCACTATGGGTTTTCGCCTGGCTCGTGTACGTCCAGCCCTGGAACAGTCCACCTGCAGGCAGTGGCGAAAGCTCACAGCCTGTTGGTGGCGCGCAAGGCTTCTACGCAGACCTTTTAGTTGGACTCACCGCGACAGCGATCTGGACCATAGTCGCCTTCCTCATTGCGGCGCGATATATACGGAATGTGGACGAGTACTCACGAGTCGACGATTTCCCTTGGAATCGCGAGATACGAACAGCGAGCCTCATTGAGGTGAGCGTTCACGGGTGGGACGGGCTCTTCACCGGACCTGACGAGAAAGACGCAGCGGGTAAACTGAAGGCCGGCTGGGCGGAATCGCCGCGAGCGAAAGCGTGGAAACAGTTCTTCGCAAATGATGGAACATTGACACTGATACTTCCCCGAATTCCTAACGGCGCACAAAGCTCCGAGATAAACGAGGTCTCCACCAGGAACCTGGAAGTAATAGCGCGGCGCACCGGTAAGGACCTCGCGAGTCAAGTGTCCGAAATCGAGGCAACCATCAGCCTCGCCGAGAGTCTTCAGATTGAGGTCGACAAAGGTCGCGTCAATCACCATTACGTGACCGACCTCAGATGGATTTGCTCCGCGCGCTTCGACGACAACCTGATTTTGCTCTCCACCTACACAACTCAGCGCCGAAAACCCGCGACGATTGGGGGCAAACGAGTCGTTCAGACCGTGAGTGGCGAGTTCCGAGGCCCGGCGTTTTCGATGGACCCCATGATCTACAGCTCGGTTCAAGAGTGGATTCACGTCCTTCATCGCCGCGATGTTGAAGAACCAAATTTAGGAATCACGAAAGCCGAGCAGGAATAATGACGGCGACCAGGATCGGCATAGTCGGATTCGGTGAGCATGTCCGGGAGGCTTTAATTCCGGCCTTGGCGGGAACTCAGGCGTCAGTAGTTCGGGTGGGTTGCGATCCCGAGAATCGAAGCGCCCTAGAAGCTGCGCAAAGCATACGCATCGTTGATACCTATCGCGACGTAGTACACGCCGGGGACGTGGATGCGGTGATCGTCGCCGCTACCCCTCAGCTAAACTCATTGGTACTGGACGAATGCCTTGTTGCCGGCAAGCCTGTTTTCGTCGAAAAGCCTATGGCGGTCTCGGTAGAAGACTCCCAACGGTTCCGCGACGCCACTCGTAACGGTCATATTGTAGGCGTCGGGCACAATTTCAGCTTTAGTCCGGCGATCATGCAATTGAAGCGGTGGGCAGATGGATCCACATTCGGTGATTTCACGATCGGCTCCCTCTCGTTTCACGCAAGCAAGCCCAACGGTGCAAGGTGGGGCCTAGTGGGCGACCGATACTCTTTTCTTCTCTCGCATGCAACGCACGCGCTCGACATTGCAACTCTTATTCTTGGAGCAGAAACTCGGATTGAGCACGCCAATATGCACACCTTGGGCAATGGAAATCATGCTCTCGTCGCTACACTAGGCGGGTCAGGAGGGGTACTCAATCTGCACGTAACCAATGCCGCTCCGAGATTTTCACTAGATATCTCGCTCGTTGGATCCGAAAGGAAGCGAGTCTCCTCGCGAGGACTGAGATATGTCGACTATGAAGAGGAATCGAGCGGAGACCGCTACCAGTCAGTCTGGCGCCCCTCCACCCTTCATGACGACTGGGATCTAGGCGGCTATGTGAATGAGCTGACGGTCTTTCTGCAGTCCGTGGAGAGCGGAGTAGCGAGCAACGAGCTCGCCGCATCGGTGGATCGCGCTTTGATGGGACTAGAGCTAATTGATCAAATTTCAAAGCAAAGCGGCGTGAATATTGCTTGACTTTAGAAGCGATTAGTAGTAGAAGTGAGTGAGGGTTGATGTTACGTCTTTGTCGACGTTGACTCCCCAGGGCTTGTGGATGCCAGTTGTCGCGAGGCATCTCGTCTAGCCAACGCGTCCCCGTTTCCGGTCCCGCCGCAAGCAGCTTGTGGGGTTCTTCATCTTCGTCTGCGAAGTGAGGGGCCCTGCAAGGTGCAGGAAGGTGCGCTGCACTGTGAATGGGAAGGACGGGACAATGCACGCAGATCAGGTGTGCTTGAATTTCTTCGCTCCGGACGAGAACGTTGAGCTTGGCCTAAGCGTCACACTCGCTGGGGGGCAACGGGTGCTGCTAAGACAAGGCGAGTCCGGTCAGCGACTTGAAGTGGATATCGCCTTCCTTTCGGCTCGAATGAGGTCACTACTGCTGAGGTCGACCGTGGAGGCGTACTGGCTAAGCACCGCAGATCATCGACGCGCAGTCGAAGGCGAGATGCAACTGTCGCGAATACGGCGGTGGAGAATGAGCACACGGACGTTTAACGGGCTTCTGCTCGGACATTTAAGAGAAAGCATGGTGGCGTGGGTCCCGATCTGGGATCCCCGCGTTAGTCTTGCCGATAACGTCCGATACCGGATTTATCTGGGAGGTCCGTTCCGGGTAAGAATCAGGATTCATCACGACTATGCTCGCGATTACCACCTCGCGGACATCGTCAAGTTGGAGATCTGTCCCTTACCGCTCACGATCGCAACAGAACTGCCGCCGAGACTTTAGGCGAGCGGGCCTGTCCCCTCGACCGGGTCGCCCCTACGGGCGACCCGGTTTCAATTTGGTGATGACGCGCAGGTGACTCGCGCCGCAACTCGCATCATTCCGGAAGCGCTCGATGCTTTGAAGGCACAAGTCGTAGAACCAGCTTGTTACCAAGCGACTCGCTCGTCACATCGGCGCTGGTTCCTTGCCAACGCACGTTGAACTTGGGCCAGAGCTCTCCACGCCAGACAATCACAAGTGACGTCTCGACAGCGTCGTCTGGCACGGATATGGACTCGGCAGTGTGCGCGAACTGCCATACTTCCTGATCATTCACAGTCCACTGAAGTGGGAGCTCGTCTTGCAAGTCCCCTCGAAGGGCGGTGATGAGGACTGGCCGCATCTGAATCACCTGCAGTCGGCCAGACGCGAGATGCAGCTCCCACTTGCCCTGACCGCGAACCGCGATGACCGTGAGGCTGGGCACAGTTTCGGTGGGCCAGTTGCTCGCGATCAGCCGCGCGAGTAGTCGCACACCTCGGTCTGAGTAGCGCCGCACTTGACGTTGCTCCATACCGATATCCGCACCGAACGCATCGAGCCGCTTGAGATGCGTGTCTCCCTCGGCGAGCAGACCAAGCGAGGCCGCTGCCGCTTTGACGGCAAGGCCAAGATCTGAGTCAAGGATCTCGTGACACAGACGCGTATAGGCGACAAACGGATCCCCACCGCCGAGAAGGTCACAAATCACTCGGGTGCCCGCGAGCGCATCAACGGTGACACCCGAACTCATCTTCCTGAGCGCGAGTAGCTCGGCGAGCACGCGATCCTTTAGCGTCTCAGCTTCCATCAGCGGGTGTCACTTTCTTGTCACGACCGTGAACATCGCCCTCCGATTCGATGATTCCAGAGATCCGACCGGATCTCTGAACCACGAACGGAGGATCATCATGACCACCACTGAGCTGCTCCCATCCGGGAGCTTGACGGGTCCCACGCGACTGGGGTCGATGTCGCTGGGTATCCAGCGGCAGACGCGCCGTGAGGTCGAGCAGATCCAGCGACGTGCGGTTGTCGCGAAGCTCACCGAGGACGGGCGCGCGCTACTCAGCAACGTCGCGTTGGAGCACATCGGTGCACTGACGGCGATGGAGCAGCATCTCATCACGATCGCCCCGCTCGGGGAGGCCCGCTATCGGGAGATCGTGGACAGCTACACGCTCGGCGCGGCCGCAGCGATCCGGCGGTGGCACTGACATGGCCGCGCTCGCACTCCTCTCCCTGCCGATCCTGCTGGTCGGCTGGATCATCAAAGGCGTCACGTACGCCGCGGGATGGCTCATGAACCTGTATGAGCGTTACCGGGCCCGTAAGCGTGCCGCGATCGAGGCGGAGCTCGACCGGACGCAGGCGGAGCTGCGCGGCACCATCCTGGGCCTCGCCGATGCGCTCGGGATGGAAGCCCACGAGGCCCGTAAGGCGCTCATCCGCGAGTCCTACCGCGCTTCGGGCCAACTTCCGGACGCCTGAGCTCAGGCCGGCCGGGGCGGTGCACACCAGCACCGCGACTGCAGCGCACCGCCCCGGCCCCTTCCCACTCCTTTTCTTCCTCTTCTGCCTGGAGGCATCCATGTCTGCTGTCATCACTCGTGGCGCTCGTCGCCGCGTCACTCTCTCACGTCCACCTCTCCGCCCGGATACCGTCGCACCCACCCCACGGAGGCCGCGCATCGGGTCGCGGCCGGTGGGCACTCGCCCGCCGGTTCGGGTGGCGGATCTGTTCGCCGGTATCGGCGGGTTCCACCTCGCGTTCGAGCAGGCGGGTGGGGAGGTGGTGTTTGCGTCCGAGAACGACCGCCACGCCCGCACCACCTACGAGGCCAACTTCCGCTCCCGCACGCCGGGGTTGTTCGATACGAGCCAGTTCGCCGGCGACATCCGCACCGTCGACACGGCCGATGTCCCGGACGTCGATGTGGTGGCTGGCGGGTTCCCGTGTCAGCCGTTCTCCAACGCCGGTCTGCGGCGTGGGTTCGCCGATGCGCGGGGCACGTTGTTCTTCGACATCGCCCGCATCATCGACGCGAAGCAGCCGGGGGCGTTCGTGTTGGAGAACGTCCGTGGGCTCACGCACAAGGACCAGCGGCACTCCTTCACCCGCATCCAGCGGATCTTGACCCGTGACCTCGGCTACTCGTTCCACTGGAAGGTGCTGCGCGCGTCGGACTACGGCCTCCCCCAGGCGAGGCCTCGGGTCTACATGGTTGGGTTCCGTGATCCGTCGACGGAGTTCTCGTTCCCTGAGCCGGTGCCGCTCGAGTTCACCATGAGCGATCTGTTCGGCGGGAAGGTCGACCGCGTCATCGGGCGGACCTTGATGGCCTCCTGGCACCGCCGACCGCTCAGCGACCCGCACTGCTTCGACGGGTACCTCGTCGACGGCGAGCCCCGCTACCTGAGCATCGAGCAGATGTGTCGGCTGCAGGGCTTCCCGGACGGGTTCACCTTCCCGGTCTCTGAGGCGCAGGCACGTAAGCAGCTCGGAAACGCGGTCGCCGTGCCGGTCGCGGCGGCCGTTGCCCGCAGCGTCGTCGCCGCTCTGTCGAGCTGTGGATGAAGCCGTGTGATTTTTGCAACACCCACCGGACTTGTCCACACCCCACCTCAAGAAGCCTGCCGTCGCTGCCTGTGCCGTGCGCGATTGGACGGTTGCTGAAACCGGCCTGAGAGCGCATAACCAGGGAGGCAGCCCCGCACGACCGCGATATTCGTCAACCCAGCGGGCTAAGACCGCTGCGGGAAGGAGCACACACATGCACACCACCAACACCAACGTCCCCGAGATCCCAGAGAAGGACCCCGAGGGCTCACCACCGGACTGCATCCGCCGCTACCGGACAATCCTTGCCGACCCGCCCTGGCAGGCCGGCCAGAAGGGAAAGTACGGCGCCGCCACCCATTACGACCTCATGAGCCTCGAGCGCATCAAGGCGATGCCCGTCGCCGAGCTCGCCGACGACAATGCGCACCTCTACCTCTGGTGCTACCCGTCGACCCGGTATGTGGCGGAGGACGTCATGCGCGAGTGGGGGTTCGAGTTCAAGGACGAGTTCGTCTGGGGGAAAGACCAGATGGGCCTGGGCCAGTACTTCCGCCACGCTCACGAAACCCTCCTGCTCGGCGTGAAGGGGAAGCTCCCGGTCAAGTTCCGTGGGCAACGCTCCTTCACGATGCTGCCCCGCCAGTCTCACAGTCATAAGCCAGAGGAGGTCCATGTCATGATCGAGCGCCTCAGCCCCGGCCCGTACGTCGAGCTCTTTGCCCGCCGCCCCATGCAGGGGTGGGACATCTGGGGCAACGAAGTCGAATCCGACATCTCCATCCCCGGCTACCCCGTCCCCAGCGACGCGCTCCCGCCCCGCACGGCCGGTCCGCGTTCGGAGGTCGACCATGCCTGACCTGATCCAACTCCCCCTGATCCCTTCGGAGGTTCCTCATGTCCTCATCCGAGAAGACCGTCCTACAGCGGCTCGTGTCCGTCTGTGCGACCGTCGCGTTCGCCGCCTTCCTGCTGTGGCTCGCCGTGTGGCTGCTGCAGCAGATCTGGGGCTGGCTGCTCCTGATCCTGCTCATCGCCGCGATCGTGACGGTGGTCGTGATCGTGCTGCGCGGACGCCGCGACCGGTGGTTTCGGTAGGAGGCGGCCGATGAGCGGCCCGACCCGCCGCGGTCGGGGCAGGCGCCGGCGCGAGTACCGCATCCGCGTCCGTGGGGAACGCCGTGAGCACCCGGACTACGACAAGCTCGCCCGCGCGCTCCTGGAGCACGCCGCCATGCAAGAACGCGCCCATCGCGACGCATCGTCCACGCCCGAGAAGTCCGTCGACGGCGCGGTGACGCCGTCGACCTCGGAGACGGAAGGGAACGCCTCATGACGACGTGGCGTGAACTCCACTTGTCCGCGGTCGACGAAGCCCACGCCCTCGGGTTTCTCCGCGCTCTGGCCGCAACCGAAGGGCGAGGCGGCGTCGTCTGGGAGATCCGTACCGAGGCCGGGCGCACCCGCTACCTCGTCGGCGCGGACCCGACCGACCTGTCCGCGACGCTCTCCACGCTGCGTCGCCTCATGCCGAACGTCGCCGTCACGACACCGGATCCCCGCCGCGAGGCAGAACGGGCGGGCAGGGTGCAGATGCGCGGCCGGTACCTGAACCTCGCCCTCGACGCCCGCACCGAAACACTGCGCGCCGTCCTGGCTGCCCTCTCCGGCGCCACCGGCAAGGACGACACCCTCGTCCTCCAAGTCGTGCTCGGCCGCGCCCTCGCCCCCGAGCTCCTCCCGACCAGCACCCCCGATCCGAGCGCGTCCCTCGGGAAGGTGCTCCTGAGCGGGCCGAAGCCGGCGGAGCGGAGCATGCACGCGCGCATGCAGGACAAGCTCGCCCAGTACCGGTTCCGCACCGTCGTGCGCATCGGCGTCACCAGCCCCTCAACCGTACGCAGGCGTCTGCTCATCCACGGGCTGCTCGCTGCCATACGGACTCTGCAGTCCAGCGGCGTGAAGATCTCCCTCACCACCAAGAACCCCGCCAACCTCGACGCCGGCCTCGTCCCACTGCGTCAGCCGCTGCGCCTCACCCCGGAGGAACTGCTCCCCCTGCTGGCGTGGCCGATCGGCGACGACGACCTCCCGGGTCTACCGAACCGGCACCCAGCACTTCTGCCGCCGCCGAAGACTTACACGCCGCCGAAGGGTCGGACCTTCGCGACGTCGACGTCCCCCGGCAACAGCGTCCCCGTCGGGATCGCGATCACCGACGCCCTGCGCCACACCCACCTGTATGGACCGACCGGGGCAGGCAAGAGCACCCTGATGCTGCACCTCATAAAGGCCGACATCGACGCTGGCCGGTCGGTCGTCGTAGTCGACCCGAAGCGCGACCTCGCCATGGACATCCTCGCCCTCATCCCCGAGCGCCGGACGAGTGACGTCGCGATTATCGACCCGTCCCTCGAGCGCCCGGCGGGCATCAACCCGTTCGCCGGGCTCGCCGGACCCGACGGCGATGACCACCGCGCGTTGGTGGCGGAGATCATGCTCGATCTCTTCCGCGGACTCTTCCCGAACGCCTTCGGCCCGCTCACCGCCGACACCCTCCACGCCTCCTTCCTCACCCTGACCTACGCCCCCGACGCCTCCCTCGCCGCACTCCCAAGGCTGCTCACCGACGACCGCTACCGGAGAAGGGTCGTCGCGACCATCACCGAACCGTCGCTCTTGCAGTTCTGGGCCCAATACGAGCAGAAGAGTCCGGGCCAGCAAGCGGCCGCCATCGGCCCGGTCATGACCCGGCTCCGCCAGTTCCTCCTGCGCCCCGGCGTCCGCGCTGTCCTCGAACAAACCACCCCGGCGTTCCAGCTCGAAGACCTGTTCGTGAAGCCGCGGATCCTGGTGGTCAGCCTCAACAAGGGACTCCTCGGCACGCAGACGGCGAGCCTGCTCGGCTCCCTCGTCGTCGCCCAGCTATGGCAACTCATCCTCGCCCGCGCCGCCGTCCCCGCAGATAAGCGGAAACCGGTCAGCATCTACATCGACGAGGCGCAGAACTTCCTCCACCTCGGCGACCTCGCCGAAGCCCTCGAACAATCGCGCTCACTCGGAGCCGCCTGGCACCTCGCCCACCAACACCGCGCACAGATGCCCGACAAGCTCCTCAAAGCCATCGACGCCAACGCGAGAAACAAGATCATCTTCGGCCTCGAAGACGACGAAGCGAAAACAGCCGCCCGCACGACCGGCCTCGACGCCGAGGACTTCACCCGCCTCCCGCCGTACGAGATCTACGCCAGCCTCCAGAACACAGGCACTCGCACCGGCTGGTTCTCCGCCCGCGTCCTGCCACCACCGAAGGCCATCTCTTCGGCCGACGCGATCATCGCCGAAGCCCAGGCCCGCTACGGCCCCCACCCCATGGCCTCGACGTCACCCGCATCATCGAGCGCCGCGCCGAGCGGCGACCTCACAGATGATGACGAACCCATCGGCCGCCAGAAACGGAGCCCGAAATGAGTGACTTGCAAGAGAAGAGAACGTGTCCGGTCGCCCGACCGTTCGATAGCAGAAACCAGCCGAGCACCCCGCGTAACGACGGTACCTTTCGCCGCGTAAGGGAGGGGACTGTCCCGCCCTTGGCGGGACCCCTCTCGCTCGTCGCGAGGGCCGAGAGGGAGACGCGCAGATGAGCGAACACTCCATACCCGCGACGCGCATCAGCGGAAACCAGATCGCCGCCCTCCTGAAGCGGCTCTCAAGCCGAGACCTCGCCGTCCTGCGCTTCCTCAGCGCCCAGCGCTACGCCTCCACCGCCCACCTGCAGCGAGTCTTCTTCACCGACCACGCCACCCCCAGCGCCGCCACGCGCGCCACCGTCCGCGTCCTCGACCGGCTCTTGACGCTCCGACTCATCACCCGAATGGAGCGGAAGATCGGCGGATCCACCCGCGGCTCCGCGGCCTACATCTGGCACCTCGACTCCGCCGGCGAACGCCTCACCCGCGGACAAAACACACCACGACGCCGCTACACCGAACCCGCCCTCGCATACCTCGACCACACCCTGCAGGTCACCGAGACCGTCGTCGCGCTGCACGAACTCACCCGCGGTGGGGACGCGCACCTCAGCAGCATCGCCGTAGAGACCGCCGCGTGGCGCAGCTTCCTCACCCGGCACGGCACCACCGCCATCCTCAAGCCCGACCTCTACGTGAAGGTATCGACGGAAACCTACGACGACCACTGGTACATCGAAGTCGACCGCGGCACCGAACACCTCCCCGTTCTCCTCGCCAAATGCCGCACCTACGCCGCCTATAAGGCCACCGGCCGCGCCAAAGCCGAGCACGGCGTGTTCCCCCGAGTCCTCTGGGTCGTGCCCACACAGCGGCGCGTGCAGCGCCTCACCACCGCCATCCACACGAACAAGGACCTGCCAGACCGGCTATTCACCGTCATCACGCCGGACCAACTCGAATCGACCATCCGAGACGACGCCGACACCGCAGCAGTCGAAGGGAGGAACCCATGAGCCCCGAAGCACCCCCACCACACCAGCGGGAACCCGAGAACGAGCCCTGGCGCCCACACAGCAACCCGCCGTTCGGGCCGGAAGCAGTAGCGTCCGTCGAACACTCCCTCGCCCAACTGAAAGACCCCGACGACGCCCTCCGCATCCTGAGTGGCGTCGAACAGAACGGCGCCGCGTTCGCCGCCTACCTGATGCTCCATGACACCAACCTGGCCGCCGAGAACATCATTGACACCTTCTACGACAGCTACCTCGACGCCTGGCAACACTTCGACCAGTTCCGCACCGTCGTCCTGGAAAACCTCGGTTGGCTCGACGCCGTGAAGAACGTCATGACCGAGCAAGGCATCACCGCCGACCATCTCGTCTGGAACCGAGGTGCGATCGACGCCCAGATCCTGGAGACCTACGACGCCGTCCACCTCGACGGCTGGTGGCACATCTTCCAGAAGTAACGACTTCCATCCCGCCGTCGCGTGGAAGTGGACACAAGCGCACCCAACAAGAGAAGAACGACAACCAAAGACCGGAGGCACCGACTGGGCCTGCTGATCCGACGAAAGGAGGCGACTATGACCACATCAACTAATCAGCCCGCCGAGAGGCTGGAACCCCTCTCGGGCACTGACGTGAAGCGGGCGACGATTCCTTCCTTCGCGCCGCGCCTCATCACCTCATCGGCGCGTCGTCCCCCAACGATTGCCTTCTGCCGCCCGTCGGCTCATCACAACGGAGTGCCTCATGACGGATAGACGAAGTCGGCGGCGCTACCGCAAGACGCAGGGGCGCCGGGTATGGGTGTTCTCCGAACTCAATCACCACCTGCGGCCAGAACACCTCGCCAAGGTCCTGGTTGCCGCCGGTCTAGAACAGGCTCGTCTCGAAGCTGAAGCCCGCGCCCAACAGACACACTCACTCGGCGACGGAGGCAAAGTTGCGCCTCATCGATGCGAAAAATACATCGATAGCGCGACGGGGGTGGGGAGTTCCGAAGTGTCAATCAACGATGTCGAAGCCCTCGACTTTCAAGCCCAATCGAGCGTTAATGCGGAGGACCTAACCGAAGGAGGGAGCCAATGAACCCGCGCCAAGCAACCAACCACCAAGTCTTCGACAATGCCCCACCACCGCTGCGCTACATCGCACCCGTCACCCGAGACGATGAGTACGAGGACTCTGATGAAGTCCGCTCGCTCACGACAACAGACGCACCGCGCGGAAGCCGCGCCGTGGTCTATGTGCGCGTGTCCAGTAAGGGCCAGCTCAACACGGACTACGACCCAGAGGGGCTTTCGATTCCGGCGCAGCGTGCTGCGTGCGCGCGTAAGGCTGACCAGCTCGGCCTGGTCGTCGTCGGCGAGTACGTCGAGCCAGGACGTTCAGCGACCGAGATGACCAAGCGCGTCGCATTCCAACAAATGCTTGAGCGGATTCGGCGAGAGCGGGACGTCGACTACGTCATCGTGCACAAACTGTCGAGATTTGCGCGCAACCGCCTGGACGACGCGATCGTCATGGCCGACCTCAAGAAGCGTGGCGTGACGCTGATCTCCGCAACCGAGCAGATCGACAGCACCCCTGAAGGCCAGCTCATGCATGGCATCCTGGCGACCTTCAACCAGTACCGGTCCGCCGCCGACGGGGCGGACATCGCCTACAAGATGGGCCAGAAGGCCAGGAATGGCGGCACCCTCGGGCGAGCGCCCATCGGCTATCTGAATACGCTCGACCGCATCGACGGTAGGGAGATTCGTTCGGTCGCGGTCGACGAAGAGCGCGCTCCGTTCGTGAAGCTCGCGTTCGAACTATATGCATCCGGCACCTACACACTGGACGACGTCACCACGGAGCTCGCTGATCGCGGTCTTCGGTCACGCCCCACCATAGCGCGTCCCGCGGCTCCGATTGCGGTCTCGAAGGTGCAACGCCTCCTGCGCGATCGCTACTACCTCGGCGAAATCGAATACAAAGGCGAAACCTACGACGGCAGGCATGAACCTCTGATCGATCCGGAACTCTTCGAGAAGGTCCAAACACTCCTCGACGCACGGAACAAATCTGGCGAACGGCGCATCAAGAATGACCACTACCTGAAGGGCACCATCTGGTGCGGCAGGTGCCGCCTCGAAGACCGCGTGATCAAGCGCATGATCATCATGCGCGCCACCGGTCGAAACGGCGGAGAGTACGCCTACTTCTTCTGCCGCGGCGTCCAAGACCATGTCTGCGACGCGCCCTACTCCAACATGGAGCGCGTTGAGCGTGCCATCGAGGCTCACTACAAGACCATCCGCTTGAGCACCGAGTTCATCGCAGCGGTCCGCGAGAACCTCGAGTCAGCAGTTGCCGACAAAGTGAAAGCCCAGCAGCTACTCCGAAAGCAGCTGGAAAACCAACTCCGTCAGCTGGCGGTCAAGGAAGAGAATCTCCTCGACCTCGCCGCCGATGGTGAGCTGCCGACCGCCCGCATCAAGGTCAAACTGCATGAGATTGGCCGCGATCGCGCGAAGCTCGCCGCCCAACTTGACGCGGTCGAACTCGACCTGTCCGGAGGACTGGCATACATCAACGCCCACCTCGAGCTACTCGCCGACCCCCAGGAACTCTACCGCCGCGCATCGGACGAGATGCGTCGTCAACTGAACCAGGCATTCTTCAACCGCATCTACGTCGTGAATGACGAGGTGGTCGGCGACGAGCTGAATTCACCGCTGGTCGAGTTGTTGGCCGCTGAACGCGGCTGGACGGCCCTAGTTGTACTGACCTCGACCGTTGTTGATGCGGTCGATGGGTGAGATGCCTCCGATGCCGAGGTGGCGCCTGTCTAGGTTGTAGTGGTCGAGCCAGGTCGTCAAGCCGGAGGCCCGGTCCTCGTTCGAGGTCCAGGGTCTCGCGTAGGCCCACTCGGTCGCGAGGGTCCGGTTCAGGCGTTCGACCTTCCCATTGGTCCAGGGGCAGTGCGGTTTGATGAACCGGTGCTTGATGCCGTGCTGCTCGATCACCGCGCGGAACGCGGTCGAGTGGCGGTATGCGAACGCGTTGTCACTGATCACCCGCTCGACCTTCACTCCGAGGGTCGCGTAGAACGCGATCGCCCGCTCGAGAACACCGGCCGCGGTGGTGCCCTTCTCATCATCGTGGATCTCCGCGTAAGCGACCCGGGAGTGGTCGTCGATGACGGTGTGGACGTAGTCGTAACCCAGCCCTCGCTTGCGGGCGGGTCGTTCACCGCGGCCGTGGAGGCGCCACCCGCCGCCGGCGGGGATGCGGCCCAGCTTCTTCACATCGACGTGGATCAACGACCCGGGATGGTCGTGCTCGTAGCGCCGTCCCGTCCGGCGGGTCGCGCGGATCACCGTCCCGGTGACCGGGTCCAGCTCCCGCAGCAGCGGGACGTGGTGGCGGCGCAGCACCCGCCCCACCGTCGAGGGCTGCAGGCCGAGCCGGCCCGCGATGAACACCGGACCGCGACGAGTGACGTGTCGCATGATCCGCACCCGCGTCTCCACGCATGCCGCCGTCCTACGCGGGTGCGAGTGGGCGACGCTGGAACGATCCTGCAGACCTGCGGAGCCGTGTTCCCGGAACCGACGCCACCACCGCCACGCAGTCGTGCGCGAGATCCCCATCTCCGCCGCGACATGCGCGACCGCACGCCCCGACTCGATGCGCTGGACCATGATCAACCTGCCGGCCGGAGTCAGCCGGGCATTAGCGTGGGACACGAGAGACCTCCGTGGACTCGAGGGAACCTAGACAGCTCCAACTCGACTACGGAGGTCTCTCCTACGTCAACAACGATCCGGGTCAGTACACCTAGAAGCCGGGCAGAGCCTCGAAACGGCCATAGTCGTAGCCAGTGCGGAAGCGGCCCGCAGAAGCCCGGAAACAGCAGAAAAGGCCACCCCGAAGGGTGACCTTTTCGTTGGAACCGTAGGTGACCTGCTTACCGCCCTGCAAAGCCGGGGCGATTGCAGTAAGCCTCCTATGGTGCGCGAGGGGGGAGTTGAACCCCCACGCCCTTTCGGGCACTGGCACCTGAAGCCAGCGCGTCTGCCTATTCCGCCACTCGCGCGAGCCGCGGCATCCGAAGATCCCACGGACTCAACTTCCCGAGGATATCACGGCGCGCGCGTGGTCCCGAATCCGCGCACCGGCGGGGGTTTCCGTACTCGCTCAGGCTGTACAACTAGCATGTACCCACCGGCCCCCGAGCATGAGGAGCCCCGTGGGACTACTGGACAGCTTCGAGAAGGGACTCGAGCGCGCGGTCAACAGCGCGTTCGCGAAGTCCTTCCGCAGCGGCATTCAACCGGTCGAGATCGCCGCCGCCCTGCGCAGCGAACTCGACGCCAAGGCCGCCGTCGTCAGCCGTGACCGCATCCTCGCGCCCAACGCCTTCGAGGTGCGCCTGGCCCCGGCGGATGCCGAGCGCATGCGCTCACTGGGCTCGACACTCGACGACGAACTGCTGAGCCTCGTCCAGAAGCACGCCAAGGCGCAGGGCTTCAGCTTCGCCGGGCCCGTCACCGTCTCCCTCGCCACCGACGAGCAACTCTCCACGGGCACCCTGCGCGTCGACTCGCAGACCGCGGCCGGCCAGGTCGCCTGGCGCGGCGTCGTCGACATCGCCGGCGCCCGGCATCCGCTCGCGAAGGGCCGCACCGTCATCGGCCGCGGCAGCGACGCCGACATCACGATCGCGGATGCCGGGACGAGCCGCCGTCACGTCGAGATCCTGTGGGACGGCGAGCGCGCCATGGTCCGCGACCTCGGTTCCACCAACGGCACCGAGCTCGACGGCCGCAAGGTCTCCGAAGCCCCCCTGCCGCCCGACTCCGTCATCAAGATCGGGCGCACCGAGATCGTCTTCCGCGTCATCGCCCAAGCCACGCCGCCCCGCCCGAGCGTGTCGGCCTCCGACGCCACGCGCGCCTTCGGGTTCGACGGTCCCCGCTTCGAGGGGGGCGCCCGGTGACGAGCGAACTGACCCTGCTGCTCCTGCAGATCGGCTTCCTGATCCTGCTGTGGTTCTTCGTCTTCGCGGTCGTCTACTCCCTCCGCGCCGATCTGTTCGGCGTGAAGGTGCGCAAGCTCCCCGATCCGGCACCGGCGGCGGCCCCGGCCGCCGCCGCGCCCCCGCCCGCGCAGGCGGCGACGGCGCCGATCGCGCCCGCCGCGGCCAGCGCCCCGGCCCCCTCCAGCCCGCAGAAGGCGACGCGAGACGCCGTCTCGCGCATCGTCATCACGAGCGGCCCCAAGGCGGGGCTCGAACTTCCGCTCGGCACCGACGCCCTCACGATCGGCCGCTCCAGCGAGTCGGGCCTCGTCATCCGCGACGACTACACCTCCAGCCACCACGCCCGGCTCCTCCTGTGGGGCGACCAGTGGATGATCCAGGACCTCGACTCGACCAACGGCACCTGGCACGACGGCCACCGCGTCAGCACCCCGGTGCCCGTGCGCATCGGCGCCCCCATCAAGGTCGGCGCGACGACCTTCGAGTTGAGGAAGTAGCCGGCGCCGCATGGTCTTCGAGGGATCGAGCGTCGCGATCTCCCACACGGGAAAGGTGCGCTCCAACAACCAGGACTCGGGCTACGCCGGCTCGAACCTGTTCGTCGTCGCCGACGGCATGGGCGGCCATGCCGGCGGTGACGTCGCCTCGAGCCTCGCCGTGCACCGCCTGAAAGAGCTCGACCACCCCTTCGCGTCGACCGGCGAGGCCGAGCGCGCGCTGCAGGACGCCATCGGGTCCACGGCATCCGTCCTCATCGACACCGTCGCCCGCCGACCCGAGCTCGCCGGCATGGGCACCACCGTCAGCGGCCTCATCATGGTCGACGACTACGCCGTCATCGCGCATATCGGCGACTCGCGCATCTATCTGTACCGCGACGACGCGCTCACCCAGATCACGACCGACCACACCTTCGTGCAGCGCCTCGTGGACTCGGGTCGCATCACCCCCGAAGAGGCCCGCTACCACCCGCGCCGCTCCGTGCTCATGCGCGTGCTCGGCGACATGGACCCCGATCCCGAGATCGACACGTTCATCATGCCGACCCAGCCGGGTGACCGCTGGCTGCTGTGCTCCGACGGCCTCTCCGGCGTCGTCGACGACGCCCACACCAGCAAGGTGCTGGGGCAGAAGCTCCCGCCGGGGCGCACCGCCGATCTGCTGCTCAAGCAGGCGCTCGACGCCGGTGCCCCCGACAACGTCACCGTCGTCATCGTCGACGTCGGCGGCAGCCACCCGATGTTCAGCGGCACCCCGACGATCGTCGGCTCGGCGTCGAACCCGCAGGGCGTCGACGTGCCCGCCGCCCGGCCCGGCCGCACCAGCTGGCTGCACCCCGCCCGGCAGGCGGCGAACGAGCCGACCCACTTCGAGCCGGCCGCCGAGTTCCTCGAAGAGCTCATCGAGGAGGATCGCCGCCGCGCCCGCCGCCGGCGCATCTGGTGGGTCGTCGGGTTCGTCGTCATCCTCGCCGCCCTGGCGGGGGCGCTGTTCGGCGCCTACAGCTGGACGCAGTCGCGCTACTTCGTCGGCGCCGACGACGATTCCGTGGTGATCTACCGCGGGATCCAGCAGGATCTCGGCCCGATCCCGCTCTCGTCGGTGCACGAAGACACCGGCATCCTGCTGTCGGAACTGCCCTTCTACCAGCGGCTCGCGGTCACCGCGACGATCTCGGCGCGGTCGCTGGCCGACGCTGAGGCGATCGTGGAGACCCTCCGCGAGACCGTGGAGGACACGCCATGACCGCCGTCGACACCGGCCAGGCCGACACCACCGTCGTGAAGGCACTGCGCAGACTCCGGATGCCGCAGACACAGCGCAACCGTGAGCTCGGCCTGCTGCTGTTCGCGTTCCTCATCAACGGCGCCGCGGTCGCCCTCGTGCAGCTCGGCGCCCTCGGCCACATCGACTGGACGTTCCTGTACTACTGCGGTGCGCTGACCGCCCTCGTCCTCGGCCTTCACATCGTGCTGCGCTATCGCGCCCCGCAGGCCGACCCGTTCGTCGTGCCCATCGCGACCGTGCTGTCGGGCCTGGGGCTCGCGATGATCTACCGCATCGACATCGGCCGCAGCATCTCGGGATGGGAGGCGCTGTCGACCCGGCAGCTGGTGTGGCTCGGCATCGCGCTGGCCGGCGCCGTCGCCCTCGTGCTGGCGTTGCGCAACTATCGCGTGCTGTTCCGCTACACCTACGTCTCGGGCCTGGCGGGTGTCGTCCTGCTGCTCCTGCCGTTCGTGCCGGGCTTGGGCGTCGAGGCCGGCGCCGACGTGTGGATCTCCATCGGCGGCATCTTCTCCTTCCAGCCGGGCGAGCTCGCGAAGATCTGCCTCGCGATCTTCTTCGCCGGCTACCTCGTGCGCACCCGCGAGGCGCTCAGCTCGGTGGGCCGGCGGTTCCTCGGGATCACCTGGCCGCGCGCGCGCGACCTCGGCCCGCTGCTGCTCATCTGGTTCGCGTCCCTCGGCATCATCGTGCTGCAGCGCGACCTCGGCACTGGCATGCTCATCTTCGGCATGTTCATCGCCATGCTCTACACCGCCACCGGCAAGACCAGCTGGGTCTTCCTGGGGCTCTCGCTGGCGGCGGTCGGTGTCGCGGTGGCGACGCAGATCCTGCCGTATGTGCGCGCCCGGTTCACGAACTGGCTCGACACCTTCAACCCCGACACCATCGACGGCTCCAGCATGCAGCTGGCCAGCGGCATCTTCGGCCTCGCGCACGGCGGACTCATCGGCACCGGACTCGGCCGCGGCCGCCCGGGACTGACCCCCCTGTCGCAGAGCGACTACATCTTCCCGAGTCTCGGCGAGGAACTCGGCCTCATCGGCGTCTTCGCGATCCTCTGCCTCTACATGGTCTTCGCCAGCCGCGGCGTGCGCATCGGCATCGCCGGTCAGGACGATTTCGGAAAGCTGCTGGCGACGGGACTGTCGTTCACGATCGCGCTGCAGGTGTTCATCATGGTCGGCGGTGTCACGCGCGTCATCCCGCTGACGGGGCTGACGACGCCGTTCCTCGCCGCGGGCGGTTCGTCGCTCGTGGCGAACTGGATCATCGTCGCCCTGCTGCTGCGCATCTCCGACGCGGTCCGCTCGAGGCCCCGCGTGGTGATCGGATGAGGGGGGTGACCACATGACCAAAGAGCTCCGCCGCCTCAGCTTCATCATGCTGGCGATGTTCATCGCGCTGTTCGGCGCCACGAGCTGGATCCAGGTCGTCCAAGCCGGCGACCTCGGCGAGAACCCGCACAACAAGCGCGCCCTCTACGACTCGTTCGAGGTGCAGCGCGGATCGATCATCGCCGGTGACGAGGTGATCGCCACGTCGGTGCCGAGCGACGACATCTACAGCTGGCAGCGGCAGTACGCGGATGCAACGATGTGGGCGCCGGTGACCGGCTTCATCAATCCACTGCTGCAGTCCGCGACGGGGCTGGAGCGGGCGATGAACCGCGAGTTGTCCGGCACGGCGAGCTCGCAGTTCCTCGCGGGCATCGAGCGCATCATCACGGGGCAGCCGGCGCGGGGGTCCAACGTCCTGGTGACCCTCGACCCGGCACTGCAGAAAGTGGCGTTCGACGCCCTCGGCGACGACGAGGGGGCGGTGGTCGCCATGGAGCCGAAGACCGGCCGCATCCTCGCGATGGTGACGAGCCCCAGCTACGACCCGAACACGCTCGCCGTGCACAACGCCGCGCAGGTCAACGCGACCTACGACGAGCTCGTCGCGAACGCCCTGAACCCGCTGTGGAACCGCGCGATCGAGGGCAACCTCAACCCGCCGGGGTCGACGTTCAAGCTCGTCGTGACCTCGGCCGCGCTCTCCTCGGGGAAGTTCACCCCCGACTCGACCTTCCCCAATCCCGCCCGCTACACGCTGCCCGGCACGTCGACCTCGATCAGCAACTTCGACGGCGGCACGTGCGGAGCCGGCGACGAGGTCACCATCGCGACGGCGCTGCGCCTCAGCTGCAACATCCCGATGGCCCAGCTGGCCGTGGCCCTCGGCGAGGACGCCATCCGCACCGAGGCGGAGAAGTACGGCTTCAACTCCGGGTTCGACATCCCGCTGGCCGTCACGCCCTCGGTGTACCCGACCGGGCAGCTCTCCGACGACAAGGTCGCTCTCACCGGCTTCGGGCAGGGCGACGTGCAGGCCACGCCCCTGCAGATCGCGATGGTCGCCGCCGGCATCGCCAACGACGGCGTCGTGATGAACCCGCGACTGGTCGACCGCGTGGTCGCCCCCGACCTGACGGTGCAGCAGACCTTCGAGGACAGCGAGTTCGGTCGTGCGCTGAGCACGGCGGATGCCGCGACGATGACCTCTCTCATGGTCGCCAATGTCAGTGACGGCGCGGCGAGCGGTGCAAGAATAGACGGGGTCGACGTGGCTGGGAAGACCGGTACCGCGGAGCACGGTCCTTCGGATCCGTACACGCTGTGGTTCACCGGATTTGCGCCCGCGGATGACCCGCAGGTCGTCGTCGCCGTCATGGTGGAGAACGGCGGAGGACTCGGCCAGCACGGCACGAGCAACGGAATCGCGGCCCCGATCGCGAAGAAAGTCATTGAGGCGGTGCTGAGCAGATGAGACCGACACAGGGTGTGAGCTTCGGCGGGCGCTATGAACTCGACTCGCGAATCGCGATCGGCGGCATGGGCGAGGTCTGGGAGGCCACCGATCACGTGATCGGCCGCACCGTGGCGATCAAGATCCTCAAGGACGAGTACATGGGCGACCCGGGGTTCCTGGAGCGCTTCCGCGCCGAGGCCCGCCACGCCGCACTCGTCAACCACGAGGGCATCGCGAGCGTCTTCGACTACGGCGAGGAGAACGGCTCCGCCTTCCTCGTCATGGAGCTCGTCCCCGGTGAGGCGCTGTCGACGATCCTCGAGCGCGAGGGGTCGCTGTCGACCGACAAGACGCTCGACATCGTCGCGCAGACCGCCGCCGCGCTGCAGGCCGCGCACGCGGCCGGCCTCGTCCACCGCGACATCAAGCCCGGGAACCTCCTCATCACCCCCGACGGCCGTGTCAAGATCACCGACTTCGGCATCGCCCGCATCGCCGACCAGGTGCCGCTGACGGCAACCGGGCAGGTCATGGGGACCGTGCAGTACCTCTCGCCCGAGCAGGCGTCCGGTCACCCGGCATCCCCCGCCACCGACATCTACTCGCTCGGCATCGTCGCCTACGAGTGCCTGGCCGGCAAGCGCCCCTTCACGGGCGAATCGCAGGTCGCGATCGCGATGGCGCAGATCAACGACACCCCGCCGGCGCTGCCGGCGACGATCGCCGAGCCGGTGCGCAACTTCGTGATGAGCATGATCGCGAAGAAGCCCGAAGACCGCCCGGCCACCGCCTCCGCGGTGGCGCGCGCGGCGACCGCCCTGCGCCGCGGCGACGTTGCGGGCGCCGCCGCGATCGTGCCGGCGATCGCCGGCAGCGTGCCCGTCGATGAGGTCACGCAGCTGCTCACTCCGGGTGCTCTCGGCACCGCCGAGGCCACGCGCATCCTGCCGCAGGCCGCGCCCGCCGCGGATGCCGAGGAGCCCGCCCCCGAGAAGAAGAAGCGGAGTCCCTGGACATGGCCGCTGATCGCGCTCATCGCGATCCTGCTGCTCGTCCTCGGCGGCACGCTGTTCGCCCTCTTCGCCAACCCCGGCGGTGAGCCGGCACCGTCGTCGTCGACGCCGAGCACGACCCCGACCGAGCCCTCGGACACCCCGACCCCTGAGCCGACGAACATCCCGATCACCAGCCTCGGCTTCATCGGCAAGACGTGCGACGAGGCGATGACGATCGCGCAGGAGAACGAGCTCACCGGCGTCGTCTGCGAACGCGGCACCCCTGCGCCGACGGCCGGCGACGTCGGGAAGATCTACCAGACCAACCCCGCCGCCGGAAACGTGCAGCGGAACACGTCGATCACGCTGACCTTCTACGACGAGCAGTCCGCCATCGACACGCCGGGCGCCCCCACCGTGGTGAACAACCCGCCCGGATCGTCGTCGTTCACCGTCACCTGGCCGGCCTTCACGTGCCCCGCGGGGTCGTCGCTCACGGCGTTCAACATGTCGGTGATCAACGGCACGTTCGACGCGAACAACGGCACGACCTACCAGGCGCCGCCGAGCCCGCGCAGCCTCACCGTCACCGCGAACGCCGATGCCCAGCCGGGTTCGCTCGTGCTCGTGTCGTACACCGCGCAGTGCGGCGACCGCGAGTCGCCCGCCTCACCGGAAGGCCAGGCGCCGATCCCGACGCAGACGACGAGTCCGACACCCGACACCGCCCCCTGATCGTCGCCGATCGCGCCGGGTTCTCGCCCAGGCCGGTCGGTTAGGCTGGCTGTCGAATCCGCCCCGTTGGTCAGGGCTTTGGGAGTGAAGTGTCTGCAGAGCCACGCGTGCTGTCCGATCGCTACCGCGTCGATGAACTCATCGGCCGCGGCGGCATGGCCAGCGTCTACCGAGGGCGCGATCTCAGGCTCGGCCGCGAGGTCGCGATCAAGATCCTCAAGCGCGAACTGGCCGACGACAGCGCGTTCCGCACCCGGTTCCGCCTCGAGGCGCAGGCGGCCTCCCGCATGTCGCACCCCACCATCGTGCGGGTGTTCGATGCCGGCGAGGACACCGAGACGGATGCCGACGGCACGACCCACTCGGTTCCGTACATCGTCATGGAGCTCGTCGACGGCACACTGCTGAAGGACATCATCGCGTCGGGTCCGGTGCCGATGACCGACGCCGTCCGCTACCTCGACGGCATCCTCGAGGCGCTCGAGTACTCGCACCGCGCCGGGGTCGTCCACCGCGACATCAAGCCCGGCAACGTGATGGTCGCCGGCTCGGGGCAGGTCAAGGTGATGGACTTCGGCATCGCGCGCGCGGTGTCGGACTCGTCGTCGACCGTCGCCGAGACGACCGCGATCCTCGGCACCGCCGCCTACTTCTCTCCCGAGCAGGCCAAGGGCGAGCCGGTCGACGCGCGCGCCGACCTGTATTCGGCGGGCGTCGTGCTCTACGAGCTGCTCACCGGACGCGCGCCGTTCCGCGGCGAGTCGCCGGTCGCGGTGGCCTACCAGCACGTCAGCGAGACACCGGTCCCGCCCTCCGAGCTCGTCGACACCGTGCCGCGATCGCTGGATGCCGTCGCGCTGCGCGCCCTGGCGAAGGACCCGTTCCAGCGCTATCAGGACGCCGCATCGTTCCGCGAGGCGCTGGACGCGACGCTGGAGGGGCGCGCCCCGACGAAGAAGCAGCTCGGCGCCCTGACGAGCGAGCTGTACGGCGCGAACCCGCGTCAGGCGGCCGAGACGGCGCGGTCGCTGCGGCAGCTGACGACCGACACGACGATGCGGCGCACCCAGTCGGGTCCGCCCGTCGCGTGGATCTGGGCCGGCGTGGCCGTGCTCGCCGTCGTCTTGATCTCGGTGCTCATCTGGGTGATGACCGCCCGGCCCGGCCCGACTCTGCACCCGAACGCCCGCATCGTGCCGAACATCACGGACATGTCGTGGGAGCGGGCCAACGAGGAGCTCTTCAAGAACGACCTGCAGGCCGATCGGCTCGAGGAGAGTAGCGATCAGATCGCGGCCGGCAACGTCATCCGCACCGATCCGTCGGCCGGCACCACCGTCGCGCCGGGGCAGATGATCAAGGTGTACGTGTCCACCGGTCAGCAGATGAGCACCGTGCCGACGCTCACCGGACTGTCGTCGACGGATGCCGAGGCCGCCCTCGCCGAGGCCGGGCTGACGCTCGGGGCGATCACGACACGCAGCGACCCGGACCTCGCCGCCGGCACCGTCATGTCGGCGGATCAGACGGAGGGGAGCGAGGTGCCCCTGGGAACCACCGTGAACCTCGTGGTCGCCAGCGGCAAGGTCGCCCTCAACAACGTCGTCGGCTACACCGTCGAGGCGGCGCAGCGGGAGCTTTCCTCCGACGCGCTGAAGCTCAACCCGGTCGTCATCGAAGACCCCGGCTGCCCCGCGACGGCCGATCGGACCGTGGCCGCGCAGTCGCTCCCGCCGGGCGACGTGCCGATCCACTCCACCGTCGAGCTGACGGTCTGCACCGGCTCCTAGAGCTGCCGCAGCGGACTGCGGCGCGCCCCACGGGCCGCCGCGCCGGCCACGCCGGTGCGCTCCAGCCAGGTGCCGAGCAGCCGGTACCCGCCCTCGGTGAGCACCGCCTCGGGGTGGAACTGCACCCCCCACAGCGGCAGGGTGCGGTGAGCGAGCCCCATGATGACGCCCGCCGCGGTGCGCGCCGTGACCTCCAGTTCCGGCGGAACGGATGCCGGCACCACCGCGAGGGAGTGGTACCGCGTCGCCGTGAACGGCGACGGCAGACCGAGGAACAGGCCGCGCCCGTCGTGGTGCACCTGCGACGTCGTGCCGTGACGCAGTTCGGGGGCCTCATCGACGTCTGCGCCGAATGCGACGGCGAGCGCCTGATGCCCGAGGCAGACCCCGAGCACCGGGATGCCGCGGCCCGCCGCCGCCCGGATGACCCCCACCGACGCGCCGGCCGCCTCGGGCCTCCCGGGTCCGGGGGAGACGAGCACCCCGGCGACACCGGCGAGCGCGGCCGCCGGGTCTGCCACGGCATCCGCCTCGATCATCGTCGTCGTCGCGCCGAGCTCGTGGAGGTATCCGACGAGCGTGTAGACGAAGCTGTCGTGGTTGTCGACGACGAGGACGTCAGCCACCGACGGTGGACTCCTGCGGGTTGATGAACTGGCCCGCCCAGGGGAAGACGTACCAGAACAGGCCATAGAGCACGGCGGCCAGCAGCACGAGCAGGATCAGCACCCGCACCCACGCCGGGCCGGGCAGAATGCGCCAGAGGGCGGCGTACATCAGGCGGTCACCCCTTCGGTGAGCGAGGCCGGCGGCCCGTCGGCGGTCGGTGTGAAGCTGTCGAAGACGGCGTACGCGATGATGCGCTCCAGCATGTTGAGCTTCGGTGCGCAGCTGGTCAGCGTGAGGTAGCGGCCGTTGGCGGCGACACCGACCTGCTGGGGCACCGGCAGCAGCACCTCGACCTGGGTGTCCTGCACGTACTCGAGGGTGCGGAACCGGTAGGTGTACCAGCCGTCGGGGGTCTGCACGACGATCGCGTCGCCGATCACGAGCTTGTCGATCGGGTCGAAGGGCGCACCGGAGGTCCAGCGGTGCGCGGCGTAGACGGTGTTGCCGATGTCGCCGGGCATGGCGGTGTCGACGTAGTGGCCGATCTCGCCCTGGTCGAGGATGTCCTTGCGCGTCGTGCCACCGGCGATCGTGAACTGCCAGTCGGGTCCGAACCGCGGCACGAACATGACGCCGAACTGCTGGCCGTGCTCGGGCTGGGCGAGCACCGGGACGATCAGATCGGCGGTGTCGGTGGGCGTCGGCGGCGGGATGCGTGTCGCGGACTCGGTCGGGGCGGTGGTCTGCTGCGTCCAGCTCTGCGAGAGGGCGCTGGCCTCGTTGTGCTTCTGCGAGCCGATGATCCAGTCACCGATCCACATCTGCCAGGCGACGTAGAGGAGGGCGACGACACCGATGGTGATGAGGATCTCGCCGAGGACGCCGATCACCGAGACACGGCGCCGCTGGTGAGCTTCCCCCATGGTGCGATTCTTCCACAGCACGGCTGTGACGCCGCTGCCAGGTAGAATCTTCGCCATGGCACGTTCAGGCAAGGATGATGAGCAGCTCGCGGAGTACGGCGAGAGCGAGTCCGCCCCCAACCCGGTGTGGTTCAAGCCCATCATGCTGGGCCTCATGATCCTCGGCCTGCTGTGGGTGATCGTGTTCTATCTGAGCGGCGGGAACAATGTCGCGTTGCCAATCCCAGGCATCGGCGCATGGAACCTCGTCATCGGGTTCGCGATCGCGTTCGTCGGCTTCCTCATGACGACCCGCTGGCGCTGAAAGGAATTACACCGGTGTGATTCATCCCCATGTGTGGATGAATCTGTGGATAACTCTCGTGGTCAGCCGGGACGCTCACCGGTAGATCAGCAGCGGCACCGCGAGCAGCGTCAGCAGGCCCGCCGCCACCGCGACGAGCAGCCAGATCTGCGTGCGGCGCTGGCGGATCTTGCGCGTCTTGGCGAAGATGAGGCCGACCAGCGCGCCGACGAGACCGCCGCCGATGTGCGCCTGCCAGGCGATGTTCGAGTTCGGCAGGAATGTGATCACGAGGTTCAGTCCCAGGATGATCGCGATCGCGGTGACGTTCGCTCCGAGGTGCCGGCCGATCACGAACATCGCGCCCAGCAGACCCCACACCGCGCCCGACGCGCCGACCACCGGGGTCGTCGGCGCCAACAGCGCGCCCAGCACCGATCCGCCCAGCGCGCTCAGCAGGTACAGACTGAGGAACCGCCACCGGCCGAGCAGGGGCTCAAGGCTGCGGCCCAGCGCCCAGAGCGCGAGCATGTTCAGCGCGACATGCCAGATGCTCGCGTGCACGAGGGTGACGGTCAACAGTCGCCACGGCTGCGCGTACGCGAGCGGGGGATAGTAGAACAACCACGACGTGACGACGTCGCCCATTCCGGGGATCAGCCCGATGAGGAAGAACACGCTCGTCACGACGACCAGCGTGTACGTGACCACCGGCCGGCCGTCGAGGCCCGCGGCGCGACGCCGCGGCATCCGCGTGACCGTCGCCTTGTGGGCCTTCTGCTGCTCGGCCAGGCACTCCGGACAGATCACCCCGACCGGCAGCGGCGTCTGACACTCCGGGCAAATCATGCGCAGGCATCGCTGGCAGAGGACGAAACTCTGCCGCTGCGGATGCCGGTAGCAGAAGTTGTCCGGATTGCTGCGGGGGTCGGAGTCGGTCACGCGTTGTCAGACCGCCACGACGTCGATCGAACGGATGACGACGGGGTCGATCGGGCGGTCACCGGCCGCGGTCGGCACGGCGGCGATCTCGTCCACGACGGCGCGCGAGGCGTCATCGGCGACCTCGCCGAAGATCGTGTGCTTGCCCTGCAGCCACGGCGTCGGGTCGGTCGTGATGAAGAACTGCGAGCCGTTGGTGCCCTCGGCCTTGCCGGTGATGGCATTGCGGCGAAGACCCGCGTTGGCCATCGCGAGGATGTACGGGCTGTTGAAGTTCAGCTCCGGGTGGATCTCATCGTCGAAGTTGTAGCCCGGTCCGCCCACGCCCTGCCCGAGCGGGTCGCCGCCCTGGATCATGAAGTTCGGGATGATGCGGTGGAAGATGACGTCGGTGTAGAGCGGTCCCTCACCGGGCTTGCCCGTCGCGGGGTGCGTCCAGGCCTGCGAGCCGTCGGCGAGGCCGGTGAAGTTCTGCACCGTGCGGGGCGCGTGGTCGCCGAAGAGGTTCACGACGATGTCGCCGTGGTTGGTGTGGATCGTCGCAACAGCGGTGTGGATCGGCATGCTTAGCATTCTCTCACCTGTCAACCCCTCGCGCCATCGGGCCCGTCTGGCAAGATGGGGATATTCGTACCGCCGTGATGACGGACATCAGCCGGAACCCCAGGGAGGGCACCGTGAGCCTCAGCCGTAAGCGCAAGAAGGAACTCCGCAAGCTCCAGGAGCAGGCATCGACGCTGTGGGAGTCGCAGCAGGTGCTGCTCGGCCAGGCCGGGCACGTCGCCCGCGAAGCCGGTCGCCAGCTCGGCCACTACAACCGCGAGCAGGTCGTTCCCACCGTGCAGCACACGTACGAGAAGTACGCCGCCCCGTACGTGAACCAGGGTCTGCAGACCTCCGCACGTGTCTACAACCAGCGCGTCGCGCCCGCCGTCGGGGCTCTCATCGGCTCGGCGCTGTCGGTGTGGGATGCCGCCAACGAGAAGCGCGAGGCTCTCGCCGCCGGCCGCGGGTTCGGCTCGATCGACATCGCGAAGCTGCAGAAGGCGGCCGACAAGTACGGGAAGAATGCCGCGAAGAAGCTCGCCGTGTCCGCGCCCGCCCCGGCGAAGAAGGGGATCGGCGCCGGTGGCGTGATCGCCATCATCCTCGGTGTCGCCGCTGCGGCCGGTGTTCTCTACGCCGCGTGGCAGACGCTCCGCGCCGACGACGAGCTCTGGGTCGCGGACGACCCGCTGCGCGCCCCCGACGCCTGACCCGCCCCGCACCCGCCGCTCCCGGTCGTTGAGCGAGCGAGGAACGAGCGAGACGAAACGCGATGACCACCCCTGACGCCCTCGCGCGCGTGCGCTACGCCGCTGCCGCGCGCGGCCTCGAGATTGAGCTGCGCGAGCGACCCGCGGCATCCTCTCTGCACGAGGCCGCCGCACTGCTGGGTCTCACGCTGGCCGACATCGTCAAGACGCTCGTGGTCAAACGGTCCGACGACAGCTACCTGTTCGCGCTCATCCCGGGGGACCGGGCGATCTCGTGGCCGAAGCTGCGCGCGCTCGTGGGCGTGAACAAGCTGCGCCTGCCCGAGCCGGAGCTTGCGCTCGCGGCGACCGGATACGAGCGGGGCACGATCACCCCGATCGGCAGCGCGCAGGACTGGCCCGTGTACGCGGATGCCTCAATCGCCGGCCGGCGCATCGCGATGGGCGCCGGCGCGCACGGCTACAGCCTGTTCGTCGATGCCGACGACCTGATCGCGGCCTACCAGGCCGTCGTCGCCGACATCTCACAGCCCGCCGCGCCCTGACGGCCCCCACCCCGGTGATCGAGTAGCCGCGAGGAACGAGCGGCGTACCGAGATCAGAGCCCCGCCATCTCCAGCCCGATGTCGACGAGCTGCACGTGCTGCAGGTCGGCGATCTCGGCGACGGGGAACCAGCCCGCGCGGTCGGTGGAGCCGCCCACCTCGTTGCGCAGCCGACCACCGGTGATGCGGGCGCGGTAGAGGATGCGCAGGGTGTGGAGGGGAGCATCGGCGCCGGGCGTGATGCGCTGTCGCGCGGGGATCACGCGGGAGTGGATGCCGAGGAGATCGCCCAGTTCCACGTGAAACCCGGTCTCTTCCAGGACCTCGCGGCGCGCGGCATCGGCGGGATCCTCACCGGGCTCGAGTCCGCCGCCCGGCAGCGTCCACGCGGCGCGGCGCCCCTCGTTCCAATGGGCCAGCAGCACTCGCCCCTCGTCGTCGACGATGACGGCATAGGCCGCGACGCGGAGGTCCATCCCGCCACCCTACCGAGGTCGCTGGTCCGCGGCGGTCAGGCAGGATGGGGGACATGGACGAGAAGCACCGTGCGTCGAGCTGGTCACTGGCAGGTGCCGAGGGCTCACCGCTCACGGTCTCAGAGATCCGCGCGCTCCTGACCGATCGGGCGGCCGCCGGGAGTCTCACCACGGTGCTGCAGTCGGACACCGGCCTGATGCTGCACCTCGTCACGAACCGCCAGCGGGTCATGGTCATGCTCATGGGGGCCGACGGGAGCGCCGGGCATGCGATCGACGACGGCGCGCAGGGGACGAGCGGTGGCTACCTGCTCGAGAACGGACAGGAGGACGAGTACGCGGACCGTGACACACTCGCGCTCCCGGACGCGCTCTCCGTGGTCGAGTGGATCCTCATCCACGGCGCGGCGCCCGAGATCGGCTGGTCGATCGACGTGCCCGGTTGATCCCGCTACCTACTGAGGCCAAGGATCGATGTGATGTGGAGCCTAGGAGATTCGAACTCCTGACATCCTGCTTGCAAAGCAGGCGCTCTACCAACTGAGCTAAGGCCCCGGATGTGGTTGTAGGGGAGGAATTGGTGGGGCTACCAGGACTTGAACCTGGGACCTCTTCATTATCAGTGAAGCGCTCTAACCGCCTGAGCTATAGCCCCGCAACCTCGTAGACTTTACCCGATTCTCGGGCTCAGCCCTAATTGGACGTGAAGCCGACCAGCAGTCCGCCGGTCACCTTCACCATGAGGTTGTAGATCCCCGCGACCACGGCGCCGAGCACCGTGATGACGATGAGGTTGAGGATCGCCACGATCGCGGCGAACGCCATCACCTGCGGCAGGTCGATGTAGGTGCTCAACGTGAAGTTGTCGTCGAACGCCGTGAACAGCTCATCGAGCTTGCCGATCAGGCCCGTCGTCTTGATGACCATGAAGACGAGGAACACCGAGACGATCGTCACGATCGCCAGGGCCACCGCCGCGAGGAAGGACAGCTTGACGGCGGACCAGAAGTCCACGTACACCAGGCGCAGGCGCACCTGCTTGGCGCTGGTCTTGCTCGAGGACTTCTTGGCGAGCTTGTCGGCTACCGTGCTCATGCGTCAGTGTCACTTCCTTCGGGGCTCGCAGTGGAGGGGTCGTCTGCGGCGTCTGCGGCGTCTGCGTTCTCGGCCGGCTCCTGCTCGTGGCGCAGGGCTCGTTCGCCGTTGCGGGCGATCGCGAGGATGCGGTCATCGTCATCGGGACGGGCGAACACGACGCCCATGGTGTCGCGGCCCTTGGCGGGCACCTCGGCCACGGCAGAGCGTACCACCTTGCCGCTGGCAAGAACCACCAAGACCTCGTCGTCCTCCGCGGCGATGAGACCGCCCGCCAGACTGCCCCGATCGTCGTTGAGCTTGGCCACCTTGATGCCCAGGCCCCCGCGTCCCTGCAGCCGGTACTGGTCGACGGCGGTCCGCTTGGCATAGCCGCCTTCGGTCACGACGAACACGTACCCCTCATCCTTCGCGACCGAGGCCGACAGCAGCGTGTCGCCCTCGCGGAAGGACATGCCCTTCACGCCCTCGGTGGAGCGGCCCATCGGACGCAGCGAGTCGTCGGTCGCCGTGAACCGCAGCGACATGCCCTGGCGCGAGATGAGCAGGATGTCGTCGGTGTCGTCGACCAGCAGCGCGCTGACCAGCTCGTCGCCGCCCTCGGCATCCTCCTGCCCGCGCAGACGGATCGCGATGATCCCGCCCTGGCGGTTGGTGTCGTACTCGCTGAGCGCCGTCTTCTTGATCTTGCCGTCGCGGGTCGCGAGCACGAGGTACTGCGCGACCTTGTAGTCGCGGATGTCGAGGATCTGCGCGATCTCCTCGCCCGGCTGCAGTGCGAGCAGGTTCGCGACGTGCTGGCCCTTCGCGTCGCGCCCGGCCTCGGGAACCTCGTACGCCTTGCAGCGGTAGACCCGGCCCTTGGTCGTGAAGAACAGCAGCCAGTGGTGCGTCGTGGTGACGAAGAAGTGCTCGACGACGTCGTCCGCGCGCAGCTGCGCACCCTTCACGCCCTTGCCGCCGCGATGCTGCGACCGGTAGTTGTCGCTGCGGGTGCGCTTGATGTACCCGTCGCGGGTGACGGTGATGACCATCTCCTCTTCAGGGATCAGGTCCTCCATCGACATGTCGCCGTCGAAGCCGTGCAGGATGTGCGTGCGGCGGTCGTCGCCGAACCGCTCGACGATCCCGGTCAGCTCCTCGCTGATGATCGTGCGCTGACGCACCGGCGAGGCGAGGATGTCGGTCAGGTCGGCGATCTTCAGCTCGAGCTCGGTGGCCTCGTCGATGATCTTCTGGCGCTCCAGCGCCGCGAGACGACGCAGCTGCATCGACAGGATGGCGTTCGCCTGGTCGTCGTCGATCTCCAGCAGCGTCTTCAGACCCTCGCGGGCGTCGTCCGCGGTCGGCGAGCGGCGGATGAGCGCGATGACCTCGTCGAGCGCGTCGAGCGCCTTGAGGTAGCCGCGCAGGATGTGCATGCGCTTCTCGGCCTCGTTGAGCCGGTACTGCGTGCGCCGGACGATCACCTCGATCTGGTGGTCGATCCAGTAGGTGATGAACCCGTCGAGCGCGAGCGTGCGCGGCACGCCGTCGACGATCGCCAGCATGTTGGCGCCGAAGTTCTCCTGCAGCTGCGTGTGCTTGTACAGGTTGTTCAGGACGACCTTCGCCACGGCATCCCGCTTCAACACGATCACCAGGCGCTGCCCGGTGCGGTCGCTGGTCTCGTCGCGGATGTCGGCGATGCCGGTGATGCGGCCGTCGCGGGCGAGGTCGCGGATCTTCAGCGCGACGTTGTCGGGGTTGACCTGGTACGGCAGCTCCGTGATGACCAGGCACGTGCGGCCCTGGATCTCCTCCACGTTCACGACGGCGCGCATCGTGATCGAGCCGCGCCCGGTGCGCTGCGCGTCACGGATGCCCTTCGTGCCGAGGATCTGCGCGCCGGTCGGGAAGTCGGGGCCGTGCACCCGACTCATCAGCGCCTCGAGCAGCTCCTCGCGCGGAGCGTCGGGGTTCTCCAGCGCCCACAGCGCGGCCTCGGCGACCTCGCGCAGGTTGTGCGGCGGGATGTTCGTCGCCATGCCGACCGCGATGCCGACCGACCCGTTGACGAGGAGGTTCGGGAACCGGGAGGGCAGGACCGTCGGCTCCTGCGTCTTGCCGTCGTAGTTCGCCTCGAAGTCGACGGTCTCCTCGTCGATGTCGCGGACCATCTCCATGGCCAGCTGCGACATCTTCGTCTCGGTGTACCGCGGGGCGGCCGCGCCCTGGTTGCCCGGCGAGCCGAAGTTGCCCTGGCCCTCCGCGAGCGGATACCGCAGCGACCACGGCTGCACGAGCCGGACGAGGGCGTCGTAGATCGCGCTGTCGCCGTGCGGGTGGTACTGACCCATCACCTCGCCGACGATGCGCGCGCACTTGTTGAAGCTCTTGTCCGGCCGGTACCCGCCGTCGTACATCCCGTAGATCACGCGGCGGTGCACGGGCTTGAGCCCGTCGCGCACGTCGGGCAACGCGCGCCCGACGATGACGCTCATCGCGTAGTCGAGGTAGCTGCGCTGCATCTCGACCTGGAGGTCGACCTGGTCGATGTTGCCGTGGTTGTGGCCCGCGTTGGGGTCGGGGCGTACGTCGTCAGTCATTCGTCATCGTTCCTGAGCTCGTCGAAGGGTCAGATGTCCAGGAAGCGGACGTCTTTGGCGTTGCGCTGGATGAACCCGCGTCGCGACTCGACATCCTCACCCATCAGCACCGAGAAGATCTCGTCCGCCGCGGCGGCGTCGTCGATGGTCACCTGCCGGAGGGTCCGGGTGTTGTGGTCCATCGTGGTCTCCCACAGCTCCTTCGGGTTCATCTCACCGAGACCCTTGTAGCGCTGGATGCCGGATTCCTTGGGGATCCGCTTGCCGTTGGCCAGTCCGTCCGCGAGCAGCGCGTCGCGCTCCTTGTCGCTGAACACGTACTCGTGCTCGGCGTTGGACCACTTGAGCCGGTACAGCGGCGGCATCGCGAGATAGACGAAGCCGGCCTCGATGAGACCGCGCATGTAGCGGAACAGCAGGGTCAGCAGCAGCGTCGTGATGTGCTGCCCGTCCACGTCGGCATCCGCCATGAGGACGATCTTGTGATAGCGCGCCTTCTCGACGTCGAAGTCCTCGCCGATGCCGCAGCCGAACGCGGAGATGATCGCCTGGATCTCGTTGTTGCCGAGGGCACGGTCCAGGCGCGCCTTCTCGACGTTGAGCACCTTGCCGCGCAGCGACAGGATGGCCTGCGTCTCCGGGTCGCGGCCGCGCACGGCCGAACCGCCGGCGGAGTCGCCCTCGACGAGGAAGATCTCGCTGATCGAGGGATCCTTGCTCGTGCAGTCCTTGAGCTTGTCGGGCATGGATGCCGACTCGAACACGCTCTTGCGACGGGCGGTCTCCCGCGCCTTGCGCGCCGCCAGGCGCGCGGTCGCCGCGTCGATCGCCTTCGTGATGATGCGCTTGGCCTGCTGCGGGTTGCGGTCGAGCCAGTCGGTGAGCTGGTCGCCCACGATCTTCTGCACGAACGCCTTGGCTTCGGTGTTGCCGAGCTTCGTCTTGGTCTGCCCCTCGAACTGCGGCTCGGACAGCTTCACCGAGATGACGGCGGTGAGGCCTTCGCGGATGTCCTCGCCGGTGAGGTTGTCGTCCTTCTCCTTCAGGAGGTTGTTCGCGCGGGCGTACTTGTTGATGAGGGTGGTCAGCGCCGCGCGGAAGCCCTCCTCGTGGGTGCCGCCCTCGTGCGTGTTGATCGTGTTGGCGAAGGTGAAGACGTTCTCGGTGTAGCTCGTCGTCCACTGCATCGCGAGCTCGAGCGAGATGTGGCGCTCGGTGTCCTCCGACTCGACCTCGATGATCTCGTCGTTCACGACCTCGGCCTTGCGCACCTTGTTGAGGTACTCGACGTAGTCGACGAGACCGCGCTCGTAGTGGAAGTCGTCGTGCGGCTGCATCTCCACGGCCTGGCCGTCATCGCCGTCGACGACATAGGCGGATGCCGGGCGGTGATCGCTCAGCGTGATCCGCAGGCCCTTGTTGAGGAACGCGGTCTGCTGGAAGCGGGTGCGCAGCGTGTCGTAGTCGAAGTCGACGCTCTCGAAGATCGTGGCGTCGGGCCAGAACGTGATGATCGTCCCGGTCTCCTCCGTCTCCTCGCCCCGCGCGAGCGGCCCCTCCGGCTTGCCCCCGCCGCTGAAGGTCTGCCGCCAGACGTAGCCCTGGCGGCGGATCTCCACCTCGAACCGCGTCGAGAGCGCGTTTACCACCGACGAGCCGACGCCGTGGAGACCACCGGAGACGGCGTATCCGCCGCCGCCGAACTTGCCACCGGCGTGGAGCACGGTGAGGACGACTTCGACGGTGGACTTCGTCGGATCGGACGCGTGGGGGTCGACCGGGATGCCGCGGCCGTTGTCCACGACGCGGATCGCGCCGTCGGCGAGGATCGTGACGGCGATCGTGTCGCAGTATCCGGCGAGCGCCTCATCGACGGAGTTGTCGACGATCTCGTAGACGAGGTGGTGCAGGCCCCGCTCACCCGTGGAGCCGATGTACATGCCCGGCCGCTTGCGCACGGCTTCGAGGCCCTCGAGCACCTGGATGGCGTCGGCCCCGTACTCGTTCTCGACCTTCTGCGGCTGCCCCGCCCTCTCAGACGGCGTGGGCGGAAGTTCCTGAGGAACGCTGTCGGGGGTATCAGACGTCATATGCTCGCGTGCTCCTGGGTCCGACCGCAGGCGCGGTCCTCCAACGATCGAGTCTATCGTTTTTTTCCCCGCCATCGACGCGAGAACGGCCCTGTGGCGCCCGGAAAATCGCCAGGATGCCGCAGGACGTGGCTCAGCCGTAGGTATCGCGAGGACCGCGCCCTGGAACGGCTCTGGGGCCCCATTTCCATGAGGGGACGTCCGGCCCCACGAAACGGACGTTGGTCACCCCGGCATCCGGGAACCGGCGCATCAGCTGCGTGACGATCTCGCCGCGCATGAGCTGGAGGTTCTTGGCCCATGCCGTCGAGTCGCACTGCACCGTCAGCAGTCCGTCGGCGAGGGCCACGGGGTGCGCGTGGCGGGCGGTCTCCTCGCCGGCCACGTCGGTCCACTGCAGCACGAGGTCCTCGCGGGCCAGCTGCGAGTCCCATCCCGACTGCTTGGTGAGGTCGGCGAGCACGTCGCCGACCCCCTTCGGGTCGCGGCCGGGGGCGAACGGCTGCTTGTCCTCGTCGTCGCTGCCGCGCTTGCGGCGTCGGCGCGCGGCGCGCGGCGAGGGCTCCAGTCCGCGCAGGCGCAGGTAGGTGCCGATCGTCTCGGGGACCGCGGGCGTCTCGTCACTCATGCGCCACCTCGATCGTGCCGGCGACGACCCGCACCGTGCGGGCGCGCAGGGCCGGCGGGACGTCCTCCTCGACGGCCGCCGTGACGATGACCTGCTCGAAGCCCTCCACCATGCCGGCCAGACGCGCCCGCCGATCGGTGTCGAGCTCGGCGAACACGTCGTCGAGGATCAGCACCGGGTCTCCCAGCTGCGACTGCGCGCGCAGCAGGTGCGCCGACGCGAGGCGCAGCGAGAGGGCGACCGACCACGATTCACCGTGTGACGCGTATCCCTTGACGGGAAGTCCGCGCACCCGCAGCAGAAGATCGTCGCGGTGCGGACCCACGAGGGTGAGACCGCGCTCGAGCTCCGCGGCGCGCTTGCTCGTCAGCGCGGACCGGAACGCGCCGGCGATGTCCGCCGCCGAAAGCGCGGCGTGGGCGGAGGGCGTGTCGGATGCCGCGGCATCGACACGCTCCTCGTCGTCATCGGGATCGGTGCCGCCGATCGACAGCAGCCACTCCAGCTCGGGGCGGTGGTCCGCGCCGGCGATCGCCGTGTACGCCTCGGCGACGGGACCGGCGAGATCCGCCGCGAGGGCGAGGCGGGCGCGGATGACGTCGGTGCCGAGCTGGATCAGCTTGTCATCCCAGACCTCGAGGGTCGACAGGTTCTCGCCTCGGATGCCGCGGGCCCGCGCCGATTTCAGCAGCGCCGTCCGCTGCTTGAGCACCCGGTCGTAGTCGGCGAGGACGCCCGCCATGCGCGGTGCGCGCTGGATGAGCAGCTGATCGGCGAACCGGCGACGGGCGGAGGGATCGGATCGGACGATCTGCAGATCTTCCGGCGCGAACAGGACCACCTGGGCGTACCGGGGCAGTTCCGCGGTCTTCACCGCGGACCCGTTGACGCGCGCCTTGTTGCTCCCGGAGCGGTTCAGCTGCGCCTCGAGCAGCACCCGCCGCTCGCCGTAAGCCAGCCGCATGCGCACGATCGCGGCATCCTCACCGTCGCGGACCATCGGCGCGTCCTGCGAGACGCGATGCGACCCGAGGGTGGCGAAGTAGCCGATGGCCTCGGCGAGGTTGGTCTTGCCCTGGCCGTTGCGCCCGACGAAGACGTTCGGACCGGGCGCGAGCGTCACGTCGGCTGCCGCGTAATTGCGGAAGTCCACGAGATTCAGCTGTTCCACGATCACCGGTCAAGCCTAGGCCGCGGCACTGACGCGCTGGTCGCCGCCCGTGCGGCGATCAGCGCAGCAGCAGGTTCGGCTGCAGGAGGTACTTGAAGCTCTCGGGACCGCCCGAGGTCTGCGGGGTGATGAGCACCGGGCTGAGCTTGTTCGCGTTGTCGCTCGAGGTGAACGTGATGCGCGCGAACTCGCTCTTGACGGCGCCGAGCGCCTCGAGCAGGTACTGCGGGTTCAGGCCCAGCGTGACCTCTTCGCCCGCGAGCGTCGCGTCGACCGACTCGGTCGCGCGCGCCTGCTCGGTGCCGGAGGCGTCCATCGACACCCCGTCCTCGCCGAACGTGAACCGCAGCGGAGCCGAGCGGTCGAGCACGAGCGAGACGCGGCGGACGGCCTCGGCGAGGTCGGCGGTGTTGACGACGGCGTAGTGGTCGGTCTGCTCGGGGAACAGCCGGCGCACCGGCGGGAAGTTGCCCTTGATGAGCAGCGAGGTGACGGTCTTGTTGCCCGCCGTGAACGCGATGATCTCGCGATCGCCCGATCCGGAGAACGAGATCTGGATGTCGCCGGAGTGCGCGAAGGTCTTCCCCACCTCGGTGAGGGTGCGCGCCGGCACGAGCGCCGTCGTCGATTCCTCACCCGCGACGGTGCCGCCGTCCCAGGCGACGTCGCGGAGCGCGACCCGATAGCGGTCGGTCGCGACGAGGCTGAGCTCGGTTCCGGCGACCTCCAGCTGCACACCGGTGAGCACGGGGGTGACATCGTCGCGGGAGGCGGCGAAGGCGACCTGCGAGATGGCCCTCGCGAACTCCTCGGCCGGGACGAGCCCGGATTCGCCGGAGACCTCGGGGATGGCGGGGTATTCCTGCACCGGCATCGACGCGAGGGTGAACCGCGCCGACCCGCAGGTGAGGACGATGCCGTCGTCGGCGCCGACCTCGATCTGGATGGGAGCGCTCGGGAGACGGCTCGCGATCTCGGACAGCAGCCGGCCGTGGACGAGGATCGTGCCCGGCTCGTCGACGGTCGCTTCGATCGTCGTGCGTGCCGACGCCTCGTAGTCGAACGCGGCGAGCGAGAGTCCGTCCTCCGTCGCCTCGATGAGCACACCGGCCAGGATCGGCTGCGGGTTGCGCTGCGGCAGGAGCTTGACGACGAACGACACGGCCTCGCTGAACACGTCGCGATTCACGTGAAACTTCACTGGCGCTCCCTACTCGGGCTTAGACAAAGGACAAGCCACTTCATGCTAGTGCCCTCCTCCGTCCGGATTGTCGAGCGATCTTCCGCCGGCGACGTCGGCCGGCGTTCGCCTCGCAGAGGTGATCGAACCGGTTTCATCAAAGGAGATCTCTGTCATGGTGTTAACAGCTGTGGAAACTGTGGACAACTCGGTGGATCGCTGTCGAGAGCGGGAAACCACACGCGTGTAAGTTGTGGGCGAACTGCGGATGCCGCGGGGAAAGCGGCAGCCGAGCGCACGCTCGCGAAGCGCCGTCATCCACAGCATCCGTCGATCGGCTCACAGCAGTCCCGTCGCGACATGTAGTTATCCACAGGCTGTCCACACTGTGCAGAACGCGAATAGTGGCGACAGCTGTGAAGGCTGTCAAGATCCGGACGCGGAATATATCGGCGTGTTGCCGTCAGCGGCCGACGCGGCCGAGCTGTGTCGTGATCTCCGACACCTGGTTGTAGATCGAGCGCCGCTCCTTCATGAGCTCGCTGATCTTCTTGTACGCGTACATCACGGTCGTGTGGTCGCGGTTGCCGAAGAGCTGACCGATCTTCGGCAGCGACAGGCTCGTGCGCTCGCGGCAGAGGTACATCGCGATCTGGCGGGCCGTGGCGATCGACTGCGAGCGGCTGGAGCCGTACAGGTCGTCGACGGAGAGCCGGAAGTACTGCGCCGTCGCGGTGATGATGTCCGTCGGGGAGATGACGTTGGCGTCGTCGGTGTCGACGATGTCGCGCAGGACGGTCTGGGCCAGCGAGATGTCGAGGTTCGACCGGTTGAGGCTCGCGAACGCCGAGACCCGGATGAGTGCGCCCTCGAGCTCGCGGATGTTGCTGGAGACCTTCGTCGCGATGTATTCCAGCACGTCGTCCGGGACCAGCAGCCGCTCGGACTGGGCCTTCTTACGGAGGATCGCGATGCGGGTCTCGAGGTCGGGCGCCTGCACGTCCGTGATGAGGCCCCACTCGAATCGGCTGCGCATGCGGTCCTCGAAGCCGGTGAGGTGACGCGGCGGGACGTCGCTGGTGATCACGACCTGCTTGTCGTGGTCGTGCAGCGTGTTGAAGGTGTGGAAGAAGGCCTCCTGCGTCTCGGCCTTCCCCTGCAGGAACTGGATGTCGTCGATGAGGAGGATGTCGACGTCGCGGTAGCGGGCCTGGAAGGCCGAGCCGCGGTTGTTGGCGATGGAGTTGATGAAGTCGTTGGTGAACTCTTCGCTCGAGACGTACCGGACGCGGATGCCGGTGTACAGGCTCAAGGCATAGTCGCCGATCGCGTGGAGGAGGTGGGTCTTGCCCAGTCCCGAGTCGCCGTAGATGAACAGCGGGTTGTACGCCTTCGCCGGCGCCTCGGCCACGGCGACGGCCGCCGCGTGCGCGAACCGGTTGGACTGGCCGATGACGAAGTTGTCGAAGCTGTACTTGGGGTTCAGTCGGGTGTCGCTGCGGCTGTTGCCGTGCGCCGGCAACGACGCCGGCTCGCTGAACTCCTCGGCTGCCGGCCGCGCGATCGGCATCGGCGCGGCGGCGGACTGCACCGGGATGGGCGCGGTCAGGTGCGCGTCGGCGAGTTCTGGATTGACCACGACACGGAACGCGGATGCGGCCGGCTCGGCGTCCACGCGCGCCAGCGCCTCCATGATCGGCGCGCGCAGCCGCTTGTTCAGCTGCGCTGCGGTGAGGTCGTTCGGCACGTCGAGATAGAGGGTGCCGCTCATGACACCCTGGGCGACGGCGAGGTTCAGGAAGCCCTGGAGTTGCGGGGTCACCCGCTCATCGCCGCTGAGTTCGTCCAGCACGGCGGTCCAGACCGGGACATCCGGAACTTCGTGCTGAGACATGTCCCCCCTGGAACCTTCACCTGTGGATAACTACCCGAGTCACGGTATCCAGCGACCCCGTCGAGAGCAAAATCCACTGTAGATCCGGCCCGCGTGTCTTCACCAGACGCTATCCACAGTCGGTGGATAATGTCCCCTCGGCCCTTCCTGAGTGATCGCTGGTTTGAGTTCTTGTGGTTCGCGACGTAGCCTTAGTCGGTTGACTTATGCCCTCGCGGGCAGTCCCCTGTACCCGTGTCCCCGGTCTAGAGCGTTCCGGTGACCGCCGATCCGGAGTGATCCTCATGAGCAAGCGCACGTTCCAGCCCAACAACCGCCGCCGCGCCAAGAAGCACGGCTTCCGCGCCCGCATGCGCACGCGTGCCGGCCGCTCGATCCTGTCGGCGCGCCGCGCCAAGGGTCGTACCGAGCTGTCCGCCTGACCTGACACGGTGCTGGCGCGGGATCATCGCATCACCCGCGGGGCGGAATACAAGGCCGTCGTCCGTGGGGGTAGCCGGTGCGCCGCTGTGCACACGGTGACCTACGTGGTCGCCACATCCGAAGACCGTCCACCGCGGTTCGGATTCATTGTGAGCAAGCAGGTGGGAACCGCTGTGACCCGCAACACCGTCCGCCGCCGGCTCAAGGCCGTGTGCGCCGAGGCGCTGCCGCAGGTCCGCAGCGGTGCGGATGTCGTGATCCGCGCGCTGCCCACGGCCGCATCCGCCGACTTCGCGCAGCTGCGCGCCGAGGTGACGCGGTGCCTGGCTCGGCGGGCCGCGGCGTGACCGCCACCACTCTGCCCTCGTACGCACTCGGAGCGGGCAGCCTCTCGGCATCCACCGCCCTGCGTGCCCTCCCCCTGATCCCGCGCAACGCGGGACTGGCCCTGCTGCACAGCTATCGCGCGACGGTCTCCCATCTCTACGGCGACGTCTGCAAGTACTACCCCTCCTGCTCCGCGTATGCGGTCGGTGCGGTGCAGCAGCACGGGCTCCTCAAGGGCTCGGCGCTGACGGCGGCGCGCCTCGCGCGGTGCCATCCCTGGGCGCGCGGCGGCATCGACGACGTGCCCGCACACAAGAACTTCCGACACGAGTTGACCCGACACGGGTTCGTCGTCCCGCCGCGCGATGGTTCATCGCACGGCGGCACCGCGGCATCCGTGTCGACGAGAAAGGACTGATCCGTGCTGGATCTTCTGTTCGCCGCCGCGACACCGAGCCCGGTCGTCCCGACGCCGACCACCCCCTATCCGGGGACGCAACTGGACTTCTTCCAGATCATCATGTGGCCGTTCAAGTGGATCGTCGAGGCGATCCTGGTGTTCTGGCACTGGCTGTTCACGTCCCTCGGGCTCGAGGCGGATGCCGGCCTGACGTGGGTGCTGTCCATCATCGGCCTCGTGATCGTGGTGCGCTCCGCACTGATCCCGCTGTTCGTGCGCCAGATCAAGAGTCAGCGCAAGATGATGGAAATTGCTCCTGAACTGCGAAAAGTTCAGGAGAAGTACCGCGGCAAGAAGGATCAGCTCTCGCGCGAGGCCATGAGTCGCGAGACCATGGCGCTGTACAAGAAGCACGGCACGACGCCGGTGTCGAGCTGTCTGCCGCTGCTCGTGCAGATGCCGATTCTGCTCGGTATGTTCTACACGCTCAGCGATGTGAAGAAGCACGCCGAGTGGGGCCTGGGCGGCGTGGGTCTGCTGAACAAGGACCTCACGTGGCAGTTCTACGAGGCCAAGCTGTTCGGCGTCGCTCCCCTGCACGTCAACATGATCGAAGCGATCAACGACAACCAGACCGCGACCGTGGTGATCCTGGTGATCCTCGTGATCCTCATGATCGCGTCGCAGTTCATCACGCAGCTGCAGATCATCTCGAAGAACCTCTCCCCCGAGGCCAGGACCGGCCAGGCGTACCAGATGCAGCGCATCATGCTGTACGTCCTCCCGCTCGCGTTCATCTTCTCGGGTGTGTTCTTCCCGCTGGGCGTGGTGCTCTACTGGTTCACCTCCAACATCTGGACGATGGTGCAGCAGTTCCTCGTCATCCGGAACCTTCCCACCCCCGGCTCCGAGGCCGCCAAGGCGCGCGAGGAGCGACTGGCGCGCAAGGGCAAGGCGATCGACGCGCAGGGCAAGATCGTTCCGCTGGAGAAGTACCAGGCTGAGCAGCAGCGTCTGTTCGAGGAGGCGCAGAAGGCCAAGGCCGAGGCGCCCAAGCGGCAGCAGCCGGTGAGCAAGCAGCGCGCGAAGAAGCAGCAGCAGAAGAACAAGCCCCAGTCGGACGCCTGAGCGCACGAGATCACAGCGAGGACCCCATGAGCATCACCCCGGAGCAGGCGTCGACCGAGCACGACGGCGCCGAGCGTGTCACCGCGACCGTCGCACAGCTTGAGCAGGAAGGCGATATCGCCGCGGACTACCTCGAGGGGCTGCTGGACATCGCCGACATCGACGGTGACCTGGCGCTCGATGTGCGCAGCGGACGGGCATACGTCTCCGTCGAGAACGACGATGCCGAGGCGCTGCGCGTGCTGTCGAACCCCGACACGGTCCAGGCGCTGCAGGAGCTCACCCGCATCGCGGTGCAGACGAAGACCGGGCGCTTCTCCCGTCTGATCCTCGATGTCGGCGGTTCTCGTGACGCTCGGCAGCAGCAGCTCGAGAAACTCGTCGACCGTGCGATCGCCCGTCTGGACGAGGGTGCCTCGCAGGCATCCCTCCCGGCGATGTCCAGCTACGAGCGCAAGCTCGTCCACGACATCGTGGCCGCGCGCGGACTGGTTTCTGAGTCCTACGGTGAGGGCGCGGATCGTCACACGGTCATCCGTCGCTCCTGACGCGTCATGAGCGACGTTTCACGTGAAACATCGGGCGAGGTCGAGCCCGAGCCGGCATCCGCTGCCGTTGTGTTCGGTGACCGGTTGGATCTGGCGCGCCGTTTCACCGCCGCGCTGGCGGCGCACGGCGAGGAGCGCGGCCTGATCGGTCCACTCGAACCGCCTCGGTTGTGGAACCGGCACATCCTCAACTCGGCGATCGCCGCTCCCCTGTTCCCGACCGGTGGTCGCGTTGCCGACGTGGGGTCGGGTGCCGGTCTTCCGGGCCTGGTGCTCGCGATTGCTCGTCCGGATGTCGAGTGGGTCCTGATCGAACCGATGGAACGACGCGTGGCGTGGCTGAACGAGCAGCAGCGCGAGTTGGGTCTCGACAATGTCGAGGTGATCCGCGGCCGGGGCGAAGAGTGGAAGCAGGGTCCGGTGCTCGATGCCGTCACCGCCCGCGCCGTGAGCGCGTTGCGCACGCTCATCCCCTTGACCGCACCGTTGCTGCGCTCCGGCGGCGAGCTGATCCTCCTCAAGGGAGCCAACGCCGAGAACGAGATCGCGGCGGCGGAGAAGGCCATCCGCACGTACAAGCTCAACGACGTGCGTGTCGAGATCGTCGGCGAGGGCGTCATCGCAGAGCCCACCCGCGTCCTCCGCGCCACCCGCCGCTAACCTCTCCCCCTGGTGGTTGAGTAGCCGCGAGGAACGAGCCTGCCCCCGGTGGTTGCGTAGCCGCGAGGAACGAGCGGCGTATCGAAACCACCACGACCCTTAACCCCAGTCGCCCCCGAACGCCTTGCGGCTCAACGCCGGAAGGTCACCGTACCGACCGTCGATCAGCGCCGTTCTCTTCGCGCGACCCCAGCCCTGCACCTGCTTCTCGCGAGCGAAGGCGTCGCCGACATTCGAGAACTCCTCGCAGTAGACGAGCTTCAGTGGCCGGCGTCGTTTGGTGTATTCGGCGCCCTCACCTAAATCGTGGAGCCAGAGGCGTTGATCGAGGTTGCGGCAGCTCCCGACGTAGTAGCTGCCGTCGCTGCATTCGAGGATGTACATGTATGGCATGCCCGATGATCCCGCCCGAGGGGTGGCGGTGGGTGATGAGTAGCGCGAACTGGGGAGAACTCGCGGTTGAGTCACGTTGGGGAGAGATTGTTCGGGCGTGATCTCGATACGCCGCTCGTTCCTCGCGGCTACTCGATCACCGAAGCGGCGGGTTGGTGCCTGCCGGAGAGGGTGTTTCCGTTTCACGTGAAACATCGGGGTGGGTTGATCTCGGTACGCCGCTCGTTCCTCGCGGCTACTCGATCACCGAAGCGGCGGGTTGGTGCCTGCCGGAGAGGGTGTTTCCGTTTCACGTGAAACATCGGGGCGGGTTGATCTCGATACGCCGCTCGTTCCTCGCGGCTACTCGATCACCGAAGCGGCGGGTTGGTGCCTGCCGGAGAGGGTGTTTCCGTTTCACGTGAAACATTGGGGCGGGTTGATCTCGATACGCCACTCGTTCCTCGCGGCTACTCGATCACCGGGGGTGGGGAGGCCCTGCCTGCAGAAGGTTCCCGTTTCACGTGAAACGGCGGGGGGTGCGGGCTCGACTACAGTAGAGAGGTCCCGGAATGACAGGAGTTGATGGTGCCGGAATCGGAGAACGCGACCTCTCCCGCACCCTTCTCCATCGACGACAGTCCAATCGCCCGCGAACTCGCGAACCTCACATCGCGCCGCAAGGCGCTGGATGCCGTGGAGATCGAGTTCAGCGGGCAGACCCGCATTCTGACGGTCTCGAACCAGAAGGGCGGCGTCGGCAAGACCACGACGACGGTGAACATCGCCGCGGCGCTGGCTTCGGTGGGCGCACGCGTCCTGGTCATCGACCTCGACCCTCAGGGGAACGCCTCGACGGCCCTCGGTGTTCCGCACACCGCCGACACTCCCAGCGTCTACGACGTGCTCATCGACGAGTTCCCGCTCGCCGACATCGTGCAGACGAGCCCCGAGTCGCCAAACCTCCTCTGCGCCCCCAGCACGATCCACCTCGCCGGCGCCGAGATCGAACTCGTCTCCCAGGTCGCCCGGGAGCATCGCCTGCGGACCGCCCTCGACGACTATCTCGCCCGCCCCGACGTGCAGCTCGACTTCGTCCTCATCGACTGCCCACCGTCGCTCGGCCTGCTGACGATCAACGCGTTCACCGCGGCGGGGGAGCTGCTGATCCCGATCCAGTGCGAGTACTACGCCCTCGAGGGGCTCAGCCAGCTGCTCGGCAGCGTGCGGATGATCCAGAAGCACCTCAATCCCAAACTGCACCTGTCGACGATCCTGCTCACGATGTACGACGGTCGAACCCGACTCGCACAGCAGGTGGCCGAAGAGGTCCGCACGCACTTCCCCGACGAGGTGCTGCGCACGATCATCCCGCGCTCCGTGCGCGTCTCCGAGGCGCCGAGCTTCGGGCAGACCGTCATCGCCTACGACGGTCAGTCCGCCGGCGCGGTCTCGTACCGCGAGGCGGCCGTGGAGCTCGTGCAGCGAGAGCGACTGAAGACATCCGACGAGGGGACATCCTGATGGCGAAGCGAACTGGACTGGGCCGAGGCATCGGCGCGCTCATCCCCACGGCCGAGAGTGCCGAAGCGCGACCGGTGGACGTGTTCTTCCCGGGCGCCGCGCAGTCGGCAGGGCAGGATGCCGCGGCATCCGCCGCCGACGAGACGAGCAGTCCGGTCTCCTCCACCGACGAGAGCACGGAGCAGCTTCTCGCCATCCCGGGCACTCGCCTCATCCAGGTCGACCCGAACGAGATCGTGCCGAACCCGCGCCAGCCGCGGACGAACTTCGACCCCGACGACCTGGCCGAGCTCGTACACAGCGTCCGCGAGTTCGGTGTGCTGCAGCCCGTCGTCGTGCGCACCAACGAGGACGGCAAGTACGAGCTCATCATGGGCGAGCGCCGCACCCGCGCCTCGCGCGAGGCGGGACTGACATCGATCCCCGCGATCGTGCGCGACACTTCGGACGAGAACCTGCTGCGCGACGCGCTGCTCGAGAACCTGCACCGCTCGCAGCTGAACCCCCTGGAAGAGGCCTCCGCCTACCAGCAACTGCTGGAGGACTTCGGCATCACCCAGGAGGAGCTCGCGACCCGCATCGGTCGCTCGCGCCCCCAGATCAGCAACACGATCCGGCTGCTGAAGCTGCCCGTTCCGGTGCAGCAGCGCGTGGCCGCCGGTGTGCTGAGCGCCGGCCACGCCCGGGCCGTGCTGTCGCTCGACGACGCGGAGGCGATGCAGCGGCTCGCCGACAAGATCGTCAACGAAGACCTCTCGGTGCGTGCGGCGGAGGCGGCCGCGAAGAACGTCGCCGCTGCCGGCACCAAGACGGCGGCGCCGAAGGCGGGCGCCCGCCGCGCCCACCTCGACGACGTCGCAGAGCGGCTCGGTGACCGTCTCAACACCAAAGTCCGCATTACATTGGCCGCAAAGAAAGGCCAGATCATCGTCGATTTCGCGACGATCCAAGATCTCAACCGCATCCTCGCGGAGATCGGCGAGACGGAGTTCGGCGCGCGCTGAGCGGTCAATGACCCGGCGCCGCCGGAGCCGCATCCGCCGTCACGCACGTAGGCTGGATGGGTGACTGATCGCCCCTCGCTCCCGCGCCGCGCCAGCCTCGAGCTGCTGCGCGCCGAGGCCGGCGACGAGCTGTCGGTGCTCATCGAGGAGCGTCTGCGTGACGGCGAGGACCCGTGGGATTTCATGGAGGATCTCCCCTCCGTCGACGAGCTCGTGGTCTTGACGCTCCGGGCGGAGAACATCGCCGCCGACGGCGGCAACCGTCCGACGCAGGCGCGCAACTACCGCGTGCTGCGGCAGATCGCCTTCGACTACCCGCCGCTCACCCGGGCGGTGTGGCGACTGCTGGGAAGCGAACCGCACCGCCGCTGGGATGCGACGGTGCGGATCGAAGCGTCGTAGCGCGACGCGGCGCGCGGCTTACGCGAGGTAGGCGGCGAGGTCCTGCTCGAGCGCGAACTTCGGCTTCGCGCCGATGATCGTCTTCTCGACCTGACCCTTGTTGAAGACCTTCATCGCGGGGATCGAGGTGATCTGGTACTGCATCGCGAGGTTGGGGTTCTCGTCGACGTTGAGCTTCAGGACGGTGATCTTGTCGCCGTTCTCGGTCTGGATCTCATCGAGGATGGGTCCGACCATGCGGCACGGACCGCACCACGCGGCCCAGAAGTCGACCAGCACGGGTCCCTCGGCGTCGATGACATCCTGCTGCCAGGTGCCCTCGCTCGTGGCCTTGGCGGTCATGTTCTCTCCTTCGTGTGCGACCCGCTCGATTCGCGGGCCTACCCCATCCAACACGGCGGATGCCGGGAATGTTCCGTCCGGGTCGGCGAGCGGCAGGGCGGGGCTGATGATCCTCGTCAGGCTGTGTCGGTCAGACCGTCGATCTCGGCGGCATCCTGCGCCGGAGTGCCGGCATCGCCCCGCGCGGCGAGGTAGTGCTCGACGTCGAGGGCCGCGACGGTGCCGCTGCCGGCGGCGGTGACCGCCTGGCGGTACGTCGGGTCGATGACGTCGCCGGCGGCGAAGACGCCGGGCACCGAGGTGCGCGACGAGCGCCCGTCGACCCAGACCGTGCCGTGCTCGGTGAGGTCGAGCGATCCGTGGACGAGGTGCGTGCGCGGGTCGTTGCCGATCGCGACGAAAACCCCGGTCACAGGCAGTTCTCGGGTCGATCCGTCGACGGTGTCGCGCAGCAGCAGGCCGTTGACGGCGTCGTCGCCGAGCACGTCGACGACCTCACTGTTCCACACGAACTCGATCTTCTCGTTCGCGAAGGCGCGGTCCTGCATGATCTTCGAGGCGCGCAGCTCGTCGCGACGGTGGATGACGTAGACCTTCGACGCGAACTTCGTGAGGAACGTCGCCTCCTCGATCGCCGAATCGCCGCCGCCGACGACGGCGATCTCCTGCTCGCGGAAGAAGAAGCCGTCGCACGTCGCGCAGTACGAGACCCCGTGTCCGGAGAGCCGCTGCTCGCCGGCGACGCCGAGCTTGCGGGGCGCCGAGCCGGTCGCGAACACGATGGCCTCCGCCTCGTGCGTCACGCCGCTGCCGAGCGTCACCTTCTTGATGTCGCCCGTGAGGTCGAGCGCGGTCGCGTCGTCGTAGAGCACCTCGGTGCCGAACTTCTCGGCCTGCTCCTGCATCTTCGCCATGAGATCGGGACCCATGATGCCCTCGGGGAAGCCGGGGAAGTTCTCGACCTCGGTGGTGTTCATCAGCTCACCGCCGGCTTCGACGGAGCTGGCGATCAGCAGGGGCTCGAGGTTCGCGCGCGCGGCGTAGATCGCCGCCGTGAAACCGGCGGGGCCGGAGCCGATGATGATGAGCTTGCGCACGTGGGTTCCCTTCGTCTGCGGGGCGCCGCGGTGGATCGAGCAACGCCTCAGCGCATTCAACCCATGGTAACCGCGGCGCATTCCGCGACCGGGCGGCGCGGGGGGGTGTCAGCGACGCAGGATGCGGCGCACCGCGCCCGTAGCGATCTTCACCTCGGGAGCGCGCAGCAGCGCCAGCGCGCCGACGTACACGACGAGGGATGTCCCGCCGACGAGCACGGCGCCGAGGAACCCGCCGATGCGGCCGTCCGAGGACCATCCCGAGGCGGCGCCGGTGAGAAGGAACACCCCGAACCCCGCGATGAAGGCCGGCACGGCGGCGACCGCGAACCGGGCGAGCGCGCGCCAGGTCGGCGCGAAGCTGATCGGGCCGGTGTGGCGGCGCAGCAGCCGCAGCGCGACCGGCAGCTGCACGAACATCGACAGCGACTGCGCCAGGGCGACGGATGCCGACAGGAACGCCAGCGGCAGGACCTCCGCCTGTGCGGCGAGGAGGGCCAGGCCCGCCCCGCCAGCCGCGAGCACGCACTGGACCACGCTGAACTGGAACGGGGTGCGTGTGTCGTGGAAGGCGAAGAATGCGCGGCGGATGATCACGAGGATGCCGAACGGGACGAGCGCGACGAGGAACGCGCACACGTTGAGCGCGAGCAGCGACGCGCCGTCGCGCTCGCCCGTGAAGAACACCGACACCGGGACGGATGCCGCCGCCAGCGCCGCGGTGAATCCGAAGGCGAAGACGCTCAACGCCCGGATGGACTCGTCGAGGTTGCCCTGCACGAGGTCGGTGCGTCCCTCCGCGACCTGTTCGGCCAGCTGGGTGAAGTAGGTCGTCGAGATCGACATCGCGACGATCGAGTGGGGGAGCATGAAGATGAGCCACGCCGTGAGGAAGACCGCGAAGCCGCTCTCGGTCGCGAACGAGATGGTCCTCTGCTGCACGAGACCGGCGCCCTGCCCGACGACGACGGTGAGGAAGGTCCAGAACCCCAGCTTGCCGAGATGACGCAGGCCCATGCCGCGCCACGCGAAGTCGGCGCGGACGCTGAGCCCCGTCCGCCGCCAGAAGAAGGCGAGCACGAACGCCTGCAGCGCGATGCCCAGGGTCGCCGTGCCGCCGAGGACGGCGATCTTCGCGGCGTCCCACTGATCGACGTCCTTCAGCGGGCCGCCGAACATCGCGAGGAACACGAGGAACCCGACGATCGACACGAGGTTGTTGACGGTCGGCGCCCAGCTGTAGGGCCCGAACACGCGACGGGCGTTCAGCACCTCGCCGACGAGCGCGTAGAGCCCGTAGAACAGCAGCTGCGGCAAACACCAGTACGCGAGAGCGAGGGTGAGCGCCCGCTGTTGCGGGGTGTACCCGGGCGTGTAGATCCAGATGAGGGCGGGCGCGAGCGCCAGGACGATGACGGTCACGGCGACCATGAGCACCGTGCCGAGCGTGAGGAGCTTGGAGACGTAGCCGCTGCCGCCGTCACGGTGTCGGGTGGCGGCGACGATCTGCGGCACGATGATGCCGGTGATGACGCCGGCCGCGACCAGTTCGTAGATGTTCGTCGGCAGCGCATTGGCGGTCGCGAACGCGTCCGCCACCTCGCTGGTGGTGAGGCCGACGACGGAGATCAGCACCATCGAGCGGACGAGTCCGGTGAGCCGGGACACGAGGGTGCCCGCCCCGATGATGGCGCTCGCGCGGGCGTGGCTAGCCATCGGCATCCGTCCCCTCTGGATCCTGCGTCCGCTCGGGCTCCTGCGTCCGCTCTGCCGCGGCGCGACGCCGGAGGCGCAGCACGGTGCGCACGACGCCGGCGACGAGCATCGCCGCGACGAGCGTCACCATGACGACGATCCCGACCGACTCCCACTCAGCGCGGACGGCGACGGCGACGGGCACCGACGGACCGATCGCGATCATCGTGGGACTGCGCAGCTGCAGCGTGAGCGTGGACTCGCCGCTGCCGACCCGCGCCTCGACCGGCACCTTCACGCGCGTATTCTGCGCGGCGCCGGCCTCGATGGGCGTCGAGTTCTGCACGCGCAGTCGCGGGTCGCCCGGCGTCGTGATGAGCACGAGCGACACCGGCCAGGCCAGGTCGTTGCGCACCGTGAACGTCAGCGGTGCGGCGGTCGCGAGCAGCGTGATGTCGCTGACCGGCACGATGCCCACGGCGTCGAGTGTCGTCGCCGTCGCGGCCTGGTGCTGCGTCACGGCGTCGGCGAACGCGACCGGCGCCTCGCGCCACGCGTTGCCGAGCAGCTGCAGGACGGTGGCGCGCTCCGGTGCCGTCAGCACGGTGGGATCGGCGAGGATCGTCGCGAACGAGGCCAGGTCGCCCTCGCCCTGCAGGAAGTCGGTCAGCGCGGCGACGCGATCGGCGTCGGGCTCGGCGTCCGCCGCGAGCGTGACGGCGGCGGGGGTGCCCGACACGAGCGTGTCGAGGTCGACCGCGGTGCGCCCGGCGAGGGAGGATGCCGCCGTCAGCGCGGTGCGGAGGGCCTCGCCCGTGCGCGTCGCGGCGCGATCGACGGTGACGAGGAGCGGTGCGGTGCGGTCCGTTCCGGACGTGGCGAGGTGGGCATAGGCCGATGCCGCGGCCAGTGCCGCCGCCTGCGTCACCGACCCCGGCGCCGCCGAGGCCTCGTGCAGGGCCGCGGAGATCTCCGCGTCGTACACCAGCACGCCCGCGCCGTCGCTCTGCGCCCACGCCGCGGTGGCGCTGCCGGCGCCCGCGGCGCCGGAGACCTCGTCGGAGGGGACCAGGGTGACGGCGGCGACCTCATCGACGCCGCGATCGCGCAGCGCCGCGACCACGCCGGAGCCGGCAGTGCCGGTGGCCGGCCAGTACACCGCGGAGCGGGCCTCGCCGATGTCGAGCAGCGCGGCCAGCGTCGGCAGGGTCCCGGGCTCGGGCGCCGGGGTGGGCGTCGACGCCGGCGGTGTGGCCGGGGTGGGCGTGGCCGGCGCGGCGAAATCGTCCGCCGACATGTACGGCGCGAGCGTGGACACCGTCAGCGGCGCGCCGACGCCGGCCGCGATCTGGGTGGCGAGGTCGGCGTCGCCGAACTGCAGCGCGAACCGCGAGTTCGGCAGCGCGAGCAGGTCGGCGAGCCACTGCTGTGCGGTGGCGGGCGCCGAGCTGCCGAGCACGCGGATGGCGGCGGGGATCGCGGGATCGACCGCGAGGATCGCCGCGGTCCCGGTGACCGCATCCAGCTGGTCCCGCAGCGCACCGCCGGGTGCCGTCAGCTCGGCGAGCTGTTCGGCGGTGAGCAATCCCGCCGTCAGGGCGGGGGCGGTGATGGGGACGATGACGCCGATCGGACCGGAGGGGTCCGCGGCGGCATCCGGCACCACGATGACGCCGGCCGCGACGGCGGGATCCGATCCGGTGGCGTACGTCGCGGCGAGCGGGTACACGCCCGGAGCCAGTTCGGTCAGGCCGGCGGCGGCGGGGTCCACCGTCACGGTCAGGGTCCGGCTCGCGTGCGCGGCGATGCCGGGGACGGCCTCGCGCGCGATCTCGACATCCGCCGCCGGGGCGCCCAGGGCACCCTCACTCGACGGATCGGCGAGCCAGCTCTTCACGGCCGCGTCGGTGGTCAGCGCGGTGCGGGACACCGCGACGACGACGTCCGCCGCCGTGGCGGCCGAATCCGCGGAGTTCGTGACGGTCACCGTCACCGTCAGCGGCTCGGCCGTGACGACGCCGTTCCCGCCTGCCGCGACGGCGATCTGCAGCGCGTCGGAGGGTGCCTCCGTCGCCGCCGGGACGACGGCCGCCGCCGGGACGGCCGCCGGCACCGCCGCGAACACCAGCGCCGCCGCGGCGACGAGCGCGGCGAGGCCCGCCCGCAGACGCGGGAGCGGTCGACGCACCGCGCGGCGACGGGGGCCTCGCGACCCACGGGGCGCGGCGGCAGGCGAGATCAAGGTCATGACGGGAATCGGCTCCTGTGCGATCCCTGACCGCACGATCAGGTGCGATTCTAGGGTGAGCGCCCTGTGCGGGCCCGGTGAATGGCCGAAGACTGCAGGAAGATGGGATGCCGTGGATGCCGATTTCGCCTTCGACCGAGGCCCCGACGCCGCGCTCATCGCCGACCTGAGTGCCGATCTCCGCGACGCCGGCTACACCGCCGACGCCGTGCGGGACGCCTGGGGGGCGCTGGCCGACACCGCGGTGGGCCACGGTCTGCACGGCCCGGCGCTGACCGCACTCGCCGGACGCACCGACGCCGCGGCGACGCTTGCGCGGCTGCTCTTCCTCGGGGTCGGCACCGCGCGCGACGCCGTCGATGCGGCGCTGCCGCGGGTGGGTGCCGCGGGCCTCGAGCGCCTGGCGCTCGCGCGCATCGACGGCGACGAGGTGGTGCCGCAGGCCCTCCTTCGCCCGCAGGACTACGGCGGAACCGGGGGAACCGGCGACACCGACGGTGCCGGCGAGTGGTGGATCGCGAGTGACCTCGACGAGGCGGCCCTCGGCGGCCCTCTTCCCACCGGTCATGTGCTGGGGGTCGGCGGCGCGTCCCTCACCCTCGCGGGACTGCAGCTGACGACACCGGTGGAGCGCGTGCTGGACGTCGGCACCGGGTGCGGCATCCAGGCGCTGCGGGCGCGCCGCGCCGCGGCATCCGTCGTCGCGACCGACGTCTCCGAGCGGGCGCTCGCCTTCACCCGACTGAACGCCGTGCTGAACGGCGTCGACGGCATCCAGACCCGGCACGGGAGCCTGTTCGAGCCCGTCGCCGGCGAGAGGTTCGACCGCGTCGTCTCCAACCCGCCGTTCGTCATCACGCCGCGCGTCGCGGGCGTGCCGGAATACGAGTACCGCGACGCCGGGTTCGCCGGCGACGATCTCGTCGCGGCGTTCGTGTCGGGCGTCGGTGCCGTCCTCGCTCCCGGCGGCACCGCCCAGCTGCTCGGCAACTGGGAGTACCGCGCCGGGGCCGACGGCCTGGACCGGGTGCGGGAGTGGGTCGCGGCGTCGGAGGTGCCGCTGGAGGCGTGGGTCATCGAGCGCGAGCAGCTCGACCCGCTCGCCTACGCGGAACTGTGGGTGCGCGACGGCGGCACCGCGCCGGGCACACGAGGGACACCGGGCACACCCGGCTACGCCGACCTCGTCGGTGCGTGGCTCGCCGACTTCGCCGCGCGCGGCGTCACCGGGATCGGATTCGGGTACCTGCTGCTGCGCCGCCCGGCATCCGGCGCCCCGCGCCTGGCGCGCTACGAACGGGTCACGCAGCCGCTCGGTGACGGACTCGGCGCCCACCTCGGGCAGGCCCTCGCGGCCTTCGACGCGCTCGCCGCCCTCGACGACGACGCACTGGCCGCGACCCGCCCGGTGGTCGCCACCGATGTCACCGAAGCCCGGCACCACCTGCCGGGGGCCGAGGCGCCGAGCGTCATCGAGCTGCGTCAGGGGGGCGGCCTCGCCCGCACGCTCGAGGTCGACCCGGCGCTCGCCGCGCTCGTGGGCGCATCGGACGGCGAACTGACCGCGGGTCAGCTGATCGACGCGATCGCGGACCTGCTCGAGGTGGATGCCGCGGCCCTCCGCGCCGACCTGCTGCCGCGCGTGCGGGAGCTCGTGTTCACCGGGTTCCTGCGCCTCGCCTGACGACATCGCCTCGGTAGGCTGGAGGCCATGCTCAACATGGCCGAGGGACTGGACCGCCTGGGCGCGCTCGCGACCTCGCCCATCATGGCGCGCCTCGGTGCGGCGTTCGCCGAGGCTGGTTTCGAGCTCGCCGTCGTCGGGGGTCCGGTGCGCGACGCGCTGCTCGGTCGGACCACCAACGACCTCGACCTGACGACGAACGCGCGGCCCGACGACATCCTGCGGATCGTGAAGCCGCTCGCGACCGCGACGTGGGACATCGGCCGCGCCTTCGGCACGATCGGGGCCAAGATCCCCGGTCCCGCCGGCACCTCCGAGCAGGTCGAGATCACGACGTACCGGGCCGACAGCTACGACGGCGTCACCCGCAAGCCGACCGTCGCGTTCGGCGACCGCCTCGAGGACGACCTCACCCGGCGCGACTTCACGGTCGGCGCGATGGCGCTGCGCCTTCCGGTGCCCGCGCTCGTGGACCCCACCGGTGGCGTGGAGGACCTCGTCGCCGGCGTCCTGCGCACCCCCGGGGACCCCGAAGTCAGCTTCGGCGACGATCCGCTCCGGATGCTGCGGGCCGCCCGCTTCGCGAGCCAGCTCGGCTTCACGGTCGCCGCCGACACCCTCGACGCGATCGCGCGGCTGCGCGCCACGATCGGGATCGTGAGCCCCGAGCGCGTGCAGGCCGAACTCGTGAAGCTCCTCGCGACCGACGATCCGGTGCCCGGCATCCGCATCCTCGTCGACACCGGCCTCATGGCCGAGTTCCTGCCCGAGGTGCCGGCGCTGCGGCTCGAGGTCGACGAGCACCATCACCACAAGGACGTGTACGAGCACTCCCTGACGGTGCTGCAGCAGGCGATCGATCTGGAGCACGAGCGTCACCCCGGTGCCGCGCCCGATGTGACGCTGCGCCTGGCCGCGCTGCTGCACGACATCGGCAAGCCCGCGACCCGCAAGCTCGAGCCCGGCGGCGGGGTCAGCTTCCACCACCACGACGTCAAGGGCGCGCGGCTGGCCCGCAAGCGCCTGCAGGCGCTGCGGTTCGATTCCGACACGATCGCCGCCGTCACCCAGCTCATCGAGCAGCACCTGCGGTTTTTCGGGTACGCCGAGGGGGCGTGGACCGACGCGGCGGTGCGCCGGTACGTGCGCGATGCCGGCGATCAGCTGGAGCGGCTGCACATCCTCACCCGCGCCGACGTCACGACCCGCAACGCCAAGAAGGCGGCGCGGCTGCGGCGCGCGTACGACGACATCGAGCGGCGCATCGCCGAACTGGCCGCGCAGGAGGAGCTCGACAGCATCCGCCCGGAGATCGACGGCAACCGGATTCAGGAGATCCTCGGGATCGCGCCCGGCCGGGAGGTCGGCGAGGCGTACCGGTTCCTGCTGGATCTGCGCCTCGACGAGGGCGTCATCGGACCGGATGCCGCCGAGCAGCGTCTGCGTGCCTGGTGGAGCGCCCGCGGCTGAACCTAGACTGAGTGCACTCCCGTCATCGTCGAACGGAGTCGCCGTGCCGTCGTCGTGGTCCGCGCACCGTGAGGTCTCTGCGGAGACCTCACGCCTGCTGATCGAGCGCGCGCACGAAGAGCTCGTCGGCGGCAACGCCGATGATCCCCGGCTGCAGCACATCCGCCCCCTCGTGCAGGATTCGTGGCGCCGGTCGCTCGCGAGCCTCGTGGGCGCCGAGGCGCTGCCGCCGCTGGAACTCACCGACGCGGAGCTGGAGGCCTACCGCAGCGCCCACCCGCTGGCCGGCGCGATGGACATGATCCGCGCGCTGCTGCTCCCCGAGTCGGATGCCGGGGTTGTCGTCGCGGTCGGCGACGCCGCCGGGCGCCTGCTGTGGGTCGAGGGCGACCGCGGCATCCGCCGGCTCACCAGCGACATGGGCTTCGTCGCGGGCGCGAACTGGTCGGAGCAGGCGGTGGGAACCTCCGCCCCCGGGACGGCGCTGACGCTCGATCGCTCGGTGCAGATCCACGGCGCGGAGCACTTCAACCGGCTCGTCGCGCCCTGGTCGTGCACGGCGGCGCCGGTCCACGATCCTGAGACGCGCCGGGTGCTGGGCGTCATCGACGTGACCGGCGGTGCCGAGGCGGCGACGCCGCAGGCGCAGCTGCTGGTCGACGCCACGGCCCGGGCGGTGGAGGGCGAGCTGCTCGTCGCGCGGCTGCGGGCCCGGGCCGCGGCGCCGGTGCGGTCGCGGGCGCGCGCCGCGGCATCCGTCCCCGCGAACGCGTCGGCGACGCTGCGGGTGCTCGGCCGCGACCGCGGACTACTCGAGGTGTCGGGCCCCGGCGGCGAGGCGGTCGCCGAGCTGTCGGGCCGGCACGCCGAGATCCTCCTCATGCTGGCGGTGCACCGGCAGGGCCTGTCGGCCGAGCGTCTCTCCGAGCTCGTCTACGGGCCGGATGCCGGCGAGGGGACGCTCCGGCCCGAGATGGTGCGGCTGCGGAAGGCTCTGGAGCGCCGCGCGCCGCAGCTGGTGCCGGCGTCGCGGCCCTACCGGCTGCCCGCCGAGCTCGACACCGACGCGCACCAGGTGCTCTCGCTGCTGGGCCGGGGCGCCCACCGCGTCGCGCTCGCCGCGTACCGCGGCCGCGTGCTCCCGGACTCGACGGCGCCGGGGGTGGAGGAGTTCCGCGACTCGGTGCGGATCGCGCTGCGCGAAGCCCTGCTGGCCGAGGCCTCGGTCGACGTGCTGCTGGCGTACGCCGACACCGACGACGGCGCGGACGACGCGGATGTCCTGCGCCTCGCCCTCGAGATGCTCCCGGCCCGCTCGCCGCGGCGCGCCGGGCTCGTCACCCGCCTGGAGCGCCTCGCCGGCTGGTGCGCCCGCGACGAGACGGCGCATCTGCGACGAGACGGCACCCGTCGCGCGCCGTCTCGCCGCGAATGTGCCGTCTCGAGGCGGGCACCCTGGCAGGATGGGCCGTGACGGAGGGATCCTGATGACCGACGACCTGCCCACGCCGGACCTCGTCCGCCTCGCCGAGTCGCACGGCATCGCGACCGAATACTGGTCGTTCTTCGGGGATCGGGTGAGTGTCCCGGCATCCACGCTCCGCGCGATCCTGCACGCGATGGGCGTCGATGCGACGACGGATGCCGCGGTCACCGCGGCCCTGCGCGACGCCGACGACCGGCCGTGGCGCGACCTGCTGCCGCCGTCGTTCGTGTCGCGGCCCGGCGCGCGCGCCCTGCCCGTGCACGTCGCGGACGGATACGACGTGGTGGTCACGGCGGTCCTCGAGGACGGCACGACCCGCGCCCTCCCCGTGCCCGATCAGCAGCCGACGGCGCGCGACGTCGACGGGCAGCGACGCTGGCGGGTCGAGGTGCCGATCCCGTCCGACCTCCCGCTCGGCTGGCACTCCGTGCACGCGTACGAGCGGCCGATCGGCGGAGGCGATCCCGGTCGCGCGGCATCCGCGCCCCTCGTGATCACCCCCGAGCGGATGCCGGCACCGCCGACCCGGCCCGGCCGCAGCCGCGGCTGGGGACTCATGGCGCAGCTGTACTCGGTGCGCTCGCGGGCCTCGTGGGGCATGGGCGACTTCGCCGACCTCGCCGACCTCGCCGCGATCGCCGGCTCCCGGGGGGCGGACTTCCTGCTGATCAACCCGATCCACGCCGCCGAGGTCACCCCTCCCATCGAGCCCTCGCCCTACCTGCCCGCTACACGCCGGTTCCTCGCGCCGCTGTACGTGCGCCCCGATGACATCCGTGAGGCGTCGTACCTGGATGCCGCCGGGCGCGCCGCCGTCGATGCCGCGCGCGGTCCGGTCGCCGCGACCGACACCGATGCCGCGCACATCGACCGCGACGCCGTCTGGGCCGCGAAGCGCCGCGCGCTGGAGACGATCTTCGCCGTGCCGCTCTCACCCGGCCGTGCCGCCGAGCTCGACGCGTTCACCGCGCGCGAGGGCCAGCCGCTGCAGGATTTCGCACTGTGGTGCGCCCTCGAGGAGTACTACGCCGGCGCTCCGCGCCCCGACGAGGCGTGGGACATCGACTCGCCGCTCGTCGCCGACCTGCGCGAGCGGCTGGCGCCGCGGGTCCGGTTCCACGTGTGGCTGCAGTGGATCGCCGACCAGCAGGTCGAAGACGCGCAGGCGGCGGCGAAGGCCTCTGGCATGGCGATCGGCATCATGCACGACCTCGCCGTCGGTGTGCACCAGAGGGGCTCCGACGCCTGGTCGCTGCGACGCATGTACGCGCCCGGCATGGCCGTCGGCGCGCCGCCGGACATGTACAACCAGCAGGGGCAGACGTGGAACCAGCCGCCGTGGCTGCCCGGTGCGCTCGCCGAGGCGGGCTACGCGCCGCTGCGCGACATGATCCGGACGCTCCTCCGACACGCCGGCGCGCTGCGGATCGACCACGTGATCGGGCTGTTCCGGCTGTGGTGGATCCCGGCAGGACTCAGCCCCGCCGCCGGCACGTACGTGCGCTACGACCACGAGGCGATGATCGGCGTGCTCATGCTCGAGGCGCACCGCGCCGGGGCCGTGCTCATCGGGGAGGACCTCGGCAACGTCGAGCCGTGGGTGCGCGACTACCTGTCGGCACGCGGCATCCTCGGCACGAGCGTGCTGTGGTTCGAGCGCGAGGGTGAGGGCTTCCGTCCGCCGGAGCACTACCGGGCGTCGCTGCTCGCGACCGTCAACACCCACGACCTGCCGCCGACGGCGGGCTATCTCGCCGACGAGCACGTCGCGCTGCGCGCGCGGCTCGGGCTGCTGACCCGGCCCGTCGAGCAGGAGCTGGCCGAGGCGGATGCCGAGCGCGCCGCCATGCTGGCGCTGCTGCGCGACCGGGGCCTGCTGTCGGAGGACGCTGGTGAGCAGGAGATCATCGAGGCGCTGAATGTGCTGATCACGGCATCCCCCGCTCAACTCATCGGGGTCGCGCTCGTGGATGCCGTCGGGGAGCGCCGGGCGCAGAACCAGCCCGGGACCGACCGCGAGTACCCGAACTGGCAGATCCCGCTGGCCGGACCCGACGGTCGCGCCGTGCTGCTCGACGACCTGGCCGCGAATCCGCGGTTCACCGCGCTCACCGCCGCCGTCGACAGCCACCTGTAACCGTCCCGGCCCGGCCGGGGACCCGGTCTTGGCGCCCTGCAACGGAATGCAACGTCGCGGGGCGTAGCTTCGGCGGCATCCGAACGCGGCAACGGATGCCGCGAGTTCATGCGTCGAAGGAGACATCATGACCATCGTCGAAGAGGGCGTCTCGAGCGTCTACGCCGCTCCGGGCCAGCGCGGAGCCATCGCCGAATACCGTCCGCGGTACGGCCACTACATCGGCGGCGAGTTCGTCGAACCCGTGAAGGGCCAGTACTTCGAGAACATCACGCCCGTCACCGGCAAGCCGTTCACCGAGGTCGGCCGCGGTACCGCGGAAGACATCGACCGCGCCGTCGACGTCGCATGGAAGGCGTTCGAGTCGTGGAAGCGGACGACCCCCGCCGAGCGCAGCGTGATCCTCAACAAGATCGCCGACCGCATGGAGCAGAACCTCGAGAAGATCGCGGTCGCCGAGACGTGGGAGAACGGCAAGCCCATCCGCGAGACGCTCGCCGCGGACATTCCGCTCGCGATCGACCACTTCCGCTACTTCGCCGGCGTGCTGCGCGCCCAGGAGGGCACGCTCAGCCAGATCGACGAAGACACGGTCGCGTATCACTTCCACGAGCCGCTGGGCGTCGTCGGCCAGATCATCCCGTGGAACTTCCCGCTGCTCATGGCGACGTGGAAGCTCGCCCCCGCGCTCGCGGCAGGCAACTGCGTCGTGCTGAAGCCGGCCGAGCAAACCCCGGCATCCATCCTGTTCCTGTTCGAGATCATCGGCGACCTGCTGCCGGCGGGCGTCGTGAACATCGTGAACGGGTTCGGGATCGAGGCGGGGGCTCCCCTCGCGCAGCACAAGCGCATCCGCAAGGTCGCGTTCACGGGTGAGACGACGACGGGGCGCCTGATCATGCAGTACGCGTCGCAGAACCTCATCCCCGTCACGCTCGAACTCGGCGGCAAGAGCGCGAACGTCTTCTTCGAGGACGTCGCGCGCGAGCGGGATGCCTACTACGACAAGGCGCTGGAGGGCTTCAGCTTCTTCGCCCTCAATCAAGGTGAGGTCTGCACCTGCCCGAGCCGCGCGCTCATCCAGCGCTCGATCTACGACCAGTTCCTCGGCGACGGGCTGGAGCGCGTCGGCAAGATCATCCAGGGAAACCCCCTCGATCCCGCCACCATGATCGGCGCGCAGGCGTCGAACGACCAGCTGGAGAAGATCCTCAGCTACATCGAGATCGGCAAGGCCGAGGGCGCGAAGCTGCTCGCCGGCGGGGAGCGGGTGGACCTCGGCGGCGAGCTCAGCGGTGGCTACTACGTCGCACCGACGGTCTTCGAGGGGCAGAACTCGATGCGCATCTTCCAGGAGGAGATCTTCGGCCCCGTCGTCTCGGTCACGAGCTTCGACGGCTTCGACGACGCCATCCACACCGCCAACGACACGCTCTACGGTCTGGGCGCAGGCGTGTGGAGCCGATCGGCCGACACCATGTACCGGGCCGGGCGCAGCATCGAGGCCGGTCGCGTGTGGACGAACACCTACCACCAGTACCCGGCGCATGCCGCGTTCGGCGGGTACAAGCAGTCCGGCATCGGTCGCGAGAATCACCTCAAGATGCTCGACCACTACCAGCAGACCAAGAACCTGCTCGTGTCCTACGCCGAAGGCGCGATGGGCTTCTTCTGAGCGTGTCGAAGACGGTTCCTGAGCTTGTCGAAGGACTGAGATGACCTCCCCCACCAGCAGGGTCGCCGTGACGGATGCCGCGGCGGCCCTGCTGCGGCAGTTGACGGCGCAGCACGGAAAGCTCATGTTCCATCAGTCCGGCGGATGCTGCGACGGGAGCGCCCCGATGTGCTTCCCCGTCGGAATGTTCCTCACCGGCCCGTCGGACGTGCACCTCGGCGAGCTCGAGGTCGGCCTCGACGACCCCATCCACGTGTGGATCTCGGAGGCCCAGTTCGAGTACTGGAAGTACACCCACCTCACGATCGACGTCGTGCCCGGGCGCGGCGCCGGATTCAGCGTCGAGGGCCCCACCGGCAACCGCTTCATCATCCGCTCCCGCATGCTCGACGACGCCGAACTGACGGCCTTCGGGCTGAAACCCGGGGCCTGAGCGCACGACGCACGGTTTCGTTCTCGTCACAAAAACCGCGATCAGGTGTCAATCCGCTGAAGCCGGGTGAAAGATGGCTAACCGGGCCCCGCCTTCCCGACGGGGCCGGCATTCACACAGCAGAGGTAACTCCATGGCACTGCATTCCACTCCCCGGGGCCGCGTCGGCCTCGCGGTCGCCGCGTTTGGCGCGTCGGCCCTTCTCCTGGCCGGCTGCGCCGGCGGATCGACCGGCGGCTCCACCGACGGCGCCGCGTCGGGCGACCCGATCGTCGTCGGCACCACCGACAAGGTCACCACCCTCGACCCGGCCGGCTCGTACGACAACGGCTCGCTCGCGGTCCAGACCCAGGTCTTCCCGTACCTGGTCAACACCGACTACAACTCCACCGAGGTCGTTCCCGACCTCGCCGAGTCGGCCGAGTTCACCTCGCCGACGGAGTACACGGTGACCCTTCCCGAGGGCCTGAAGTGGTCCAACGGCCACGACCTCACCAGCTCGGACGTGAAGTTCTCGTTCGACCGCAACATCAAGATCGCCGACCCGAACGGCGCGTCGAGCCTGCTCTACAACCTCGACAGCGTGGAGACCCCCGACGACACCACCGTCGTCTTCAAGCTCAAGAAGGCCAACGACTAGGTCTTCCCCTTCATCCTGACCTCCTTCCCCGGCGCCATCGTCGACGAAGAGGTCTTCTCTGCCGACGCCGTCACGCCCGACCAGGAGATCGTGGATGCCGATGCGTTCGGCGGCCCGTACTCGATCACCTCGTGGGACTTCAACAAGACCGTCGAGTTCACGCCCAACAAGAACTACAAGGGTCTGCTGGACGCCCCGGTCAACTCCGGCGTCATCCTCAGCTACTTCGCCGAGTCGTCGAACCTGAAGCTCGCCGTGCAGGAGGGCGACGTCGACGTGGCGTACCGCAGCCTCTCGGCCACCGATGTGGACGACCTCAGCGGCAACGACAAGGTGAAGGTCGTCGACGGCCCCGGCGGCGAGATCCGCTACATCGTCTTCAACTTCAACACGCAGCCGTACGGCGCGACCACTGCCGACGCCGACGCCGCCAAGGCGCTCGCCGTCCGTCAGGCCGTGGCCGACCTCGTCGACCGCGAGACCATCTCGACCCAGGTCTACAAGGGCACCTACACCCCGCTGTACTCCTACGTTCCCGAGGGCTTCACGGGAGCGACCGAGGCGCTGAAGGACCTGTACGGCGACGGTGACGGCGGCCCCGACGCGGCCAAGGCCAAGGCGACCCTCGAGGCGGCCGGTGTCACCGTTCCCGTCGAGCTGAACCTGCAGTACAGCCCCGACCACTACGGTCCCTCGTCCGGTGACGAGTACGCGCTGGTCAAGCAGCAGCTCGAGGCCGACGGCCTGTTCACGGTCAACCTGCAGTCGACCGAGTGGGTGCAGTACTCGAAGGACCGCACCGCCGACGTGTACCCGGCCTACCAGCTCGGCTGGTTCCCGGACTACTCCGACGCCGACAACTACCTGACGCCGTTCTTCCTGAAGGACAACTTCCTCGGCAACCACTACGACAACCCCGAGGTGAACGACCTGATCCTGAAGCAGGCGGTGGAGCCGGATGCTGCCACGCGCACGGCGGACATCGAGAAGATCCAGGATCTCGTCGCGCACGACCTGTCCACGGTGCCGCTGCTGCAGGGTGCCCAGGTCGCGGTGACCGGCGCTGACGTCTCCGGCGTCACCCTCGACGCGTCGTTCAAGCTGCGCTTCGCACCCATCACCAAGTAATCGCGGCTCACGGCGTTTCGTCTCGCCGTTGCGCTCCACGCTCAACGACCGGGGTTTCGGCCCCGGTCGTCGAGCGAGCGCAGCGAGACGAAACGCCTTTCTCCGTAAGGTAGACATCCATGACGACCGACGTCGCAGACCCGCCCGCAGCGCTGCAGGTGCCGCGAACCCGAGGCGGTGGCTCCACGCTGGGCCGCTACATCCTGATCCGGTTCCTCCTGATCTTCCCCACCGTGCTGATCCTCGTGACGCTCGTGTTCTTCCTGATCCGTCTCACCGGCGATCCGATCACGGCGGCCCTCGGCGGCCGGCTCCCGGCCGACCAGCTCGCCGAGCGCATCCACGAGGCCGGCTACGACCGGCCCATCTGGATCCAGTACATCGAGTACCTCGGCCAGGTGTTCACCCTCAACTTCGGCACGACCCTCACCGACAACCAGCCGGTCGTGCAGGTGATCGCCACCTACGGCACCGCGACGCTCGAGCTCGTGGTCTACGCGCTCGTGGTCGCCTTCATCGTCGGCATCCCGCTGGGACTGGTCGCGGCGGCGCTGCGCGATCGCTGGCCCGACGCTCTGCTGCGCGTGAGCGCGATCCTCTTCTACGCCACCCCGGTGTTCTTCGCCGGCATGGTCGCCAAGCTCGTCTTCGGGGTCTGGCTCGGCTGGCTGCCCATCTCGGGGCGCGCGAACGTGCGCACGGAGCTCGCCATCGGGCGTGACGGCGGCACCGGCATCTACCTCATCGACGCGATTGCGACGGGAAACCCCGCCTACGTGCAGGACGTGCTGCTGCACGCCGTGCTCCCGGCGCTCACGCTCGGCCTGCTGACGGCCGGCATCTTCCTGCGCCTCGTGCGGACGAACGTCATCGGCACCTACAACATGCCCTACATCGACGCCGCCCGCTCCCGCGGCGTCGGCGAGGGGCGCCTGGTCCGCACCCACGCCTACCGCCCGGCGCTCATCCCGATCATCACCGTCATCGGCCTGCAGATCGCGCTCATGCTCGGCGGCGCGGTGCTGACCGAGACGACCTTCGAGTGGAAGGGCCTCGGCTTCCAGCTGGCCGCCTACCTGTCCGCGCGCGACTTCGTCGCGGTCCAGGGCATCGTCGCGATGATCGCGATCATCGTCGCACTCACCAACTTCGTCGTCGACATCCTCGCGGCGTTCATCGACCCGCGAGTGAGGTACTGACATGGCGAAGCGTCGCGTCCTCGACCGCCTCCCCGTCGTCCACCAGCTGCGCCAGAGCGTCGGCCTGCAGCGGGGGATGCTGGTGGCCGGCCTCGTGCTCACCGCGATCTTCCTGCTGTGCGCGCTGCTCGCGCCGTGGATCGCGCCCTACAGCTACAGTCAGCTCTCCGGACCCGACGGCAACTTCGGTGCGCAGCAGCCGCCGAGCTCCGCTCACCTGCTGGGAACCACGGTCGGCGGGTACGACGTGCTGTCCCGCGTCATCTGGGGTGCCCAGACCGCGCTGTACGTGGTCATCGTCGCGATCGTGCTGTCGGTGTTCATCGGCATCCTGCTGGGGCTCGTCTCGGGCTACCTCGGCGGGTGGGTCGACCGCGTGCTCGTCGTCATCGCCGACGCGATCTACGCCTTCCCGACGCTGCTGCTCGCGATCGTCGTGGCGATCGCGATCTCGCGCGGTCAGTCGGACCTGCGGTCCGGGATCATCGCGGCGGCGGCATCCATCACCGTCGTGTTCATCCCGCAGTACTTCCGGGTGGTCCGAGCCGAAGTGATCCGGGTGAAGTCCGAGGCGTTCGTCGAATCGGCGAAGGTCATTGGCGCGTCCACGCCGCGCATCATGTTCCGCCACGTGCTGCGCAACTCCACGCGCACGCTGCCGCTGATCGTCACGCTCAACGCGTCGGAGGCGATCGCCACTCTCGCCGCGCTCGGCTTCCTCGGGTTCGGCATCGAGCCGACCGCGGCGGCGGAGTGGGGGTACGACCTCAACAAGGCGCTCAGCGACGTCGCCGCCGGCATCTGGTGGACCTCCATCCCGCCCGGCATCGCGATCGTGCTGACGATCCTCGGCATCACGCTCATCGGCGAGAGCCTGAACGACCTCGCGGATCCGCGCCTGCGCGCCCGTCGCCGGGCGAAGGCGCAGACGCCGGCCGATGCGGTCGCGGCCCGCCAGCCGACCGCGCAGGAGTTCATGGGAGAGGTGCAGTGATGACGACGGCATCCACCGACCGCCTGGCTGTCGACATCCGGCACCTCGACGTCACGTTCGCGACCGACGGGGGCGACGTCCACGCCGTGCGGGGCGTCTCGCTCGACGTCCGCCCGGGCGAGGTGCTCGCCATCGTCGGCGAGTCCGGCAGCGGCAAGACGGTCACGGCGCGCACGATCCTAGGGCTACTGCCCGAGACGGCGCTCACACAGGGAGCCGTCGTGCTCGACGGCATCGACGTCGTCGGCCTCGACCGCGATGCGCTGCGGCGCGTGCGCGGCGAGAAGGCCGCCATGATCTTCCAGGAGCCCTCGACGGCGCTCAACCCGGTGTTCACCGTCGGCTGGCAGCTCATCGAGGGTCTGCGCGCCCACGGGAAGTACTCGAAGGGGGAGGCGAAGGCGCGCGCCGTGGACATGCTGCGCCGCGTCGGCATCCCCGACCCGGAGCGCCGCGTCGACGACTACCCGCACCAGTTCTCCGGCGGCCAGAAGCAGCGCATCGTCATCGCGATGGCGCTCGCGCTGAACCCGACCGTCATCATCGCCGACGAGCCGACGACCGCGCTCGACGTGACCGTGCAGGCGGAGATCCTCGACCTGCTGCGGCGCCTGCGCGACGAGGACGGCACCGCGATCGTCCTCATCACGCACAACATGGGCGTCGTGGCCGATCTCGCCGATCGCGTGGCGGTCATGCTGAACGGCGAGGTCGTCGAGACGGCACCGGCGGGTGAGCTCTTCGCCGCCCCCCGGCACGAGTACACCCAGCGCCTGCTCGCCGCGGTCCCGCGGCTGGAGATCGTCGATCGCCGGCTGCCGGAGTCCGCGGCATCCGCGGCGCCCCTCGTCGTCGCCGACGAGCTCGTCATCGAGTATCCGGGACGCCTCGGGCGACCGACCTTCCGCGCCGTCGACGCGGTGAGCTTCACGATCTCCCCCGGCGAGGTGGTGGGCCTCGTCGGCGAGAGCGGATCGGGCAAGACAACGATCGGTCGCGCGATCGCGGGGCTCACGCCGGTCAGCGGCGGGTCGCTGCAGGTGCTGGGCGCGGAGATGCTCGGGATCACCGAGCGCCGATTCCGCCCGCGGCGCAAGGATCTGGGGTTCGTCTTCCAGGACCCCGCGACGAGCTTCAACCCGCTGCTGACGATCGCGCAGAACGTCGCCGAGCCGCTCATCGTCCACGGCGGCGCCCGCAACGCCGCCGACGCCCGGCCCAAGGTCGACGAGCTGCTCGAGGCGGTGCAGCTGCCGGCCGCGTTCGGCGACCGCTTCCCGCACGAGCTGTCCGGGGGTCAGCGGCAGCGGGCCTCGCTCGCGCGCGGGCTGGCGCTGGACCCCAAGCTGCTGATCGCCGACGAGCCGACGAGCGCCCTGGACGTCTCGGTGCAGGCCCGCGTGCTCGAGCTGTTCGGGCAGCTGCAGGAGCGGTTCGGGTTCGCGACGCTGTTCATCACGCATGACCTCGCCGTCGTCGACATGCTGGCGCACACCGTCGTCGTGCTGCAGGGCGGCCGGATCGCCGAGACCGGCCCGACCGCGAAGGTGCTGGGCGACCCGCAGAACGCGTACACCCGCAAGCTCATCGCGTCGCTGCCGGTGCCCGATCCCGCCCTGCAGGCGGAGCGCCGCGCGGCGTGGAAGTCGAGTCATATCATCTGAGCATGACGACCCCGCCGCCCGCGCCGCGTGACGATGTCCCACGTATGCGGGTGAGCGCGTCAAGGCCTTCGCCGATGCGGTCGTGGCGATCGCGATGACTCTGCTCATCCTGCCGCTGATGGAGTCGATCGCCGACGTCGCGGCATCCGACCTCTCGGCCGCGCAGCTTTTGTTCGCCCGGATGCTGGGGGTCAGGGAGTCACGCCGCTGAAGAGCCCGCCCAACAGCCCGCCGAACACGCCGACCTGGCCGAGCAGCATGACGACCACGATCACCCCGAAGATCACGATGAAGCCCCACGGGACGCCGCGCTTGAGCCGTCGCCCCTGCGGCGCGACGCCCGGCGGTGGGCGCAGGAGCGCGGCGGGTGCCGCGAACGGCAGCGCGGTCGCGCCGGCTGGGGCGGGTGCTCCCGGCGTCGGCGCCGCCATGGCCGCCGGCGCTGAGGCGGGGGCGGCCAGGCGCTCGTCGCGCCACCGCTCCCATTGCGCGAACTTGTCGAGCAGGGCCGCGACCACCGAGAACAGCCACGCCCACGTCGCCGCATCGAGGGTCGACGCCTCGCGCAGGGTGTAGAGGAAAAGCCAGTCGTCGACGATCTCGGCATCCAGCGCCGCGGCGTGGTCGACGAAGCGCGCCATGATGTCGGGCGTGAACAGATACAGCGCGTCGGCCTCATACCCCTGTGGGCAGAAGAGGGTGAAGTAGCGGTCGAAGTCGCCCTCGAGGCTCAGCCGCTGGCTCTTGTCGAGGGATGCCGGCAGGTTCGACCCCAGGAAGGAGTTGTTGCCGACGGCATCCAGCACGATGTTCGGCAACGGCGTGGACAGCTTGACGGCCACGTAGCCCCAGCGGTGGGTGCTCTCGTTCTTCCCCGACCCCGTCTTGTAGGTGTAGTTGCCGAACTCGACGAACCGCGGCCGCTCCCCGCGGACGACGTCGGCGGCCACGCGCCCGTGTCCGAGGCCGAAGATCATGCCGGGCAGGGGTGGGTCGGAGACGACCGGGTACCACGTCATGGCGTTCGCCCGGGCGAACCGATCCAGCCGCCACCACCGCTCCCCGCTTCCCGCGCCGACCACACGCACGATGATGGCGACGACCGCCCCGACGATCACGACCAGCATGACGATCGGGACGATCGCGAACAAGCCGCCGCCCGGCATCCCGCCCGAGGTGGCCAGCGCGAGGAAGCTCCCCACGATCCCGGCGAACACCGAGCCGAACATCACGAGGAAGACCGCGCCGATGACCGCCGCCAGAACGATCCCGACGACGTTGCGCTGCGGGGCGCGTCCGCTCGCCCGCAGCTGCCGCACATACGCGCGTACCGTGGCCCGGTCGGCGGGCTCGGTGAGCGGGCGGGCGTCGAAGGGAACGGATGCCGGGGGCATGCTCATCTGGCCTCCTCTGTCGCGTGCCACGCTACGGGATTCGGCCGGAGCCGAGCCATCGGCTAGACTGTGGAGGTTGTCCGTCTGCGCCCACCCGGGTGCCATGCGGACACGTGCATCAACCCTCCTGGTGCCGGGAACCGCCCGGCATCCGTTCTAGTCCGAAGGAGGTGGGTTAGTGACGCACTCACACCAGTACGAGCTCATGGTCATCCTCGACCCCGAGATCGACGAGCGTCAGGTCGCCCCCAAGCTCGACGGGTTCCTCAAGGTGATCACCGGTGACGGTGGCACGATCGAGAACGTCGACATCTGGGGCAAGCGTCGCCTGGCGTACGAGATCCAGAAGAAGAACGAGGGCATCTACGCCGTCGTCAATTTCACCGCCACGAGCGAGGCCACGCAGGAGCTCGACCGTCAGCTGAAGCTGAACGAGCAGATCATGCGCACCAAGGTCCTGCGCGCCGAGGAGGCGATCGCCCAGGTCGCCGCCGAGAAGGAGCGCGCCGAGGCCAAGGCCGCCCGCAAGGCAGCGAAGGCGTAACGGACGATGGCCGGCGAGACCGTCATCACCGTCGTGGGCAACCTCACGGCAGACCCCGAGCTGCGCTACACGCAGAACGGCCTGCCCGTCGCGAACTTCACGATCGCGTCGACGCCGCGCAACTTCGACCGTCAGGCCAACGAGTGGAAGGACGGCGAAGCGCTGTTCCTCCGCGCGTCGGTGTGGCGCGAGTTCGCCGAGCACGTGGCGGGGTCCCTCACCAAGGGCATGCGGGTCATCGCGACCGGCCGTCTGAAGCAGCGTTCCTACCAGGACCGCGAGGGCAACAACCGCACCGCGATCGAGCTGGAGGTCGACGAGATCGGCCCCTCGCTGCGCTACGCGACGGCACAGGTCACGCGTGCGGCATCCTCCGGCGGGTCCGGTGGCGGCTTCGGCGGCGGCCAGCAGGCACGCCCGCAGGTGCAGCAGGAGGAGCCGTGGGCGACCCCCGGCTCGGCCGCACCGGACGCGTGGAGCGCTCCCGGTTCCTACGGCGACGACACGCCGTTCTGATTTCACAACACTCGTAAGGAAAAACAATGGCTGGAAAGGCTACCGGCGATCGCCGCAAGCCGCGGAAGGGCGCGAAGAACGCCGCTCCCGCGAAGGCGATCCGCGTCGGCGTCATCGACTACAAGGACGTCGCGACGCTTCGCAAGTTCATCTCGGAGCGCGGCAAGATCCGCGCCCGCCGTATCACCGGTGTCTCGGTGCAGGAGCAGCGTCTGATCGCCAAGGCGATCAAGAACGCCCGTGAAATGGCGCTCCTGCCCTACGCCGGCGCTGGCCGCTAAGGAGCACCTCATGGCAAAGCTGATTCTCACGAACGAGGTTGCCGGGCTCGGAAGCGCCGGTGACGTCATCGAGGTCAAGAACGGGTACGCCCGCAACTACCTCATCCCCCAGGGCTTCGCTGTGGCCTGGACCCGCGGTGGCGAGAAGCAGGTGGCGTCGATCCGCGCCGCTCGCGAGTCGCGCGCGATCCACGACCACGAAGAGGCCGTCGCGCTCAAGGACGCCCTCGAGTCGAACAAGGTCAAGCTGTCGGTCAAGGCCGGCAAGGAAGGCCGCCTGTTCGGTTCGGTCAAGACCGCCGACGTGGCCGACGCCGTCAAGGCGGCGGGCCTCGGCGAGCTCGACAAGCGCAAGATCCACATCACCGCGCCCATCAAGGCCGTCGGTGAGCACGAGGCGACCGTGCGCCTGCGCGACGACCTCACCGCCGTGATCACCCTTCAGGTGGTTGCCGCGAAGTAATCGCGCGGCGGTCGGCGGACGCGAACTCCGCAAGATCACGCGAACTCCGCACCGGGAATCGTTTCCCGGCGCGGAGTTCGCGCTTTTCCGTGGAGTTTGTGCGATCAGGCGGTGCGGCCGCGGCGCCGGACGGTGAGCATCACCCCCGTCGCGATCGTGAGGAGCGCTGCCACCAGTGGCGCGATGCTCACCGCGCCGCCCGTCTCGGCGAGAGCCGTGACGGCACCGACGGATGCCGCGGTCCCGACGATCGGGCCGTTTCCCGAACCTCCGCTCACGCCGGGGTTGCCGGGCTCCCCCGGCGTACCCGGATCGGTCGGCCCCGTGGGGTCGGTCGGGTCAGTGGGGTCAGTGGGGTCGGTGGGGTCCGTCGGGTCGGTCGGGGTGACCGGGCCCGTGGTGGGTGCGCTCGTCGTGGCGTCACCGACGACCGCGACGGCGTTTCCGCCTGCGGTGACAGGTGCCGTCAGCGGCAGGGCCAGCTGGGTGCCGCCCAGGATGCCGTCGGCGCCGTCTGTCGTCGCGGCGTCCGCCGTCGCGTCCGATGGGCTCACAGGCGCCGTCGTGGCGGCGCCTGCGCTGGTCGCGTCGAACCAGGCGAAGGCGACGCCGAGGCCCGTGACAGCGAGCATCGGCCAACGGCGGCTGTGCGATCGAGCTGTGGCGTCCACGTTCACCTCCCGCGACGGATCGTCGGATGCCGATGATGCCATCGGCTCTGGAGTGCCCGGATTTCGCACGCTACCCCCGCAGTGCGCGGCTGTCTACCACCCCCGTCGCGCAGCGCGTGCGATTCCGACTTGACAAGGCGACATTCATCCCCATGGTTGTCCCCAGTTCCCCCACCGCCGGTTCAACCTTCAAGCAGCACTTCAACCACATTCACCGTCCACAGCATGTGGGAGAGAAAAGCGCAGATCAAGAGGTCATAAATAGTCAGCATCCGTCAAATCTCGGGCGTGTTTCCACAGCCTCTGTACACAGGCGTCTCGGCGTTTCACGCATCCCGTCCACAGAGTTATCCACAGGCCGGTTTGCGGGTGTCGGAACCCGTCTCTAGCGTGGCGTGTGGTCCGGAGAACGAGGCACCCGGGCCGGGGAAGAGGGGCGCTGCATGTCGATCGCGGATATCTCCGACGAACGTCTGGGCGGACCGCGCGAGGAGCGGGGGGCCGAGCGCACCCCGCCGCACGACCTGCTGGCCGAGCAGAGCGCCCTGGGCGGCATGTTGCTGTCGAAGGACGCGGTCGCCGATGTCATCGAGACGCTGCGCGGCACCGACTTCTACGTGCCGAAGCACGAGCTGATCTTCGAGGCGATCCTCTCGCTGTACTCGCACGGCGAGCCGACCGACGTCGTCGCCGTGACCGACGAGCTCATCAAGACCGGCGAGCTTCAGCGCGCCGGCGGTGCCGATTACCTGCACACGCTGACCTCGATCGTTCCGACGGCAGCGAACGCCGGCTATTACGCGTCGATCGTCAACGAGCGCGCGCTGCTGCGCCGGCTGGTGGAGGCCGGGACGCGCATCGTGCAGATGGGCTACAACGGCCAGGGCGAGGCGCTCGACCTGGTGAACAACGCCCAGGCCGAGATCTACTCGGTGACCGGCGCGGAGCGCGCCGAGGACTACGTGCCGCTGCAGGTGGCGGTGGATGCCGCGGTCGACGAGATCGAGGCGGCGCGCGGTCGCGACGGGCAGATGACGGGCATCCCGACCGGGTTCTCCGGGCTGGACCAGCTGACCAACGGCCTGCACCCCGGGCAGATGATCATCATCGCGGCGCGGCCGGCGATGGGCAAGTCGACCCTGGCTCTCGATTTCGCGCGGGCCGCGGCGATCAAGGCGGACATGCCGACGATCTTCTTCTCGCTCGAGATGGGCAAGAGCGAGATCGCGATGCGTCTGATGAGCGCCGAGGGCGCCGTGCCGCTGCAGAGCATGCGCAAGGGCACGCTCGACTCGCGGGACTGGACGACGATCGCGGCGACGCGCGGCCGGATCAATGACGCGCCGCTGTACATCGACGACAGCCCCAACATGACGCTGGTCGAGATCCGAGCGAAGTGCCGACGGCTCAAGCAGCGGGTCGGGCTGAAGATGGTCGTGATCGACTACCTGCAGCTGATGACGTCGGGCAAGCGGGTCGAGAGCCGCCAGCAGGAGGTGTCGGAGTTCTCGCGTGCGCTGAAGCTGCTGGCGAAAGAGCTGCAGGTGCCCGTGATCGCGCTGTCGCAGCTGAACCGTGGACCCGAGCAGCGCGCCGACAAGAAGCCGGCGCTGTCCGACCTGCGTGAGTCGGGATCGATCGAGCAGGATGCCGACATGGTTGTGCTCCTGCACCGCGAAGCCGCCTACGAGAAGGACAGCCCACGCGCCGGCGAGGCCGACCTGATCGTCGCCAAGCACCGCAACGGCCCCACCGACACGATCACCGTCGCCTTCCAGGGCCATTTCTCGCGCTTCACCGACATGGCCCCGGGAGACTTCGGGTAGGTTTTTTTCGAAGTTGTCCATTTCGCAGATGAAATGTCCACGGTGTGTCCATCTGGACATTTCGAGCCGATAATCCTCGCTGGCGCCTTCCCGGATTCCATAGTGCTGAGAAGCGAGCGGATCGACCGATGCTCTCAGATGGCGCGGATGGCCTGGCCGGCGAGGCCGGTGAGTATTCGGTGGGGTGCGACGATGCTGGTGACGAGTCCGAGGGCGTAGCGGTCGATTCTGTAGCCCAGGGCTGATCGGACGCGCGCAGGTTGACGGGCAGCGTTTGCAAGAGTTCTGTAGGGATTTTCTTGAAATGTCCACTTCGCAGTGAAATGTCCAGGGCGTGTCCATACGGACATCTCAAGGGTCGAACACCGAGCGGCCTATTGAGGGGGAAGCAATGCCACAAGCAACTGGACCAGACGACGACGGCCCACAGCTACATGCCGTCCACTGAGGCGCGGGCACGCTGGCGCGCCCCTGATTACGACGGCCGGCGGGCTAGCGATCGTGGCGTTCACTCAGAAGGCAGTTCAATGGCGCGATGCCTGGCTGCGACGGCACCGCCTGAGCCGCCTCCGGGTCGAGTTCCGCAGCCATCGCCTCGAAGGGCGCGACTACGCCGCCGACCATCGGTGGACGATGGCACGCGCGTTCATCACGCGAGACGACATGGATCCCGTGACGCGAGTCAGCGGATTGCTCGTCCTGTTCTACGGGCTCCACCTGACCCGCATCGCAGCGATCACCCGCGCACAAGTCGATACGACCGCGCGCCCCATGACGCTGACGGTCGGAACTGAACCGATCGAGCTGCCCGAAGTCCTCGCCGAAGCAATGGTCCAGCTGCTCGACGGCAACCGCTCCGACACTTGGCTCTTCCCGGGCAGGAACCCGGGCCGACCGATCACCCCCGGGCCGCTCAGCCGTCGACTCCGTCAAGAAGGACTCCTCGCCGGCAGCGCTCGTGTCACCGCGCTGATGGACCTCACCCGACAACTGCATCCTCGAATCGTGTCCGACCTGCTCGGCATCACGGCGTCATCAGCTGCCGCCTGGGCACGCCTCTCCGGGGGCGAATGGTCCGACTATCCCGCGCTGCGCTCAACCTCGACCTGAGCACCAATGGCCTCCCGCTACGCTTGCGCCTCCAGTGGGACTGCCTGAATTATCGGACAGACCCCCGGGCTTGGCTACAGATAGCGGCAGACCTGATCCGAGCTGCACGTGTCGGGCTCGACGTGCTCGGCCTGGTCGCGGAGCCCGGCGAGGGTGTCGCGCAGGTCGTGGAGCTGCCTGAGCTGCTGGTCGATATCGGTGAGGCGTGCGTCGAGGAGGTCGCGGACGTGGCTGCAGGGCGCTTGGCCGTGGTCGCGGATGTGGAGGATCTGCTGGATCTGGGCGAGGGTGAGTCCAGCGGCTTGGCCGCGGTGGATGAAGTCGATTCGGGCGATGGTCTCGGCGGTGTAGTTGCGGTAGCCGCTGGGCGTGCGCCCGGCCGGCGGCAGGAGCCCCTGGTCCTCGTAGAACCGCAACGTCTTCGCCGTGGTGCCGGCCGCGTCGGCGAGCTCTCCGATCCGCATTCCCCGCCCCCCCCTTTTCGCTGGTCGCAAATTTCGTGCTTGACCTTCCCCTGTGGTGGAAGGTTCATGATGAGTGTATCAGCGGGATGTTCCAAGATGTCCAGGGAGGAATAAGGATGCCATCGAGGTTTGATCTGGCCGTGATTGGGTCGGGTGGCGCGGCATTCGCCGCGGCGATCCGCGCCACCACACTGGGAAAGTCGGTGGTGATGATCGAGCGCGGCACGTTGGGCGGCACGTGCGTGAACACGGGGTGCGTTCCGTCCAAGGCGCTGCTCGCGGCCGCCGAGGCCCGCCACGTGGCCGCGGATGCGGGCTCCCGGTTCCCGGGGATCGCCGCCACCGCTGGCCCGGTAGACATGCACGGGCTGGTGGGTGGCAAGCAGGACCTGGTCGAGGCGATGCGGAGTGAGAAGTACATCGACGTGGCAGAAGCCTACGGCTGGCCGGTCCGCCAGGGCGAGGCGGCGTTCGCCGGCACGCCGGATGCGTCGGTCCTCGAGGTCACCGCCGCGGACGGCACCGTCGAAACCATCGAGGCCGCCCACTACCTCATCGCCACAGGCTCCCGCCCGTGGGCTCCTGCCATCGAGGGGCTGGACGGCGTCGACTTTCTCACCTCGACGTCGGCGATGGAGCTGTCCGAGGTGCCTGACTCGCTGCTGGTGCTCGGCGGGGGCTATGTGGCGCTGGAGATGGCACAGTTGTTCGCCCGGCTCGGCTCGAAGGTGACTCTGCTGGTGAGGTCCCGGCTGGCGTCGAAGGAGGAGCCGGAAGTCTCCAAGGCGTTGCAGGAAATCTTCGCCGACGAGGGCATCCGAGTGGTCCGCCGCGCCATCCCCACCCGCGTCACCCGCGACCCGGGCACCGGCCAGATCGTCGCCGCGGCCGAGGTCTCGGGCGGCGTGCAGGAGTTCCGTGCCGACGAGATCCTCGTCGCGCTCGGCCGCGCCCCGGTCACCGACGGGCTCAACCTCGAGACCGTGCAAGTGAAGACCGGCGCGGCCGGAGAGGTCGTGGTCACCGACCAGTTGCAGTCCTCCAACCCTCGCGTCTGGGCGGCTGGGGATGTCACCGGGCACCCCGAGTTCGTCTACGTCGCAGCCCGGCACGGCACGTTGGTCGCCGAGAACGCCTTCACTGACGCCAGCACGTCGGTCGACTACACGCGGATGCCGCGGGTCACATTCACGAGCCCTGCCGTCGGCGCGGTCGGGATGACCGAGAAGGAGGTCATCGCGGCCGGGATCCGCTGCGACTGCCGTGTCCTGCCACTGGAGTACGTGCCCCGCGCGCTGGTGAACCGGGACACCCGCGGGTTCATCAAGATGGTCGCCAACGCGGACACCGGCGAGATCCTCGGCCTGACCGCGGTCACCAAGGACGCCGGCGAACTCGCCGCCGCAGGTGTCCACATCCTCGGCAAGACCATCACCGAGGTCGCCGACGCGTGGGCCCCGTACCTGACCACGGCCGAAGGCATCCGGATCGTAGCCAAGGCCTTCACCACCGATGTGTCGATGCTGTCCTGCTGCGCCTGACCGCGCTCCAGACAGCGGATCCACCCCATCAGAAACTGGAGCCTCGCCCGCTCCTCGATCGGCCCGAAATCTAAAGGTCATCCGCATGGTCCCGGATCAAGCCGTCACGCGGCGGCGACGTCCTGCGCGGTCACGTGCTTGCCTTCCGCGTCGACGCGGCGCGCAGGCCGTTGAGGATCACGATCACCTCGGCGATCTCGTGCACCAGCACCACCGCCGCAAGCCCCAGGACGCCAAAGAGGGCGAGCGGGAGCAGGGCGGTGATGATCAGCAGCGACAGGATGATGTTCTGGTTGATGATGTGCCGCCCCCGACGGGCATGGGCGAACGCGCGCGGGAGAAGCCGCAGATCGTGACCGGTGAAGGCCACGTCGGCCGACTCGATCGCGGCGTCGGAGCCCGTCGCGCCCATCGCGATCCCGATGTCCGCGGCGGCCAGCGCAGGGGCGTCGTTGATGCCGTCGCCGATCATCGCGACCGGCCCCTTCGCACCGAGCTCTGCGATCGCGGCGGCCTTGTCTTCGGGGCGCAGCTCGGCGCGGACGTCATCGATCCCTGCATGCGCAGCGAGGGCGCGGGCGGTGCGGGCGTTGTCGCCGGTGAGCATGGTCACCCCGATGCCCTGGGTCGCGAGGGTGCGGACCACTTCAGGGACCTCGGGGCGCAGCTCGTCGCGGACGCCGATCGCGGCGACCGGGACGCCGCCGCGGTGGACGATCACGACTGTCATGCCCTGCTCCTCCAGCCCCGCGACCCGGTCGCCGAGGGTCCCGGCGTCGAGCCAGCGCGGGCTGCCGACGGTGATCCGCGCGCCGGCGAGCTCGCCCTCGATGCCGTGCCCGGCCTGCTCGGTCACGCCCTCCGCCGCAGGGGCATCCGGCGCTGCGGCGGTGATCGCGGCGGCGAGGGGGTGGGTGCTGTGCTGCTCCAGAGCGGCCGCCCATGCCAGCGCCTCCGCCTCGCTCACACCGTCCACGGTGAGGACGGCGGTGACGGCGGGCTCGTTGCGGGTGAGGGTGCCGGTCTTGTCGACGGCGACGTGGCGGATCACGCCGAACCGCTCGAACGCGGCACCGGACTTGATGATCACGCCGAACTTGCTCGCCGAGCCGATCGCCGCGACCACGGTCAGCGGCACGGAGATCGCCAGTGCGCAGGGCGATGCCGCGACCAGCACGACCAGGGCGCGGGTGATCCACAGCTCCGGGTCGCCGAGCAGCGAGCCGATGATCGCGACCAGGGCGGCGAGGATCAGCACGCCCGGGACGAGAGGGCGGGCGATGCGGTCGGCGAGGCGGGCGCGGTCGCCCTTCTCCGCCTGAGCCTTCTCCACGAGGTCGACGATCGTGGTCAGTGAGTTGTCGGTGCCTGCCGCGGTCGTTTCGACCTCCAGTGCCCCGGCGGTGTTGATTGCGCCGGCGGAGACGGCATCGCCGGGTTCGACCTCGACCGGGATCGACTCCCCGGTGATCGCGGACGTGTCCAGGCTGGAACGTCCCGTGCGGACGACGCCGTCGGTCGCGATCCGCTCACCCGGCCGCACCAACATCAGCTGCCCGACAGCCAGATCCTTCGCGGCGACCTCGACCGAGACGCCGTCGCGGCGGATGGTGGCGGTCTCCGGGACGAGCTTGAGCAGTGCCCGCAGCCCGCCGCGGGCACGGTCCATCGCCTTGTCCTCCAGCGCCTCGGCGATCGAGTACAGGAATGCCAGCGCTGCGGCCTCCTCGACGTAGCCGAGGATCACCGCGCCGACCGCGCTGATGGTCATCAGCAGCCCGATGCCGAGCTTGCCCTTGAAGAGGTTCCGGATCGCGCCCGGCGTGAACGTCGACGCGCCCAGCAGCAGGCCGATCCAGAACAGCACCAGCGCAGGGATCTCCATCCCGGACCACTCCAGCGCCAGACCGGTGAGGAACGCCACACCGGAGAAGACCGGGACCATGATCCCGCGGTCCCGCCACCAGGGGCGCTCCGCCTCCTCGGCCTCTTCGCCGACTGCGGTCTCAGGCTCGTCGTGCTCGCAGCCGCACGCCGCGCTCACGCGCCCGCTCCCGTCCCGCAGCAGCCCGGCACCGTGCACGAAGCGTCCATGCAGGGCGCGTGCTCGTCCACCGCGAGCGTCACGTCCACCAGCGCGGTCAGCGCCGCCGCGAGGTGCGGGTCCGCGATCTCGTAGCGCGTCTGCCGCCCTTCCGGCTCGGCGACCACGATGCCGCAGTCGCGCAGGCAGGTCAGGTGGTTCGAGACGTTCGAGCGGGTCAGCTCCAGCTCACGCGAGAGCACCGCCGGGTAGCTGGGGCCGTCGAGCAGGGTCATCAGTATCCGGGAGCGCGTCGGGTCCGCCATGGCCCGGCCGAGCCGGTTCATGACGTCGAGACGTGGAGCAATGGTCAGCATGCACTGATCATACAGTGTTGACTGAACTAATCCCAGGATGAATAGTGCACCATGCGACATTCGGCCCTACCAGTAACCCCGCGGGCGCGCAGCAGCAGCCCGGCGTTTTCGAGCGCGCCGAGGACGCGGACGATGCTGGTGGTGTTGCAGGACACCACCCGGGTCAGGTCCCGGCCGAGCGCGGTGGCGTAGTTGGCCTGGGCGACGAAGGAGTGCCCGGTGGTCGAGTGCGCTTCCCCGCCCTGCACGATCACCTTTACTCCCGCCGCCTGGTAGCGGGGCAGGTTTCCGGCGGCGACGTGCTTGGGGGTCGTATCGACGATCACGTCGCTCTGCGCGAGGAGATCGTCGAGGGTTCCCTCGGGGCGGATGCCGGTGTCCACCATGCCGCTGTGCGCGTCGGGGGTGGCGGCGAATACGGGCAGCCGCGGGACGGCGGATTGTATTCGCCAGTCGGTGACGATGTCCGCGACGCCCACCAGGTGCATGTCGGGTTGGGCGTGGACGGCGTCGGCGACCCTCTTGCCGATCACTCCGTACCCGTTGACGCCGACTCTGATCCTGTCCATCTTCGTCTCCTTTCGTGGTGTTCTTGAGCCGTGCGCGGGTCAGGGGCGGGGTCGGCGGCGCCGCAGCGTCCACAGCAGATAGCTGCCGAGGGCGCCGATCGTGCCGGTCCCGGCGCCGATCAGGACGCCTTCCCGGGAGCGCCATTTCGTGTTCCCGCCGACGAGGGTGCCGATCCCGCTGATCAGCGCGGCGGCGATCATTCCCGCGACGACACGGTTGCCGACGCGTTCGGCGCGCCCGACGAGAGGTTCCAGCTCCGTCGCGCGCAGGTGCACCTCGAACCCGCCGTCTTCGAGGAGATGCCGGAGCCGGCTCAGGGTGGCGGGCAGCTCGGTGAGCAGTGCCCCGGTGTCGGCTCCCGCGCGCGCCCATCGCCGGGCCAGAGCCGGCAGGGACAGCTGGGCGCGGGTGAGCTGCTCAGCGTAGGGCTGCAGGGCGTCGAGCATCTGGAAGTCCGGATCCAGCCGCGCCGCGGTCCCTTCGGCCATCATCAGCACTTTGAACAGCAGCGCCGTCTCCTGCGGAAGGTGCAGCTGGTGCTGCTGCAGGATGCCGAGCAGCTGCTGGAGCATGATTGCGAGGCTGATCTCCGACAGCGAACGGCCCCGGTAGCGGGCCGTGAACGCGGTGATCGCCTGCCGCAGCCCTGCCCGGTCGACGACGTCGGCGGTCCGGGAGAGTTCTATCAGGGCGGTGGTGAGGGTGTCCGGGTCGTCGCGGGTGAAGGCGAGCACGATGCCGGCGAGGCCGTCCGTGGTCTGTTCGGTGAGCTCCCCGACCATCCCGAAGTCGATCAGCGCGAGCGCGCCGTCGGGCTGCACGAACATGTTCCCGGGATGGGGGTCGGCATGGAAGAACCGGTTGTCGAACACCATCGTGAGCACGATGTCGGCACCCAGCCGCGCGAGTGCGACCCGGTCGATGCCGGCGGCGTCCAGGCCCTCCAGGTCGTCGATCCGCACCCCGCTCATCCGCTCCAGGGTCAGCACGCGCGAGGTCGTGGTCTCCCCGTGCACGCGGGGAATCCGCACCCGCGCCGCGTGGGCGAACTCCTGCGCGAACCGTTCGGCGTTGCGGGCCTCCTGCAGGTAGTCCAGCTCGGCACGCAGCGTGCGGGAGAACTCCTCCACCAGCCCGGGCAGGTCGTACTGCCGGATGGCATCCCAGCGCCGGTCGGCGCGGTCGGCGAGGTTGCGGAGAATGTCCAGGTCTTCATGCACCTGCGCGACCACGCCGGGCCGGCGCACCTTCACGACGACCTCGGTGCCGTCGTGAAGAGTTGCCGCGTACGCCTGCCCGATGGACGCCGCCGCCAGCGGCACCGGGTCGAACTGGGCGAACACGTGCTCTGGGTCGGCGCCGAGCTCTTCACGGAGCACGTCCCGAATGCCCTCCCACGGTGCCGCGGCGACGTCGTCCTGCAGTTTGGCGAACTCGGCGACCCATGCCGCGGGGAGCAGATCGTGCCGGGTGGAGAGGATCTGGCCCAGTTTCACGAACGTCGGCCCGAGCTCCTCCAACGCGACCCGCACATGCTCGGGGTTCGTGTAGGGGTCCTCCTGCCGGGCGTGTCCGAGGGCGCCGCGGTGGAACGGCACCAAGCCGCCCAGGCCCAGCACGCCGGCCAGGACGCCGAGTCCGTGCCGGCGCAGCACGGCCCCGATCTGCCGGTACCGGCTACTCCCCGCGCCCATCAGCTCACGCCCCTCTCGGCTGGAGTGCCGGCCGATGCTCGTTCGAGGATGAAGTCGACGCGCGCGTCGGGGGCGAGTGCGGGGACGGTGACGACGGGAAAGCCCAGCTCCTGGTACACCAGCCCGAGCAGGTCGTGGATGCGCCGCTGCGCGGCGGGGTCCTCGGTGCGCGCGTAGTCGGACGCCAGCGGGAGCAGGTCAAGCAGGAACACCGTCGCGTACCGGGCGCCGGCCAGCGCGCCCAGCAGGGCGGTGCCGGGGGCGAGGCCGAGGAAGCGGTAGTAGGCGAGCGAGTCCGGCAGAGCACGGTCCAGGAACACGGTCTGTTGCGGGTCGAGGGAGCGTTCCTGCTCGATCTGCATGTCGACGACGGCGCGCTGGAACTCGCTCTGCCGTGCCCGCACCTCCGCGGTGCTGCGCCCGGTGATCCGTTGCAGGTCGATGTAGTGGCGGGCGTGCTCGATTGTGGTCGTGTACCCGCGGCCCCGCAGCAGGTTGACCGTGGTGGTCTTGCCCGAGCTGGGACCGCCCGTCACGACGCGCCAACGGGTGGTCTGTGCGGGCCGCGGCTCCTGGATGCCGGTCATGACCTCACCCTACACCCTGTACCCCTACAGGGTATGGTAGATTGTGGGTGGAGGTGCGAGATGGCACACGGGTATGTGGACAACAAGCCGGCGCTGCTGGCGCGGCTGAGCCGCGCGGAGGGTCAGGTGCGCGGGATCGCGCGGATGATCGACGAGGACGTGTACTGCATCGACGTGCTGACCCAGGTGTCGGCGGCGACGAAGGCGCTGGAGTCCGTCGCGCTGTCGCTGCTGGAAGACCACCTCGCGCATTGCGTCGCGCAGGCGACCGCCGAAGGCGGCCCGCTCGCGGAGGAGAAGCTCCGCGAGGCGAACGCCGCGATCGCGCGCCTCGTGCGCTCCTAACGTCGTCCCCACTCACATCGTTCAACGCTCTTGAAGGGAGCACATCATGACCGGACAGGGATTCCAGGACCTCGGCCTGCAGGCGACCAGCACCGGCGGTGGCTGCGCCTGTTGCAGCCCCACCTCCCACGCCACGGCAGCCACCGACACCGGCGCGCCGGCGCAGCAGACGGCGGCGGGTGAGACCGTGTCGGCGCAGTTCCTGGTGGAGGGGATGACCTGCGCGCACTGCGTGCGTAGCGTCACCGAGGAGGTCTCCGCGATCGACGGTGTCTCCGACGTCGCGGTCGATCTGCACGCCGGTGGCGTGTCCACGGTGACGGTGTCCAGCGCGACGCCGGTGGATGCGGAGCGGGTGCGGGCGGCGGTGGAGGAGGCCGGGTACAGCCTCGCCGCAGCCTCATGAGCACGCTGGACGTCGATCTCGACATCACCGGGATGACCTGCGCGTCGTGCGCGACGCGGGTCGAGCGGAAGCTGAACAAGCTGCCCGGGGTGGAGGCGACGGTCAACTTCGCCACCGAGAAGGCCCGCGTGCACTCGGAGGCCCCGGTGCCGGTGGAGGAGCTGATCGCGGCGGTCGAGCAGGCGGGGTACGGAGCGAGCCTCCCAGCCCCGCCTGTGCCCGACACGGCTGAGCAGACCATCCCGCGGGACGATGAGCTGGCGTCGCTGCGGCAGCGGCTGATCGTCTCGGCGGTGCTGGCGGTGCCGGTCGCGGTGCTGTCGATGATCCCCGCCCTGCAGTTCACCTACTGGCAGTGGCTCACGCTCACCCTGGCCGCGCCGGTGGTGGTGTGGGGGGCGTGGCCGTTCCACCGCGCCGCGGCGATCAATGCCCGGCACGGGGCGGCGACGATGGACACTCTGATCAGCGTCGGGGTGCTGGCCGCGTTCGGCTGGTCGCTGTACGCGCTGTTCTTCGGCGGTGCGGGGATGCCGGGAATGCGGATGAGCGTCACCTTCGTCGGCACCCCGCAGGCCGGTGGCCACGAGGTGTACCTGGAGGTCGCCGCGCTGGTGACCGTGTTCATCCTCCTCGGCCGCTACCTCGAGGTTCGTGCCAAGCGGCAGTCCGGCGAGGCCCTGCGCGCCCTGCTGGAGCTCGGCGCCAAGGACGCAGTGATCCTCCGCGAAGGCACTGAGCAGCGCGTCCCCGTCGCACAGCTCGTTCCGGGTGATGTCGTGGTGGTGCGGCCGGGTGAGAAGATCCCCGCCGACGGCCTCGTCACCGAGGGAATGTCCGCGGTGGACGAGTCGATGCTGACCGGCGAGTCCGTGCCGGTCGAAGTCGCCCCCGGCTCCCGCGTGGTCGGCGCGACTGTGAACACCGGCGGGCGCCTGCTCGTGCAGATCACCCGCGTCGGCGCCGACACCGAGCTGGCCCGGATGGCGCGGCTGGTCGAGGAGGCGCAGACCGGCAAGGCCCAGGTGCAGCGCCTCGCCGACCGGGTGTCGGCCGTCTTCGTCCCCATCGTCATCGTCCTCGCCCTGGCCGCGTTCGCCGGGTGGCTGATCGCGGGGGCGCCCTTGGAGGTCGCCTTCACCGCCGCGGTGACCACCCTGATCATCGCCTGCCCGTGTGCGCTGGGGCTGGCGACGCCGACCGCTCTGCTGGTCGGCACCGGCCGCGGCGCCCAGCTGGGCATCCTCATCCGCGGACCCCAGGTGCTCGAGCAGACCCGCCGCATCGACACCGTCGTGCTCGACAAGACCGGCACCATCACCGCCGGCACCATGACCGTCACCGGCATCCACCCCGCTCCCGGCACCGATGAGGCGGAGCTGATCCGGTTCGCCGCGGCGCTCGAGCACGGCTCCGAGCACCCCATCGGCCGCGCCATCACCGCCGCAGCCGACGGCCCGACGGATGCCGTGGAGTCATTCGCCGCCGAGGCCGGTCAAGGCGTGCAGGGCATCGTCGACGGCCGCCTGGTCGCCGCCGGCCGCGCCTCCTGGATCACCACCCAATGGGCGCTCCCCATCCCCGCCGAGCTCGCCGCGACCATCGCGGCGGACGAGGCGGCGGGGGCGACGGTGACGGTGGTGGCGTGGGACGGGCAGGTGCGCGGGGCGATCAGCGTCGCCGACACCATCAAACCCACCAGCCGTGAGGCGGTCGCACGGCTCCGGGAGCTCGGGTTGACCCCGATCCTGCTCACCGGCGACAACCCCGGCGCCGCCCGCGCGATCGCCAACCAGGCCGGGATCGAGGACGTCCGCGCCGGGGTCACCCCGCAGGGCAAGCTCGACACCATCCGCGACCTGCAGGCCGCGGGCCGGGTGGTCGCGATGGTCGGCGACGGCGTCAACGACGCCGCAGCCCTCGCCGCCGCCGACCTCGGGATCGCGATGGGCACCGGCACCGACGCGGCCATCACCGCCGCGGACCTGACCATCGTCTCCGGCGACCTGATGCTGGTCCCGGACGCGATCCGGCTGGCCCGCCGCACCCTGGGCACGATCAAGGGGAACCTGTTCTGGGCGTTCGCGTACAACGTCGCCGCGATCCCGGTCGCGATGCTCGCCCTGCTCAACCCCATCCTCGCCGCCGCGGCAATGGCGTTCAGCAGCGTGTTCGTCGTCACCAACAGCCTCCGCCTGCGCCGCTTCCGCCCCCTGCCCACCCCGACCCGTGCCGGCGCCCCCGCCACCCGAGAGCCCGCGCCCGTCCAGGCCTAACTGTACTGACCGGACACATTGGTTGAAGCAGGCAGGGTGAGAGGTCACCGATGGTGCCGCGCTAATTCTCGACCGACTGAAGCGATGCCTGGTACACAGCGACGAACCGCCCCACCGGACCTGCGCTGTCCTTGCTCGTGCCAATAATCGGACAGTTCGGATCGAACAGCTGGTTTGCCCAGAGGGTTGAGTCACAACGCAGGTCGGCGTCATCGATGACAGTCGACTCCCGCACGACGAGCAGGCCTGTCCCGTCCAGCTTCACGCGGTAGGTGTAGTCCTGCGGCCGCGTGCAGCGACTGTCGAACAGTGTCAGGTCGAACTCGAGCGTGCTGCCAGGTGAGGTGAGGCCTGCGGCCATCGTCTTCATGGCGAGGACCGCCGCATCGGGTGTCAGGCCGCCGCTGGGATCCCAGGTGGGCGACGACTGAGCCCACCTGGCAATGCCCTCCAAGGGGCGCTCCAGCTCGTGGCCCCAGCTCGTCAGCTGGTAGATCGAGCCCCCAGCTGGCGACGTCGTGTCAAGTCGCTGCACAAGGCCCCTGGTGTCCAGGTCGCGTAGGCGGGCTGTCAATACGGCTGGGGTCACGCCGTGCAGCAGTAAGGACAGCTCCGAGAACCGCTTGGGCCCAAGGAACAGTTCCCGCAGGATGGGATAGGTCCACACGTCACCGATGAGCTCGATGCCGTGCGCTGAGGCGCAAGCGTCTCCATGCTCCGCGTAGGTCTTCTTGATGGGCATATGACAAGCCTACCCATCAGCTATGGACAACATAGTTGTTACTATGTTTAATATAGTTCATGAATGCGCAGCCGACGGACACCGTCCTCACCACAGCCGACGGGGCCACCCTTGCCTTGACCACTCAGGGCAGCGGACCCCAACTCCTCATCGTTCCCAGCGTCGCCAGCTCGCGGACGATCGACCCCCAGCCTGACCTGGCCACCACCCTCGCCACGTGCTTCACGGTGACCACCTATGACCGTCGTGGCACAGGGAAGAGCACCCTGCCGCCCGGCTCCGACCCCGACTGCTACACGGTCGACCAGGAGATCAACGACATCACCCTGATCGCCCAGCATCTCGGCGCCACCGTCGACGTGTACGGGTTCTCCTCGGGCGCCGACCTCGCGCTGCTCGCTGCCCAGGCTGGCGCACCCATCCGCACCTTGTACCTGCTCGAGCCGCCGCTGTTCGAGCCCGGCACCCTGGCCGTTGAGCGGGCCCGGATGAAGGACCTGCTGGCGCGTGACCGGCAGCAGGCTCGCGACTACTACCTTCGCGATGTCGTCGGCATCCCCGCCGACATCGTTGGGCAGATTCCCACCTTGGAGCAGCACCTCGCAGACGTCCCGGCCAGCCTGCACGAGTTGACCTTCCTTCCTGGCTGCAACGCCCAGCGGTTCGAAGGCCTCGCGACCCCGACAGTGCTGATGGTCAGCACCCACACCGCCCCGCGGCTCAAGCGGTGGGCCGCCGAGTTGGAGCAGGCGCTTCCACAGTCGACGCTGCACGAGCTTCCCGGCGAGTGGCATGGCATTCCCGCGGAAGTGCAGCTGGCAGCGATCCGCAATCACTCTGACCAGCAAGCCTGACCAAACGCAACCGCACATCCATACTCCCTGGACGGGGCCCATCCTGATCGGGTGGGCCCCGTCCAGCAATTGCAGGAGCCCCATGTCTCACGCCAACGCAGCACTCACCCCGCGCCACCGCCTGATCGTCGCCCGTCTGGTCATAGACGAGGGCTGGCCGATCAGCGAGGTAGCCGCTCGCTTCCAGGTTTCCTGGCCAACCGTCAAACGCTGGTCCGAGCGTTATCGCAATGGCCAATCCATGCAGGACAGAAGCTCACGACCCCATCGCTCGCCGAACAGGACCATCGCCAGGATCGCGAAACGCTGTATCAGCTTGCGTTTGCGCCTGAGAGAGGGACCCGTGCAGTTGGCCTGTCGGCTCGGGATCGCCCCGTCGACCGTCCACAGGATCCTCGTTTCAGTCCATCTCAACCGGCTCACGCACGTCGACCGCGCCACCGGAGAACCGATCCGCCGCTACGAGCACGACCATCCCGGCGCGATGCTGCATGTCGATGTGAAGAAGCTCGGCAACATCCCCGACGGGGGCGGCTGGCGTTATGTCGGCCGGCAGCAAGGCGCGAAGAACCGCGCCGCCACACCCGACAAACCCAGGAACAAGTACCGGGACCCGTTGATGGGCAAGGCCTATGTCCACACCGTCATCGACGACCACTCCCGAGTCGCCTACGCCGAGATCCACGACGACGAAACCGCCCAAACGGCCACCGCCGTCCTGGTCCGGGCCGTCGAATGGTTCAACGCCCGCGGCGTGATCGTCGAACGGGTCCTGTCCGACAACGGCGGCGCCTATCGCTCACACCTGTGGCGTGACACCTGCGCAGAACTCGGCATCCGGCACAAGCGCACCCGCCCGTATCGGCCGCAGACCAACGGAAAGATCGAGCGCTTCCATCGCACCCTGGCTGACGGCTGGGCCTATGCCCGCTGCTACACGTCTGAGGCCGAACGACGGGGCGAGCTCGAGGGCTGGTTGCACTACTACAACCAGCACCGGCCCCACACGGCCTGCGGGAACCAGCCGCCGTTCTCACGCTTGATCAACGTCCCCGGTCAGTACAACTAGCTGTTGCTGGCCAGGAGGTTGTTGACGGGCGCTCGGCTCGTCGAGCGGGATGATAGTCGGGTGGCTCCGGTTATCTATCGGGAGGAAGGGCTCCATCCCGGCTTGTCCGAGTGGGTGACGTGCGCGTGGACATACGAGCGGGCGTACAGCGATGAGGATGTCGAGACGGTGATGCCTGACGGCACGGTCGAGCTCGTCGTCCAGCTTGCCGCCCCCTACACGGACGCGGGCGTTGAGCTACCGACATGTGTCGCGATCGGGACACTCGATCGTCCGCTAGTTCTGACAGCCGAGGGCGCCATGCAAGTCTGGTGCGTCAGGTTCCCGTGGTGGGGCCTAGCCCCGTTCGGGGACGTCAGTGCCTTCGCCGGACGACAATGGGCCGCGGCAGACGACGTCTTCGACGCGGGTCTTGTCGCCGGCGTCCGCGACGCGGCCTCGTCCGCGCACCCGGTGGACGGGCTGAACCGGGTGCTGCTGTCGCACCTATTGGCGTGGACGATCGGTCCCGCACCCCTCCGGGAGGCGGGACGGGCGATCACGCCCCGGAGAACCACACCGACCCGAACACGTCGTGCAGCTGCAGCAGGTCCACCGCCCACATCCAGCCCGGGTTGGTCTTGTCGAACTGGATCACCCCGTTCGGGTCGGAGGAGCGTTGCGGGATCAACGACCCGGGGATCGCGGCCACCGCGAGCAGCAGCAACAACACCAGGGCGGTGCGCATGCTGGTCAGCTGCCGCCACGCCCACCGCGCCCACCCCGACACGCTCAGGCGCGGATTCGTGCGCTCCTCCACCGGCCGGTCGACGTGATCGGCGGGCAGCTGCGGGGCCTGCTCACTGCGGATCGACACGCGCATCCCCCCTCCCCCGGACGGGTGCGCGGCGGCGGGCGCGCCAGGAGGCGTGGGCGAGCAGCCCGACCCCCAGTACGGCGGCCACCAGGGCGGTGAGCACGTTCGCTTTCAGCCCGCCGGCGAGCAGCTCGGTGGGATCCAGCCGGATGGACTCCAGCACCGCCCGCCCCGCCCCGTACCACAGCAGGTACACGCCCAGACTCCGCCCGGCGCCCAGCGTGATCCGGCCGTGCCGGCGGCGGTGCTGCTCGAGCAGCACGATCACGGCGGCACCGGCCAGGTTCCACAGCAGCTCGTACAGGAACAGCGGATGAAACAGGGTCCCCGCCGGGGTCCCCGGCGGGATCGCGGGGGCTGAGGGGTCGATCTGCAGCCCCCACGGTAAGGTGGTGGGCGGGCCGAACAGCTCCTGGTTGAAGTAGTTCCCCAGCCGTCCCACCGCCTGGGCGACCAGCATCCCCGGCGCGAGCGCGTCCAGGAACAGCAGCACCGGGATCCCGGCGCGACGGGTGCCGATCACAATCCCGACCAGCCCGCCCAGGATCGCACCGAAGATTGCGATCCCGCCTTCCCAGATGTAGAGCACCCGCCACAGGTCCGCGCCAGGGAAGAAGTAGTCGCCGGGATGGGTGAGCACATGGTAGATCCGGGCGCCGAGGATCCCGAACGGCACCGCCCACATCGCCACATCCACCACGACCCCGGCCGGGTGCCCGACCGCCCGCAGCCGACGGCCGGTGATCAGCACCGCCAGCACGATCCCGGCCAGGATCGCCAGCGCGTAGAACCGGATCTGGAACGGACCGACCTGAACGAAGCTGATCCCCGGGCTCGGGATCAGCGCCGGAGCCACAATGAGGAGTGCGTCCATCAGGGCCTCACCCTCGCCGGAAGCCACGCCAGCGGGTCCACCGCTTCGCCTCCGGTGCGGATCTCGAAGTGCAGGTGTGCGCCGAAGCTGCGTCCACTGTCCCCGACCCGGCCGACCATCTGCCCCACCCGCACGGTCTGTCCCGGGGTCAGGGCGAGGGACCCTTCCCGCATGTGCGCGTACGCGCTTTCCACGACCTGCCCGTCGATCTCGTGCCGGATCACCACGTACACCCCGTACGCGCCGCCCTGCTCCGTCTCGGTGGTGACCACCCCGTCGGCGATCGCCTGGATCGGGGTGCCGATCCCGGGGGTCATGTCCAGTCCGGCATGGAAATTTGAGCAGGACGGGCATGGCGGGGTGCGGTACCCGAACGTGCTGCTGATCGGCACTCCCACGGTGAACGGCCACTGCACCGCCGATGCCGGGTCGTTGGTGAATGTGTCCGCGGTGTGCGCGTACGACTCGGTCCCGACGGGGCGGTCACCGCCACCGTGTAGTCCCCGCGCACCATCACCGTCCCGGTGACGGTGTCGGGGGTGGTGAACGACTGGGCGCGCACCGGGGTGCGGGTCGCCTCGACGGCGAACACCGGCTCCGGCGTCAACGGGATCAGCAACGGCAGTCCGGCGATCGACGCGACTGGGAGCATCACCGCGCCGGCGAGCATCCGGGATCGGGTGAGCGTGCGGCGCGGCGCGTGTCGAGGTGTCCGGGCGGCACGGGTGGGCCGACGGCGTCGATCGCGTCGCGTCTGGACGGGTGGGGAAGACAGGGCGGCTCTCGCCGCACGGCGCGTTCCGGTACCGGGAGTCGGGGTGGAGGGGGCGGGTTCGGGCATACAAGACTTTCCTGGATGAGGGGGACGATGAAGGTGCGCACGGTCGCCGTCACACGGTCCAACCGGGAGCCGCGGCCCGGAGTGCACGGCGAGAATCCGGGATCGGATCACCCATGGCGCTGCCGCAGACGGGTCGCGCTCGCCTGCGGGCCGCACATCGTGGACCGTCGGCGACATCACGCGCCGGCGGCGGCTCAGGCGGCGGGCGCGGGCGGGGTGCTGATCAGGTGCGGCTGATCGACAGCACGATCAGGGAGGGCCGCAGAAGAGGCGACCCGGACGTGAACGAGCTCGACCTGCCGGGGAGGGATCGCAGCCACGCCAGCAGCGACATCCACCCGTCCCGGGCCGGGAGCACCAGGATGAGCAGGGTCAGCAACGCGAGCAGACACGTCACGGCAGCGAAAGCATGAGACGTCCCGCAGACCGTCTCATCGCACGAGGGCGTCACCACCCCGCTGACCAGGACATCAGCGGCGGCATCGGGGGCCGCAACGACTGCGGAGGCGGACACGACAGTGCCCGCCTGGTCCTCTTCCAGACTCAGCGAATGCATCGCAAGCAGCCCCGCGATGATCGCGGTCACCGCGGCCAGGTAGAACCACAGGGCACGCCGGGACCCGAGTGCCCGCCGTCGCGCCACCACCTGGTTCACCGTCGACGCCCCTTCCTCGATCACGCCCAGCATACCCCGGGCGGGTAGCCATCCCCGAAGCGATACCCATCCTGGATACCCCGGATGGGTATATGCTGAGTGGTAGGGGGCACCCGCTCCCGTGCGTGGTGTTCTGACCGTGTCGCGGAGGCAAGGCACCGCTACCCTGGACGGGAAGGAGGTCGGTCGTGAACGTGATTCGCTCGCACGCGCGTCTGACCCCCGGGGTGCGACGGCTCCTGCTGGCCGCTCCGATCGCCCTGGCGATCATCACCGGGCTGCTGTCCATGCACGTCCTGACCGGTTCCCACCAGCCCGCCCTGGCATCAGAGACCAGCGCGATGAGCACGCACAGCCAGGTCGGCTCCGCACCAGCCGCCGCCGACGATACGCCGATGACCGCAGCTGCGGCGGAGGGCGCTGGAGGGCATTGCCAGGACGGGTGCGGCAGCCCTGCGGGGATGCCGGATCACTCGATGCTGATGATGGTGTGCGTGCTGGCGCTGCTGGCCGCGGTGATCGTCCTGCTCGCCCCGACGTCCCGTGCCCTTCTCACATACGCCGTAGCCCGCTCGCGCTCCCATACCCGGACTCTGCTGGTCGGATTGCCGCATCCCCGCCCGCCTTCACTGCTTGTCCTGTCCATCAGTCGCACCTGATTCCGCCTGAACCCCGGCGACCCTTGCCGGGGATGCTGCACCCTGCCCTCCCGGGCACTGAATCAGACCCTCACCGACTGAATAGACAAGGACACCCCTGATGCGTTTTCGTACTCTCACGCTGACCGCCGGCGCCCTGGCCACCGTGCTCGTGCTCGCCGGCTGCGCCCCCACCGACGGCACCATGCCCGGCATGGACCACGGACCCGGGGGGATGACCAGCACCGCCCCCTCCCAGTCCGCCGCCGCGTTCAACGCCGCGGACGAGATGTTCGTGACCATGATGATCCCGCACCACCAGCAGGCCATCGAGATGGCCGATCAGATCCTCGCGAAAGACGGCATCGACGAGCGAGTCGTCTCCCTCGCCGAGCAGATCAAGGCCGCACAGGACCCGGAGATCCAGACCATGAAGGGCTGGCTTCAGGAGTGGGGCGTCCCGTACGACGACTCCATGTCCGGGATGGACGGCATGGACATGGGCGGCGGGATGATGTCGGAGGACGACATGGCCGCTCTGGATGCCGCGACCGGGGTCGAGGCGACCCGCCTGTTCCTGAACGGCATGATCGCTCACCACCAGGGCGCCGTGACGATGGCGCAGTCGGTGCTCACCGACGGACAGAACCCGGACGTGGCCGCCCTCGCGCAGCAGATCATCGACGGGCAGACCGCCGAGATCACCACGATGCAGGACATCCTCGCCAGCCTCTGACCCGGTACCCCTCGGACGGGACCCGCGCTCCCGATGCCGGTCCCGTCCGAGGCCCCACCCTCGACCCCTGTGCGGTCACCGGTATCCGGCGTACCCGCACGGAAAGGACCTCCGTTCATGATCTCTCCCACCACCCGCAGACTGGCGATCACGGCCACCGTCACCGTCGCGCTGCTGCTCACGGGCTGCAGCACCACCCCTGCGGAGCCCGATGCCCCCGCGGGCACCGCGGCCGGGTTCGGGCATGTGCACGGCATCGTCGACGCCGGTGACAGCACCGTGCTGCTGGGCACCCACACCGGCCTGTACACGCTGGGCGAGGACGGCACCGTCACCGGCCCGGTCGGTGGCATCGACCTGGACGCGATGGGACTGACCGCTACCGGTGACACCCTCTACGCGTCCGGGCACCCCGGCCCGTCCACCCCGGCGGAGCTCGGCGCCCCCAACCTCGGCATCATCCGCAGCCTCGACGCCGGCGCCTCGTGGGAACCGGTCGCGTTCACCGGGGAAGAGGACTTCCACGTCCTCACCGTCACCGGCGACGGCACCCTGTACGGGATCGGATCCTCCCGGCTGCTGCTGCGCACCAGCAGCGACGGCGGGCAGAGTTGGGCGGACGGTGCCGAGCTGCCCGCCGTCGACCTGGCCGCCGCGACCGACGGCACCCTGTACGCCGCCACCCAGGACGGGCTGCAGCACAGCACCGACGGTGGCGCCACCTTCACCCCGGCGCCGGACGCGCCAGTGCTGTACCTGGTGGAGACCGACCCAACCGGTGGGGTGGTCGGAGTGGACACCGACGGGACGTTGCGACGCCTAGTCGGCACCGGCTGGGAGAACGTCGGCACCACCACGGGAACCGTCCAAGCCCTCGGGGTCACCGGGGACGGTGCGATCGTCCTGGTCGATGACCGCGGCGTGGTCTGGATCCGCGACACCACCGCCACCGTTCTCATCCCGGCGGCAACACCATGACCACCGTCATTCGCACCTGGCGCGACCCGAGCGGTCGCGGATCGGAAGGAGACCGACCATGACCCCCACACCGGCACCCCCCGCGTGGGCGCACCGCACCACTGATGCCACCGCCGAGCAGTTGGCGGCGGTGGATGCGTGGTGGCGGGCGGCGAACTATCTGAGCATCGGGCAGATCTACCTGCAGGGTAACCCGCTGCTGCGCCACCGCCTCAGCCGGGACGACATCAAGCCGCGGCTGCTGGGGCATTGGGGCACCACCCCGGGCCTGAACTTCCTCTACGCCCACCTGAACCGCGCCATCCGCGACCGCGACCTGAACACCCTGTACGTGACCGGGCCCGGGCACGGCGGACCCGGCATGGTCGCCAACGCCTACCTCGACGGCACCTACACCGAACGCTACCCGGGCATCGACCGCACCGAAGAGGGGCTGCGGGCGCTGTTCCGGCAGTTCTCCTTCCCGGGCGGGATCCCCTCGCACGCGTCCCCGGAAACGCCCGGGTCGATCAACGAGGGCGGGGAGCTGGGCTACTCCCTCGTGCACGCCTACGGGGCCGCGTTCGACAACCCCGACCTGCTGGTCGCCTGCGTGATCGGTGACGGGGAGGCGGAGACCGGGCCGCTGGCGACCGCGTGGCACGGCAACAAGTTCCTCAACCCCGCCCATGACGGGGTGGTGCTGCCGATCCTGCATCTGAACGGGTACAAGATCGCCAACCCGACCGTGCTGTCCCGCATCCCCGAGGAAGAGCTGGTCGCGCTGCTGCGCGGCTACGGCCATCACCCCCACGTCGTCACGGTCGGCTTCGATGGCGAGACCCCGCAGGAGTCCCACGCGACGTTCGCGGCGGTCCTGGATGCGGTGCTGGATGAGATCGCGGACATCAAGGCCGCCGCGGCGGCCGGGACGCTGGAGGGGCGGCCGGCGTGGCCGGCGATCGTGCTGCGCAGCCCGAAGGGGTGGACCTGCCCGAAGATCATCGACGGTCTGCCGGTGGAGGGCACCTGGCGGGCACACCAGGTGCCGCTCGCCGAGGTCCGCGACAATCCCGAGCACCTGCGGATCCTCGAGGACTGGCTGGCGTCCTACCGCCCGCACGAGCTGTTCGACGTGACCGGCGCCCCCCGCCCGGCCACGGTCGCGATCGCCCCGGACGGGGATCGGCGGATGAGCGCGAACCCGGCCGGCAACGGCGGACAACTCACCGTCCCGCTGCGGCTCCCGGACTTCCACAAGCACGCGCAGCCGGTCGACCCGGCCGAGCGGGGTGCGGGAACCGGGGAAGCGACCCGCGTGCTGGGCGAGTGGCTGGCGGGGGTGATCCGGGACAACCCGGACAACTTCCGCATCTTCGGCCCGGACGAGACCGCCTCCAACCGGCTCGCCCCACCCGTCTACCAGGCCACCGGCAAGCAGTGGAACGCGGCCGTGGAGCCCGTCGACGAGCACCTGGCCCCGACTGGGCGGGTGATGGAGGTGCTCAGCGAGCACCAGTGCCAGGGCTGGCTCGAGGGCTACGTCCTTACCGGCCGGCATGGGCTGTTCAACTGCTACGAGGCGTTCACCCACATCGTCGACTCGATGTTCAACCAGCACGCCAAATGGCTCGAAGCGGCCCGGGAGGTGTCGTGGCGGGACCCGATCCCAAGCTTCAACTACCTGCTCTCCAGCCACGTCTGGCGGCAGGACCACAACGGGTTCTCTCACCAGGACCCCGGGTTCATCGACCTCGCCCTGAACAAGAGCCCCGACATCGTCCGCGTCTACCTGCCGTTCGACGCGAACACGCTGCTGTCCACCTACGACCACTGCCTGCGCTCGGCCGGGTACATCAACGTCGTCGTCGCCGGGAAGCAGCCCGCCCCGCAGTGGCTGACGATGGACGAGGCGATCGAGCACTGCACCCGCGGGCTCGGGATCCTGCCGTGGGCGGGCACCGAAACCGAAGGCACCGAGCCGGACGTGGTGCTCGCCGCCGCCGGCGACGTCCCCACCCTCGAGACCCTCGCCGCGGCGGCGCTGCTGCGCGAGCACATCCCCGACCTGAGAGTGCGGGTGGTGAACGTGGTCGACCTGACCCGGCTGCAATCCGAGGACCAGCACCCGCACGGTCTCCCGGACCGGGAGTTCGACGCGATCTTCACTCCCGACAAGCCAGTCGTCTTCGCCTACCACGGCTACCCGTGGCTGATCCACCGGCTCACCTACAAGCGTGCCGGGCACCAGAACCTGCACGTGCACGGGTTCCAGGAGCGCGGCACCACCACGACCCCGTTCGACATGGTCATGCTCAACGACCTCGACCGTTACCAGCTCGCCATCGACGTCCTCGACCACGTCCCTGGCCTGGCCGCCCGCCAAGCCGGGCTGCGTCAGGAGCTGCAGGACGCCCGCCTGCGCGCCCGCGCCCACACCCGTCAGCACGGCACCGACATCCCCGCCGTCGCCGACTGGGAATGGCCTCACCCCGACACTGATACACCCGCCACCGACCCCGTCATCGGGAAGGAACTGTGATGAACGACACCAAAACCGTGACCCTTCAAGTCAGCGGTATGCTCCGCGCGACCTCCAAGAACGTCACCGAAGCCCACCTGAGCCGCCAACCCGGGGTGATCGCCGTGGACGCGAACCCGGTCTCGCAGACCGCGACCGTCACCTACGACCCCGACACCACCTCGGTCGCGCACCTGCAGCAGTGGGTCATCGACTGCGGGTATCACTGCGCCGGCCAGTCCGTCCCCGACCATATCTGCGACCCCGCGCACGACCCGCACGACGAGGGTGCGCACGACCACAGCGCCCACCACGGCCCCGCAGCTGAGGGCGCACAAGAACCGCACGCGAGTCACGACGCGCACGAGGGCCACACGGATGCCACGGGTCACGCCAGCCACGCGGGCCATAAGGGTCCTGCGGGCTATCACGACGACCCCGTCCACGATCACGCCGCTGGCCACGACCACACGCACGCCCCGTCGGCGACGGCGGATGACGGTGAGCATGCCGGTCACCACGTCGAGCACGCCGGTCACACCGCGGCCGCGGGTGGGCACGATCAGGGTGCAGCGTCGGGTCACAGTGCGCAGGAGATGATGGGCCACGGTGGGCATCACGGCGGGATGTCGATGGACGCGATGATCCGCGACATGCGCAACCGGTTCCTGGTCGCGCTGATCCTGTCGATCCCGATCACCCTGTGGTCTCCGATCGGGCGGGAGGTGATCGGATTCGAGGTGCCGGCACCGTTCGGGCTGCGCGATGACGTGTTCATGCTGATCCTGTCGCTGCCGGTGATCTTCTACTCGGCGTGGATCTTCTTCGACGGCGCCTACCGGGCGCTGCGCGCGAAGACCCTCGACATGATGGTGCTCGTCGCGGTCGGTGTCGGCGCTGGCTGGCTGTACTCCCTCGCGGTCACCCTCACCGGCGGCGGTGAAGTGTTCTACGAAGCCGCCACGGTGCTTGCCACATTCGTGCTGCTGGGGCATTGGGTGGAGATGCGCGCCCGCGGCGGCGCGAACGACGCCATCCGCACCCTCCTGGAGCTCGCACCCTCGCAGGCGGTCGTGATCCGTGACGGGCAGGAGGTCGAGATCCCCACCAGCGAGGTCGTCCCGGGGGATCTGATGCTGGTGCGGCCGGGGGCCAAGATCCCCACCGACGGTGTCGTGGAATCCGGAGAGTCCGAGGTGGACGAGTCGATGGTCACCGGCGAGTCCATGCCGGTGGACAAAGCGCCCGGGTCGGAGGTGATCGGAGCGACCGTGAACACCGTCGGCACCCTCCGCGTCACAGCCACCAAAGTCGGCTCGGACACGGCGTTGGCGCAGATCGTGAAGCTCGTGCAAGAGGCGCAGAACTCCAAAGCCCCCGGGCAGCGCCTCGCCGACCGGGCAGCGTTCTGGCTCGTCCTGGTCGCCCTGATCGGCGGCACCCTCACCTTCCTGGTGTGGCTGCTCGCCGGCGCTGCAATCCCGATGGCGATCCTGTTCGCTATCACCGTCGTCGTCATCACCTGCCCCGACGCGCTCGGCCTCGCCACCCCGACGGCGATCATGGTCGGCACCGGGCTCGGCGCGAAACGGGGCGTGTTGTTCAAGAACGCCTCCGGGATCGAAACCGCCGCCCACATCGACACGGTCGTGTTCGACAAGACCGGCACCCTCACCAAGGGGGAGCCGGAGGTCACCGACTACATCCCCGTCGGCGACGACGACCTCGAGACTCTCTCCCTCGCGGTCGCGTTGGAGCGGGAATCCGAGCATCCTCTGGCGAAAGCGATCGTGAATTACGCCGACGCCCGCGACATCCCCCGTCGCACCGCGACCGCGTTCCGAAACGTCACCGGGCAGGGCGCGATCGCCACCGTCGACGGTCGACAGGTCGTCCTCGGCAACCCGCGCCTTCTCACCGGGGAGGGGATCGACATCAGCGGGGTGCAGGCCGCTCAGCAGGACCTGGCTGGGTCCGGCCGCACCGCGATCCTGTTCGCCGTGGACGGGCAAGTCGCCGGGATCATCGGTCTCGCCGACGCACCCCGGGACACCGCAAAGACCGCGATCGACGCTCTCCACGAGCAGGGCGTCGAGGTCGCAATGCTCACCGGGGACAACAAGCCCACCGCCGACCGGATCGCCGCTCTCCTCGGCATCGACACCGTGATCGCGGATGTGCTCCCCGAGGACAAGTCCGCGAAGGTCGCCGAGCTGCAGAAGACGGGCAAGAAGGTCGCGATGGTCGGCGACGGCGTCAACGACGCCCCCGCCCTCGCCCAGGCCGACCTCGGCATCGCGATCGGCGCCGGCACCGACGTCGCCATCGAGACCGCCGACGTGGTCCTGATGCGCTCGGACCCGCTCGATGTTGCGATCGCACTCAAGATCGGCAAGGGCACACTGCGAAAGATGCGGCAGAACCTGGGCTGGGCCATCGGATACAACGCCGCCGCCCTCCCCATCGCCGCTGGCGTGTTCTACCCGGCGTTCGGGATCATGCTGTCCCCGGAGATCGCCGCCCTGTCGATGTCCGGTTCCTCCGTGATCGTCGCCGTCAACGCCCTCCTCCTCAAGCGGCTCCGCCTGCCCGCCCAGGCGCCCGCTGCGACGACCATGCAGAAGGAGCCCGAACATGCCTGACCGTCCGCTCTCTCCCACACCGTCCTCCCCGATGCTGCTGACCCGACGAGGTGTGCTCGGACTCGGACTGGGCGCCGTCGCGGCAGCCGTGCTCGCCTCCTGCACCCCCGCGCCGCAATGGGTGACACCCACCGGCGCAGCGGTGTCCGGCACGGAGAAGAACCGCGGCGGCACCGGCCGAGTCACCACCGTCGACCTCACCGCCCCCACCACGCTCGACCTGGCCGGTACCGCCGCCGCCACCTGGGCGTTCGGAGGTATCCCCGCCCCGGTAATCCGGCTCACCGCAGGCGACACGCTGAAAGCGACCGTCCGCAACCAGCTCGACGCGGACACCTCCGTGCACTGGCACGGACTCGCCCTCCGCAACGACATGGATGGGGTCCCTCCGGTAACCCAAGCCCCCATCGCCCCGGGCGGACAGTTCGCATACGAGTTCGTCACCCCGCATCCGGGCACCTACTGGTTCCACCCCCACGTCGGCCCGCAACTGGACCACGGCCTCTACGGTGCGCTCATCATCGACGACCCGGACGAGAAGGTGACGTGGGACGACGAGTGGGTGCTGATCCTCGACGACTGGCTCGACGGCGTCACCGCCACCCCGGACCAGGTCCTCACCGACCTCTCGAAGGGCATGGGAGACATGGGCGGGATGGGCGACATGTTCATGCGGATGGGGAACCTGCTGATGGGCGCCACCTCCGACCTGCTCGGCGGCGACGCCGGCGACGTCTACTACCCGCACTACCTCATCAACGGCAAACCCAAAGCCGACCCCGCCCAATTCACCGGCACTCCTGGTGCCCGGGTGCGGATCCGTGTCATCAACGCCGGCAGCGACACCGCGTTCCGGTTCGCGATCGGCGGCCACACCCTGACGATCACCCACACCGACGGGTTCCCGGTGGATCCTGTCGAGGTCGACAGTGTCCTGATCGGGATGGGCGAACGCTACGACCTGCAGGTCACCCTGGACGATGGGGTGTTCCCTGTCGTCGCCGACGCGGAAGGCAAGCAGGATCGCGCGTTCGCGCTCGTTCGCACCGCCGCTGGCACGGCTCCGGCCAGCGACGTCCCCGTCGCCGAGCTCGGCACCGGCAGGGTCGGCACCGCTGCCGGACTGAGCGCGACCGCCTCCGTCACCCTGCACCAGGCATCCCCCGACCGGGTCGTGCACCTCGCGCTGACCGGGGGGATGGAGGCGTACGACTGGGGGATCAATGGGCGCCGGTTCGACATGAACGACCCGTTGCGGGACGCGCACGCGGTCAGTATGGGGGAGCGGGTGCAGTTGCGGATCCGCAATGACACCGAGATGTGGCATCCGTTCCACCTGCACGGCCACACCTACCAGCACGCGAACGGCGGCCCCCGGAAGGACACCTCCATCATCCTCCCGGGCCAGACCCTGACAGTCGACTTCGACGCCGACAACCCCGGCCAGTGGGTCGCGCACTGCCATAACATCTACCACGCCGAGACCGGCATGACCACGGTGCTCGGATACCAGTCATGAACCGCGCGTTCATCCCCAGCACGGGAGGATGATCGCGCGGGCGATCGGACGGCGGCGGCGGACGTCAAGTCTAAGTGGACTTCCTACTCTTATGTAGGGATCTGCCATTTCGCGCGGAATCCTGCTGACGAAACTGCTGCCAATTAGCGTGGAATCCCCGAGTTCTCCGCCACCTTGACCGGGAACCTACACCCCTTGTAGGTTCTCGGCGAAGATGGCGGATTCTTAGATGAAGTGGCGGACAAGTGGCGGATCCGAAAGATTGGTGAGAACGATGCGTGTAAGTGCCGTGTCGGTTCCTATCCGAAATGACAGATTCCGCGGGTAGTTGGCATGCACCTAGCAGTCCTGCCATTGGCTGGGGGTGAAGGGTTACTCGCTCACTCGATTAGGGGCGAACCGGCTACATTCGACAGGCTTGTGCTCGTGTGCACAGCTGTGGAGTGGTGGGAGCGGCATCAGGTAGTGCTCTACCTCGCAGCGATCGCCGTGGGTGCGGTGGTCGGTCTACTCGTGCCGGCGGTGGCGGATCCGCTCGAGTCGGCGATCAATCCCGTGCTCGGGTTGTTGCTGTACGCGACGTTCCTGGGGGTGCCGTTCACGGCGATCGGCCGGGCCTTCACGGATTGGCGGTTCCTGGGCGTCGTGCTCGTCCTGAACTTCGTCGTCGTGCCGGTGGTCGTGTTCGGGTTGAGTCGCGCCGTGGCGGCTGATCAGGCGGTGCTCGTTGGGGTGTTGTTCGTGCTGCTGACGCCGTGTGTGGATTACGTGATTGTGTTCACTGGCCTGGCTGGCGGTGCACGTGCGCGGCTGCTTGCTGCCACGCCCCTGCTGATGCTTCTGCAGATCGTGTTGCTGCCGGTGTACCTGTGGCTGATGGCCGGCGCCGAGGTGGTGGGTGCGTTCGACCCGCATCCGTTCGTGGAGGCATTTCTGTTGTTGATCGTGCTGCCGCTCGTTCTCGCCGCCGCCACGCAGCTGCTGGCGAAACGGTTCCGTGCCGGCCGCGCGATCGAGGGCGTGGTGCTGGCGGCAATGGTGCCGCTGATGATGCTGACTCTCGCCGTGGTGATCGGCTCGCAGGTCTTCGGCGTGAGCAGCGCTCTCGGCCAGCTGCTAATCGCGGTTCCCGTGTTCGTCGTGTTCTTCCTAATCGTGGCACCACTCGGTGCGCTCCTCGGGAGCGCGGCACGCTTGGATGTTCCCAGCCGCCGGGCGGCCACGTTCAGCGGGGTCACCCGCAACTCGCTGGTCGTGCTCCCGCTCGCTCTCGCGCTGCCGGCATCTTTCGCTCTGACGCCGTTGGTTGTAGTGACTCAGACCTTGGTGGAGCTCGTCGCAATGGTGGTCATGGTCGCCGGGGTACCGCGACTCATCCGCCCTCGCATTAGTACAGCGGAGAATGTATAGTCAGCCTGTGCTGACTCTTACTTCTCGCCTCGATGTGATGAACCGGCTGGGTCGGGCGATGGCCGACCCGACCCGTTCCCGGATCCTCCTCACACTGCTGGACGCTCCCGGCTACCCGGCTGAGCTGGCACGAGATCTCGAGCTGACCCGCACGAACGTCTCGAATCATCTGACGTGCCTGCGGGGCTGCGGGTTGATCGTCGCCACACCGGAAGGTCGGCGCACCCGGTATGAGATCGCCGACCCGCATCTGACCCAGGGGTTGCGACAGCTGCTCGAGGCGGTCGTCGCCGTCGACGAGGGCGCCCCGTGCATGGACGATCAGTGCGAGTGCTGCGCATGAGCCTCATCGACCGTGACCTGCTGCCGGTGGCCTGCACGCTGACGCCCGGCGCTGGTGCTGCACAGCTAGGCCGTGTTGATCAAGTCTGATTTGATCCAGATGAGCGTCGCGGCGAGGCTGACGGCGGCTCGGTAGCTGCGGAGGAGCTTGTCGGAGCGCATCGCGATGCCGCGCCACTGCTTGAGCCGGTTGAAGCAGCGCTCGACGACGTTGCGGCCCTTGTAGCGTTCCTTCTGCTGTTCGCCGAAGTCGATCGGCCGGCCCGGCTTCTTGCGGCGGTGCGCGACCTGGTCATCACGCTCCGGGATGGTCGCCGCGATACCGCGGTCGCGGAGCCAAGCACGGTTCGCCTTCGACGGGTACCCCTTGTCGGCGAGCACCCGGTCCGGGCGGGTCCGTGGCCTGCCCTTCCCGTCGCGGGGGACGCGGATGTCCTCGAGTACTGCGGTCATCATCGTGGTGTCGTTGATGTTCCCGCCGGTGATCATCATCCCCAGCGGCCGGCCGCGACCGTCGCAGACCAGGTGCAGCTTGGTCGTCAGCCCGCCACGGGAGCGTCCGATCCCGTGATCAGGCGGCTCGAACCACGGATTCTTGTGATTCGGCAGAGCCCCCTGTGTCCCGCTTCAGGGTCGCGCCGTGCTGATGCACACGAGCGATCGTGGAGTCGATCGAGACGACCCAGTCGATCTTCCCCGCGGCGTCGGCCCGCTTCTGCACCTCGGCCAGCAGCTTCTCCCAGGTGCCGTCCACGGCCCAACGGTTGAACCGCTTGTAGATCGAGTTCCACTTCCCGAACCGGTCCGGCACATCCCGCCACGGAGCCCCGGTGCGGTACTTCCACGCCATCCCCTCGACAGCCAACCGATGATCCGCCCACGGCCTCGACCTCCCGGACGCCGTCGGCATCAACGGCTCCATCACGGCCCACACCTCGTCAGAGATCTCCTGTCGCGTCACCGCTTAAGACTCACCCAGCCGGGAGCGAAACCTCTTGATCAACACGGCCTAGCCGCGTGGCAGGAATTCAACGACGACTACCTCCTCGACATCGACAGGACGGCCGCCCAGATCACCGTCCACTACCCAAAGATCGACGACGCGACCGCCCGGCTGACGGAGCTGGTCCGCACCGAGCAGTCCTGCTGCGCGTTCGCGACTTGGGCGATCGACACGACCCACCCCGACCTGCCCCTTTCCGTTACCGGCACCGATGACGCACTGGCCGCGCTCACGTTCCTAGAGCAGACGCCCGCCCCCGCAACGAAGGAGAGCGTGCAGTGAGCGAAGAGTGTTGCGGCCCCAACGAGCCGCGCAAGCCCGGTACGGTCCGGCGCATCGAACTGTCCCGGCCGCTCTCGACCGGTGACGCCTGCTGCGCCGCGGAACCCTCCTCCAAGACCGCGGCGCCAAGCGCGGTGCACGATGCGGGCGATGCCTGCTGCGGCCCCGACCTCGCCACCACCCCCACCGAGGCGGACGAGGAGCCGGAGGTCCGCCCGCCCTGGTGGCGCGACTTCGCGTTGCTTCCCTCCGCGCTGTCCGGGCTGTTCCTCCTCGCCGGATACACGTTCGAGTGGACTGGTCTGCACATCCCGGCGCTGGTGCTGCAGTGGGCGGCGCTGCTCGCCGGCGCCTACACCTTCGTCCCCGGCGCGATCCGCCGCCTCATCCGCGGTCGCCTCGGGGTCGGGCTGCTGATGACCATCGCCGCGATCGGCGCGGTCCTGCTCGGCCACGTTGGCGAGGCCGCGACCCTGGCGTTCCTGTTCTCCCTGGCCGAGGCGCTTGAAGACCGGGCGATGGACCGCGCCAAGGAAGGCTTGCGCGCCCTTCTGTCCCTCATCCCCGACACTGTCCGCGTCTCCCGCCTAACCAGCGACGTCACGATCCCCGCCGCGGACGTGCGTGAGCTGGACATCCTCGTCATCGGTGCCGGCGATCGCATCGCCACAGACGGCGTGGTCGTGGAGGGTAGGTCGAGCCTGGACACGTCGGCGATCACGGGCGAGTCGATCCCGGTCGAGGTCGGCCCCGGCGATCCGGTCGCCGCCGGTTCGGTCAACGGGGCGGCGACGTTGCGGATCGAGGCAACTGCGGACGGCCGCGACAACTCCCTCACCCAGATCGTCGCCCTCGTGGAGCAGGCCCACGCCCGCAAGGGCAACCGGGCACGCCTCGCCGACCGGATCGCGAAGCCGCTCGTTCCCGTCGTCCTGATCGCCGCTGCCGTGGTCGCCCTGTTCGGGCTGCTGGTCGGCGACCCGTGGACCTGGATCGAACGCGCCCTCGTCGTCCTGGTTGCGGCATCCCCGTGCGCGCTGGCCATCGCGGTGCCCGTGACGGTGATCAGCGCGATCGGAGCGGCGTCAAAGTTCGGCGTCGTCATCAAGTCAGGTGAAGCGTTCGAGCAGCTCGGCACGATCCGCGCCGTCGCCCTCGACAAGACCGGCACCCTCACCCGCAACGAGCCCACCGTCGTCGACGTCCAGCCCGCACCCGGTATCACCCGCGACGACCTGCTCGCCTGGGCCGCCGCCGTGGAGGCCACCAGCACCCACCCCCTCGCCGCGGCCATCATCGCGGCCGCACCCGTCGCCAGCCCCGCAACGGAGGTGGTCGAGGAGGCCGGGCATGGCATCACCGGGACCGTCGACGGCCGGGCGATCCGGGTCGGCAATGTCCGCTGGCTCCATCCCGCCGGCCAGCAGTTGAACGCGGGGGCGATTGCCGCGCAGGGCATGACCGTCGTCGTGGTCGAGGCGGACGGGCAGATCGCCGGCCTGATCGGCGTGCGGGACGAGCTGCGCCCGGAGTCGGCCGAGACGGTCCGGATGCTGCAGTCGCAGGGCATTGAGACCATCATGCTCACCGGCGACAACACCCGCACCGCCCACGCCATCGCCGCCGAGGCGGGCGTAACCGACGTTCGCGCCGAGCAGCTGCCCGCCGACAAGGCCGCCGCGATTGAGGCGCTCGTCACGCAGCAACCGACCGCGATGGTCGGCGACGGCATCAACGACGCCCCGGCACTGGCGACGGCGACGGTCGGGATCGCGATGGGTGTGAAAGGCTCCGCGGCGGCGATCGAGTCCGCCGACGTCGCCTTCATCGGCCACGACCTCCGCCTCATCCCCGGCGCCCTCGCCCACGCCCGCCGCGGCCGACGCATCATGACCGCCAACATCGGTCTGGCTCTGGCGATCATCGTCGCGCTGTTCCCGCTCGCCCTGTTCGGCATCCTCGGGCTCGCCGGCGTCGTGCTGGTGCATGAGATCGCCGAGGTCGTCGTCATCCTCAATGGCGTCCGCGCCGCCCGTCGCCCCGCTGCGCTACGGCAACTCGCCACGGTGCCCGCTCGCCAGCCCGAACCCGCCCACGCCTGACCACCGACCCCTCGCCCCGCGGTGGCAGAACACCGCCCGACTTGGAACCGGCCCTTGTGAAGACCCCCATCAAAGCCACCTTCGCCACCGTTGCCGTCGTCATCGTCCTGGTTGACCGGCTAGCCGCGCCGGACCCGGCCGGCGCTGCCGGCGCTCCCGTGCTCGGGTGAACCGGGCTCCGAATGGGTTTAGGTGCGCACGGTAGGCTGTGGGCGATGGTCTCTTCGGCCCGGACTCCGCAATCCGTGACGCTGAATGAGCAGTTGTTGATAATGAGGCTCATTACCAGCGTCGGTTTGGCGTTGCTGCTGATGCTGGGTCTGGCAGCGACGGGTCACACAGAGGCGGACGGTTCGACTCCTGTCCCGCTGGTGATTTCTGGGTTGATGGACCCGCATGTCGAGCCCGTGGCAGACGCCCCGGCCGAGCATGAGGCGGTCGCCGGTGCCGTCGCTTCTGGGCCGGACGCGTTGGTGGGCGCTGCGCTGTGCATACTCGGCGTGTTGTGCGGGCTGACGTTCATGGTGGTGCTGCGAGGACTGTGGCGTCGGCGGATACCTCCGGTGCTCGGTGACGGACCACGAATGCCTTCGCTGCTTCCGGCGCCGGCCGCCCGTGCTCACCCGATCGTCTTCTCGCTGACTCAGTTGGGCCTTTCCCGAACCTGACATCTGGCACGCCGCCCTTCCGGGTGGCGCTTCGTCCCGGGCTGCGTGCCCGGGTTCTGTCCTGTGCCGTGTCTTGGTTTGGAGTACCCGATGAAAACCCCTGTGAAGGCGACACTCGTCACCATAGCCGTAGTGGTGGTGATGGTGGTCGCCGCGTTGATCTACGTCCTTGTCAATCAGAGCCAGACCGCTCCACCTTCATCGGGGGGCGGTGACGCATCCCCGCAGGTGGTGCGAGAGAGCTCGCATGTCCTCGACGACGGCGGGGAGGGCGCTGTCACCCTGGTCGAGTTCCTCGACTTCGAGTGCGAGGCGTGTGGCGCGTTCTTCCCGATCGTGGAGGATCTGCGGGAGCAGTTCGCGGGGGAGATCACATATGTGGTCCGCTACTTCCCGCTGCCGGGCCATTTCAACTCCAAGAACGCGGCGGTCGCAGCGGAAGCGGCCGCGCAACAGGACCGGTTCGAGGACATGTATGTCCGGCTGTTCGAGACGCAAGCGGAGTGGGGAGAGGCGCAGGAATCTCGCGCCGACCTGTTCCGCGGCTTCGCGGAGGAGATCGGTCTGGACATGGCCGCCTATGACGCCGCCGTGGCGGACCCGGCCACGACGGAGCGGGTGGAGCTGGACTTCGAGGAGGGCCAGGCGCTCGGCGTGAGCAGCACACCGACGTTCTTCCTCGACGGTGAGCTGCTCGAGCTGCAGGAGTGGGACGACCTCGAGAACGCCATCCAGGCTGCGGTGAACGGTGGCCAGTGATGAGGGCGGGTTTGACGCATCGGCGGGCGATCATCGTCGGCGCCGGGCAGTCCGGGCTCGCGGTTGCCGCGGCTCTGAGCGCGGAAGGGCTGCGGCCGCAGCACGAGTTCGTGGTGATCGACGCCGCCAGCACGGGGCAGCGTTCCTGGTCCTCACGGTGGCATTCGATGGAGCTTCTCAGCGACGCCCGGCATAGCGCGCTGTCTCCGCGGCGGCTGCTGGGGGACCAGCGCCGGCATCCGCGAGTGGACGAGATGGCGGACTACCTCACCTTCGTGGAAGCCGGGCTGGGCGTGGAGACGGTCTGGGGCATCCAGGCGACCGGGGTGGAGCACCGCGGGAATGGTTCGACTTTGCTGCTGTCGACGACGGCAGGGGAGGTGCAGACCCGCAACGTGATCTGCGCGACGGGCGCGGCCGCGCACCCGCGGATTCCGGAATGGGCACCCCGATTGACGGTGCCCGGGGTAGTGCTGCACAGCAGCGAGTACCTGTACCCGAAGCAGATCCCCGTCGGCGACCTCCTCATCGTGGGCGGCGGGAACAGCGGCGTGCAGCTGGCCCGCGAACTGTCCGCGTCGCACACCGTGACGCTGTCCGTGCGAACCCGGCGGCAGCATCGCCCCGCGATGAGCTATCCCGCCGCGGCGGGGGAGAGGGTGCCGCTGTTCTCGCGGGAGCGTCGCCCCGAGCCGATCTTCGGCGACAGCTATGAGCAGCTGCGCCGCGTCGGGGTCACGATCGCAGCTGCGGTGCAGGACGCGGCCGGCGCCGGGGTGACCTTCGCCGATGGCACGCAGGCGGGGGTATCAGATGGTCTGTGTAAGGGGTGAGGTTCATCTCGAAGGAGAACATCATGGAGACCATGGCTATCAGTCCGGAGCGCGAGGAGCGTCGTCGCCGGCAGAAGGAGCTCGCTGACCGGCTCAAGGCGTCGGGCGCGATGGACGAGATCTTCGCTCAGATCGACGCCGGCGAGCCCCTCACGGGCGAGCACGGCCTGATCGGTGGAATGCTCAAGGCCGCGCTGGAGCGCGGGTTGGAGACGGAGCTGACCGAGCACGTCGGCTACGAGCGCGGCGACGCGGAGGCCTCGTTGCACCCGAACTCCCGCAACGGCACGAGCGCGAAGACGGTCGCGACCGAGATCGGAGACATCGAGCTGGCCGTCCCGCGGGACCGGGCTGGGACGTTCACCCCGATGCTGGTCCCGAAAGGGCAGCGCCGGCTGGACGGCCTCGATGGGATGATCATCTCGCTGTACGCGGGCGGGATGACCGTCCGCGACATCCAGCACCACCTCGCCTCGACGCTGGGCACGGACCTCTCGCACGAGACGATCTCGAAGATCACCGACCAGGTCGCAGACGAGGTCCTGGCCTGGCAGACCCGTCCGCTGGACGCGCTGTATCCGGTGATCTACCTGGACGCGATCGTGGTGAAGGTCCGCGACGGCGGCCACGTGCGGAACAAGGCCGCGCATATCGCCGTCGGTGTCGACATGGACGGCATCAAGCACGTCCTGGGAATCTGGGTGCAAGCGGTCGAGGGTGCGAAGTTCTGGGCGGCCGTGTGCGCCGAACTCGCCAACCGCGGCGTCCGCGACGTGCTCATCGTCTGCACCGACGGGCTGACCGGGTTCCCCGAAGCGATCGAGGCCACCTGGCCGCAAGCGACCGTGCAGACCTGCGTCGTGCACCTCATCAGGGCAGCGATGCGGTTCGTGAACTACAAGGACCGCAAAGCCGTGGCCGCAGCGCTCAAGCCGATCTACCAGGCGGTGAACGAGGACGCCGCGCTCGAAGCGCTGACCGAGTTCGCGGACTCCGACCTCGGCAAGCGCTACCCGTCGGCGGTGAAGACGTTCCAAGACGCGTGGGACCGGTTCACGCCGTTCCTCGCGTTCCCGCCCGAGCTGCGCCGGGTGATCTACACCACCAACAGCATCGAGTCGCTGAACTACCAACTACGGAAAGTCACCAAATCCCGAGGGCATTTCCCCAACGATGCCGCCGCCGTCAAGCTGCTCTGGCTGGCGATCTGCAACATCGAGGACAAACGAGCCCGAGACCGGCTCAAGGAACGAGGCAAGCCCTCCGAACAGCGCAGAGCCGAGCCCCGACTCATCGAGGGAGCCGTGACCACGAACTGGAAGAAGGCCCTCGAACAGCTCGCCCTCGCCTACCCCGACCGCATCGAACCCCACCTGTAATCAAACCGACACCAAGCCGCTTACACAAAAGTCTTGACACGCCCACGCAGGCATCCCCCCGCTCGGTGATCCTCGCCACCGGCTACACCCCTGGCGACGACTGGCTCCCGGAACCGGCCCGCGTCGACCGGCCGCGGCGCACCCTGACCGGCCTGCCCGGGCTGTTCGTGGCGGGGATGCCGCAGTACGGCGGCCGCGGCTCCGACACCCTCGCCGGGGTCTGGAAAGACGCGACGACGATCGCCCAGCACATCATCAACCGGCCCTGAAAGGACCACCGCCTTGACCACCGTCACCGACCACGAACACCCGCACCGATCCGGCTCACGGAGACGCATCCTCCTCCTGTCCACTCTGACGACGCTGCTGCTGGCCGCCGGGCTCCTGTTCGCCACCGCGGCGCCCGCAGCCGCGCACGATGAGATCGTCTCCTCCTCCCCGGAAGCCGGATCCACGGTCAGCGTGGTCCCGGAGGAGATTTCGCTGACGTTCAGCGGCGAGATCCTCACCGATTTCAGCGCCGTGATCATTGAGGTGGTCGCCCCGGACGGGCAGAACATCGCATCGGGGGATCCGGTCATCGACGGGACCACGGTCACCCAGGCGGTGACGCCTGGTCAGGCGGGCGTGCACACGGTGCGGTGGCGGGTCGTGTCCAGCGACGGGCACCCGATCAGCAACGAGTACCAGTACACCGTCGAAGCGGTCACCGTCCCCACCAGCGCCCCTACCCCCGAAGCGACCGAGGAGCAGACACCCGACCCGTCTCCCACATCTGCCGCCAATACGTCCGGAGAGGTTCACAACGGGCCATCCGGAGGTGGGGAACTCCTCCCCGTCCTTGCGGTCCTGAGTGGCGTAATCGTGCTGGGCGGCGCGCTGGTGGTCGTGCTCATGGTGGCCAGAGAGCGTCGTCGCCGCGACCGAGCAGCCGCGGCCGCGGCCGCCGCGGATGGTGGAACCGCCGACGACCAGCAACAGAAGGAGAACCCCTCATGAAATGTCCGGTCGACGGGACCGCCCTGCTGATCACGGAACGCTCCGGGGTCGAGATCGACTACTGCCCGCAGTGCCGGGGCGTCTGGCTGGACCGTGGCGAGCTCGACAAGATCATCGACCGCGCCGCCGACCTTGCCGGCGGCGGCCGGCAAACCAGCACCGCCCCCTATCCGCGCGAGGGCGACCACCGTTCTGACCGCGACAGGGATCATCACGGTCGCTCCGGGCGTCGGCGGAAGGAAGGGTTCCTCGGTGACCTCTTCGACTTCTGACACCAAAAACCTCTTCCTGATAGCCGGTCTGATGACCGGGTTATCAGCGGCCCTCGCGAACGCAGGAGGAGCCGCTGATGGTTCGTGAGCAGACCCGGCGGTTCGCGGTCGCGTGCCTGGCCGCCGCTGTGGTGGTCCTGGTCGACCAGGCGACGAAGGCGGCCGCACTGGGAGGGTTGAGTCAGGAGGAGCGGATCCCGCTGCTGGGGGATCTGCTCGGGCTGCAGCTCGCGTTCAACCCCGGCGCGATCCTCTCCCTCGGAGCCGGGGTCACCGGGCTGCTCACTCTCCTCGGGGTCGGTGCCGTGGTGCTGCTGGTCGTCGCCGCCGCGCGGGCGCGGACCGGATGGTGGGCGATGGGGATCGGCCTGATCCTCGGGGGCGCGATCGGGAACCTGATCGACCGGCTGTTCTCCCCCCCTGGGTTCGGGGTCGGGCACGTCACCGACTTCCTCGCCTACGGGAACCTGTTCATCGGCAACCTCGCCGACGTCGCCCTCGGTGCCGGCGTCATCGTCCTCGGCCTGAGCCTGTGGACCCGACACCGCCGCTCCCGCGTCAGCGCGGACAGCGCGGCGCCTGCGACGGGCTCCGTGGTGAGCGGGTCATGATGGCGAAGCAGCGGACCTCGTCCGTATACCAGCGCAACGCGTTCGCGCCGGGGCTGCTCGCGGCGGCGGTGTTGTTCCTCGCGCCGGTACTGATGGGCGGGGACTGGTTCACCGTTGTGCTGTTCGTCGCCGCGATCTTCGCGGTCATCGTGGGGTGGTTCGCGATCCAGGCGCGGCAGTGGTGGTGGTTGCCTGTGTTCGTCGTGATCGCCGTGATTTGGAACCCGGTGTTCCCGTTCCCGTTCACCGGCCCGGTGTGGACTGCGGCGCAGCCGGTCGCCGCGGTCGTGTTCCTGGTCGCCGGCGCCCTGATCAAGGTCAAGCGCGCATGATCCGCCGCCGCGTCCTTGCCGCCATGACGCTGGTCGCGGCGCTGCTGCTGGCCGGGTGCACGTCCAGCGACTCGCTCGCGCAGCAGTACCGGGACGGAAGCGAGAAGGGCTACATCGCCGGTGACTTCCAGATCGTCGAGATCCCGGATGCCGACCGCGGGGAGCCGGTGGTGTTCGAGGGCGTCACCGAGACCGGGGAGACGGTGTCCAGTGACGACTACCGCGGCGGGGTGCTGGTGGTGAACTTCTGGTACGCCGCGTGCGGGCCGTGCATCGTCGAAGCCCCGATGCTCGAGGAGGTCTGGCAGGAGTATCAGGACCAGGGCGTCGCGTTCCTCGGGGTGAACACCTACGACCAGCCAGCCACCGCACTGTCGTTCGCCCGTGACAACAACGTCACCTACCCGAGCGTGATCGACGTGAACGACGGACGGGTCAAGCTCGCGTTCGCGCAGGTCACTCCGATCCAGGCCACCCCCACCACCTTGGTCATCGACCAGGAGGGGCGGGTCGCGGCGCGGATCATCGGGCAGTTGGCCAGCGCGTCGATCCTGTCCACCCTGGTCGCCGACACCCTCGCCGAGGACACCTCATGAATCCGGGAGCGGTGATCGTCGACGGCGCCCTGTGGGTCGCGATCCCGGTCGCGATCCTCGCCGGGCTGGTGTCGTTCGTGTCCCCGTGCGTGCTGCCGCTGGTGCCTGGCTACCTCGGCTACCTCGGCAGCACCACCACGACGACCGCGGCCCCCACGCTGGACGGGGGGCGCACGGTGACGGCGGAGCGCGCGCGGCTGCTGCTGGGCGTGACATTGTTCATCGCCGGGTTCACCGTGGTGTTCGTCGCCGTCACGATCCTCGGCGGCACCTTCGGGTACCTGCTGCTGCAATACGCCAATGTGCTCACTCGCGTCTTCGGGGTCGTCATCATCGCCCTCGGCCTGGTGTTCCTCGGCTTCTTCGGCATTGCCCAGCGCACCCTCCGCCCTCGCGCCCAGGGTAGGACCGGGCTGATCGGGGCGCCGCTTCTCGGGTTCGCGCTCGGCGTCGGCTGGACCCCCTGTATCGGCCCGACGCTCGCAGCGATCATCTCTATGTCGTGGAACCTCGGTGACCCCGCCCGCGCGGGCCTGCTCGGGCTCGCGTACTCGCTGGGCCTGGGCATCCCGTTCCTGATCCTCGCGGCCGGATGGGGGTGGGCGTCCCGATCGGTGACGTTCCTGCGCCGCCACATCCGCGCCCTGAACATCATCGGCGGGGCCATGCTCATCGCCCTCGGCCTGCTGATGGTGACCGGGCTGTGGACGGCACTGATGTCGCAGCTGCAACAGGTGGTGATCAATGTCCCCCTCCCGCTCTGACACCGGCATCGACGTCACCGCCGACCCGCTACGCCCCGGCGACCACGCCGACAGCGAATCCGCGACGGAGATCACCCAGCCGGCGCTGGGCATCACCGGGTGGTTGCGGTGGGCATGGCGGCAGCTGACCAGCATGCGCACCGCATTGGTCCTGCTGCTGTTCCTCGCGATCGCCGCCGTCCCCGGGTCCCTGTTCCCGCAGCGCAGCGCCGACCCCAACGGTGTCATCCAGTGGGAGCGGGACAACCCTGACGTGTTCCCCCTCGCCGATGCGGTCGGCCTGTTCGACGTGTACCTGTCGCCGTGGTTCTCCGCGATCTATCTGCTGCTGTTCACCTCCCTGATCGGCTGCGTGATCCCGCGCGCCAAGCACCACTACAAGGCGCTCCGCTCCCGCCCCCCTCGCACCCCGGCCCGGCTGTCGCGGCTCTCGGAGTACCGGGAACTGACCTTGCCGAGAGAGGAAGGGAGGACCGACCCGGCCGCGCACGCGATCGACGTCGCGGCAGAGCAGCTGCGCAAGGCCGGATACCGGGTGGAGCGATACGACGCCCGCGGAGCCGCGTCGGTGTCGGCCGAGCGCGGCTACCTGCGCGAGACCGGCAACCTGATCTTCCACGTCGCCCTCGTCGGCGTGCTGGTCTCGGTCGCGATCGGCGGGTCGTTCGCGTATACCGGGCAGCGGGTGGTGGTGGAGGGCACCACGTTCGTGAACGCGCTCAGCGACTACTCCTCGTTCAACCCCGGCCGTTTCGTCGACGGCACGGGCCTTGCCCCCTACTCGCTCACCCTCGACGACTTCCAGGTCTCCTACCGGCTGCCCGGCACCCCCGGCGCAGGCCAGGCCGGAGACTTCTCCGCCGACATCACCATCCGCCAACCCGGGCAGGACGATCGGGCGCAGAGCGTGATCGTGAACTACCCGATCACCGTCGACGGCGATCGCATCTACCTGCTCGGCAACGGCTACGCCCCCACCCTCACGATCCGCGACGCCGCCGGCGAGGTGGTGTACAGCGAGTCGCAGCCGTTCCTGCCGCAGGACTCCAACATGACCTCGCTGGGCATCATCAAGATCCCGGACGGGCTGCCCGAACAGGTCGGGCTGGTCGGGTTCTTCTACCCCACCCAGGGGGTGTTGCCCTCCGGCGCGTTCACCTCCGTCTACCCGGACGTGGTCAATCCGGTGCTAACTCTCAACGTGTTCAGCGGGGATCTCGGCATCGACGACGGCACTCCGAGGTCGGTGTACACGCTCGAGGTCGACGGGCTCACCCAGCACACCGGCGGCGACACCGCCGCCGACTCCCTTGAGCTCACCCCCGGCGCCACCGTCGACCTGCCGAACGGGTGGGGCACGATCACCTGGGAGGAGGTCACGGCGGAGGAGCCGGTGAAGCGGTTCGCGTCGCTGCAGATCCAACGCGACCCCAGCAGCGGCTGGGTGCTCGCGTTCTCCGTGCTCGCCACCCTCGGCCTGTTCGCCGGCCTGTTCGTGCCCCGCCGCCGGCTCTGGGTGAAAGCCCGCACCACCCCGGATGGTGTGCACGTCGAGTACGCGGGACTGGCCCGCGGCGAAGACCCCGCTTTGGCGCGCGCCGTCGACGAGTTCGCGACCCGCCACGCGCACGCCCTCGGCGTAGACCAGCCTGCGAAGGACACACCGTGACGACCGTGTGGATCCCGGACGCCCCGCCGACCCTCGGCGGGTTCCTCACCCCGGCCCCGCTTCCGGCTCCGGTGCTACCGCTCCTCGCGGGACTCCTCGCGGTCGCCTACCTGGCCGGTGCGATCCGGATGTGGGTCCGCGGCCGCGGCTGGCCGGTGTGGCGGACGGTCAGCTTCCTGCTCGGCTGCGTCGCCCTCGCCGCGGTCACCGGCCTGGCGGTGGAGAACTTCGGGTACGCCCTGTTCTCGGTGTTCATGTTCCAGCAGGTCACCCTGATGATGGCGATCCCGCCGCTGCTGGTCCTCGGCTCTCCCGGCACCCTGCTGCTGCGCGCCACCCCGCACCACGGCCCAGGTCTCCTGGTGCTCCGCGCCGCGCACGCCGGGCTACGCAGTCGCACCGCACGGTGGCTGCTCAGCCCGTGGCTGGCGGTGCCGCTATACCTGGCCGCGTTTTACGGTCTGTACCTGGCGAACTTCGCCGATCCGATCCTGTCCACCGTCACCGGCCATACCCTCCTCGAGGTCGGGTTCCTGGTCGCCGGGATGCTGTTCACCATCCCGATCCTGTCGTCGGACCCGCTGCCGGTGCGGATGAGCCACGGCGGCCGCGCCCTGGACGTGTTCGCCGAGGCCGCCCTGCACGCCTTCTTCGGCGTCTTCCTGATGATGGCCACCACTACCCTCATCGACGGGTTCGCCGGCCCGACGAGCGCGCTGGGCATCGACCCGATCGAAGACCAGCGCCTCGCCGGCGGGCTGGCCTGGTCCTACGGCGAGGCCCCCACCTTGCTGATGCTCATCTACGTCATGCACCGCTGGTTCCGCGACGACACCGCCCAAGCGGTCGCCGCCGACCGTCGCGCCGACGCACACGGCGACCCTGAGCTCGACGCGTACAACGACTACCTCACCCGACTCCACCAGAAAGACACCTGACCGATGCGCACGCCTTTGCCGACACCCGCCCCGGCCGCCGCGCCGGAGCAGGAGACGCCGCGCCGCACCGTGGCGGCATGGTCGCTGCCGGTGTGGGCGGCGGTGCTGGCATCCGCGGCCGCCGGCCTGCTGCTGGATCTCGCCTCCGCACCGGTGGGGTGGTGGCCGTTGACGTTCGTGAGTGTCACGGTCGCCCTGGTGGCCCTGATCGGCCGCAGCATCGGCGGGGCGCTGCTGGTCGGCACTGTGTTCGGCGCCGTGTTCTACACGACCCATCTGGTGTGGGTGGGGGAGTTCCTCGGCCCGGTGCCGTGGCTTGCCCTCGCCGGGCTGGAAGCGGTCCTGTTCGGCGCGGGCGCGGTGCCGATCGCGCTCGCCTACCGGTGGACCGCCCGCTATCCGGCCCGCGGCCTCGTGCAGCTGCTCGCGGTACCGCCGCTGATCGGGGTTCTGTGGACGGCCCGTGAGGTGGTGATGGGTGCGTGGCCGTACTCCGGGTTCCCGTGGGCGCGCCTCGGGATGACCCAGGTGGGCGGCCCGCTCGCGGAGGCCGTGTCGTGGACGAGCGTGACCGGCCTGTCCCTGCTGATCGTCATTCTGTGCGCCTCTGTGGTGCAGTGGATCCGCGCCGGCGGCATCCGCTTCATGCTCGGGTTGCACCCTGCTGTGAGCGTCGCCGCTCTCCTGGTGATAGCGCCGCAGTTCCCCACCGCGCCGGCCGGGGAGTTCCGCGTGGGATGGGTGCAGGGCAACGGCCCCACCGGGTACTTCGACGACAAGGTGCCCGGCGACGTCCTGGCCGCGCAGACCGCCGCCACGGTGCCGCTGTACGGGCAGCCGATGGATCTGCTGGCCTGGCCGGAGGGCGGCGTCGACGCCGACCCGCTCAGTGATCCCGCCGCCGCCGAGGCGTTGGACCGGGTCGTGCGCTCGGCCGGGGCGCCGTTGCTGATGAACGCCGCCACCACCCGCGGCGACGATGTCTTCAACACGTCCCTGCTGTGGACCGCGGATCCCACGGGCCGGCAGTGGCACGACAAGGTCAACCCGGTCCCGTTCGGCGAGTACGTGCCGGACCGGTGGTTCTACGAGCTGATCGTCCCCGACCTGGTGGGCTTGATCCAACGCGAATACACCCCCGGCAGCAACCCGCCGCTCGTGCAGGTCGGCGACGTCGGGGTGGGGTTGGCGATCTGCTTCGACGTGATCTACGACGCCGTGATCTGGGACGGTGCCCGCGCCGGCGCAGAGGTGTTCGTGTTCCAGACCAACAACGCCGACTTCCGCGGCACCGACGAGAACCTGCAGCAGCTCGCGTTCGCCCGGATGCGCGCCATCGAAACCGGCCGCGCGGTCGTCAACGTCTCCACGGTGGGCACCAGCCAGGTCATCACCCCGGACGGCACCACCGTCGACAGCATCGGCGTCGACACCGTTGACGCGTCGATCACCACCGTCCCGCTGCGCACCGGACTCACCCCGGCGGTGATCCTCGGTCCCTGGCTCACCGCTCTCATCGTCCTCGCTGCCGCCGGCGCTCTCACCGCGGCGGGGTTCTCCCACCGTGCCCGCACGCGTGCGGCCGCCGCAGATCGTTCGACTGATCCGGGGAGGCACCCATGAACACGCCACGGATGAGGCCTGCCGGAGGTCGGCTGGCCTGGTCGCTGCGAACGCTGGCGACGGGCAGCGATCTCACCCTTCCTGGTGACCTGACGGCGGAGGAGTGTGGGTGCGCGCCCACGCCCGCGGAGAGCCGCGCATTCCGGGTCGGGGTGAGCCGGCGCACTCTGCTGACGGCGGGAACATTGAGCGCGGCAGCCGTCCTGGTCGCCGGCCCGCTGTTGCCGGCAGCGTTCGCGGCGACCTATCCGTCCTGGGAGGACGTGCAGGCCGCGAAAGCGAACGAGGCCACCAAAGCTGCCGAGGTGCAGCGGATCCAGGGCCTCATCCAAAGCCTGACCGGCGAGGTGGCGCGCACCCGCACCGCCGCCGAGCAGGCCGCCGGCGCGTTCTACACCGCCCAGCAGGAGTACTTCGACGCATCCATCCGCGCCGACACGTTGCAGTCCCAAGCCGACCTGGAAGCGCAGAACGCGACCGACGCGGCGAACAAGGCCGGCCGCATCGCCGCGCAGCTGTACCGCGACGGGGGCGACACCACCTCCCTCGAGCTGTTCCTCTCCGGGTCGCCGCGACCGCGGACGATCTCCTGTCCCGGCTGGGCGTGATGGACAAGCTGCTGGAACGCAACCAGGCCGTCTACGCTGCGGCGCTCACCGCCCGCGATGCCGCGCAGAGCCTGACCGATCAGGCGGTGGTGGCCCGGGATGAGCGCGACCGGCTGCAGCAGGTCGCCGAGCAGAAGATGCTCGAGTCGCAGCAGGCCGCCGATGCTGCGCAGGCCGCGCTGGACGCGCAGACCCTCCACCTCGGCGAGCTGCAGGCCCAGCTCGCCGCCCTCGAGGACACCACCGCGAAGACCATCGCCGACTATCAGGCCGGGGTGGAGGCTGCCCGCATCGCCGAGGAGCAGCGGCGAGCGGCGGAGCGCGCCGAAGCGGAACGGCTCGCCGCCTCGGGAGGTGCTGGTGGGGGTGTGGTCAGCTCCGGGTGGGCACGGCCGACCTCCGGGCACCGCACCTCGGGGTTCGGGCCGCGCAGCTCCCAGTGTGGCAACGGGTACTGCTCGACCAGCTACCACTACGGCGTCGACCTCAGCGGCGGATGCGGCGCGGGGATCTACGCCGCCGCGGCCGGCACCGTCGTCTACGCCGGGTACAACGGCGGCTACGGCAACTACATCAAGATCGACCACGGCGGCGGGATCGGCACCGGATACGCCCACATCCGCCCCGGCGGCTTCTACGTCGGATACGGCCAACGCGTGAACGCCGGCGACCTGATCGGCAGCGAAGGCAACACCGGCAACGCGTTCGGCTGCAACCTGCACTTCGAGGCCTACGTGAACGGCTCCCCGGTCAACCCCATCCCCTTCCTCGCCGACCGCGGCGTGTCCATCTGATCCGAAACGAACCAGGACATCATGACTGACCAGACCACCCCACCCGGCGGCGGCGACCAGCCCCAGACGCCCCCCACGCGCCGCAGCCTCCGCCGCGCCGCAACCCCGCCAGTCACCAGCATCACCACCCGCCCCCCACGGCGCCCGCCCGCAGAAACGTCCGCCCGTGGTCGGGTAATCGCGCTGCGCCCAGTGCGCTCCCTGGCGGTCCTGACGGTGGTCACCGGCCTGATCGCCACCTTCGCCCTCCCCGCGTATGCCGCCTGGCAGCCGGCGGACCTCGAGATCCCGACACTGCAGCAAGTCGCGTCCGAGGACGCGCAATCCTTGATCGTCGCCTCCGACGCGACTGGGACGCAGCTCACACGGGAGAGCTACTCGGCCACCACCCAGGCGGAGATCGACCAGAAGAAGGCGGCAGAAGCAGCCGCAGAACGTGCCCGCGCCTCCGCACAAGTCGCCTCGGTGCCCTTCGACTACAGCATCGTGCCCCAAGGCAGTGGAGCCGTGCGGTGGCCGGTGGGCGGTCCGTTCACCGTGACCGACCGCTTCGGTGATCGAGGCGGCGCGCATATGGGCACCGACATGGTCGCTGCCGGCGGAACCCCCGTCTACGCGTCCGTCGACGGCGTCGTGCGGATCTCGCAGGACAGCTACGGCGGATACGGGGTGACCGTGGTGGTGGAGTCCGTGCTGAACGGGCAACAGGTGAGCACGGTGTACCCGCACATGCAGACCGGAAGCCGGCAGGTCGCCGCCGGGCAGACCGTCACGGCCGGGCAGCTGGTCGGACTCGTCGGCAGCACGGGACGCTCCACCGCGAACCATCTGCACTTCGAGGTCTACCTCGACGGAACCGCCGTGGACTCGCTGGCCTGGCTGGAAGCGAACGCGGGCTGACCGATGTGCACGGATCTACCGCGCCACCCCGCTCGCGGGCACCCCCTGACCGCAACGACGAAGAGGACGACCCTGCCATGACCGGAACCGACGCGCTCTCCCTCGACGGCATCTCACTGCTGCTGGTGTGGACGGCGATCGCCACCTACCTGCTCGCGTTCATCGCGTACACCATCGACCTGGCCGGGCGCTCCGTCCCCGCCAGCGTCCCGCAGCGGGAGCCGGTCCTGGCCGGCGCTACCGCACGGGCGGGCCAGCAGACGGACAACGCCCAGAGTGGGTCGGTGGACAGTGTTCGCACGCCGCCCGCGCAGCGTCAACGGCTGCTGTGGGCGCGGATCGGGACGTCGCTGACGGTCCTCGCGTTCCTGTTCCACCTGGCCGGCACCATCCTGCGCGGCATCGCCGCGGAGCGGGTGCCGTGGGCGAACATGTACGAGTTCGCGCTGACCGGCACGGTCTTGATCGTGGCCGTCTACCTGCTGGTGCTGCGCCGCTACGACCTCCGCTTCCTCGGTGCGTTCCTGATCGGCATGGTGGTGCTGCTGCTGGGTGGCGCGACGGTCTCGTTCTACGTCGAGGTCGTTCCGCTGATGGATCCGCTCAAGAGCGTGTGGCTGGTCATCCACGTCTTCGTCGCGTCCCTGGCCACCGCCCTGTTCGCGATCGCCTGCGGCATCTCCATCACCCAGCTCCTGCAGGCCCGCCGGGAGCGCCGCACCCGAGCATCCTCGGACACTGCCCGCGCCGACGGTCTTGGGTTTCTGCGCACTCTGCCCGCCGCCGACGTGCTCGAGTCCCTCGCGTACCGGTTCGCGATCGTGGGGTTCGTGTTCTGGACGTTCACCCTGATCGCCGGCGCGATCTGGGCCAACGACTCCTGGGGTCGCTACTGGGGCTTCGATGTCAAGGAGGTGTGGACGTTCGTGATCTGGGTGCTCTACGCCGGCTACATCCACGCCCGCGCGACCCGCGGCTGGCGCGGCACCCGCTCCGCCTGGCTGTCCATCATCGGGTTCGTCGCGGTGCTGTTCAACTTCACGATCGTGAACATGTTCTTCCAGGGCCTCCACTCCTACTCCGGGCTCACATGACCCCGCACCCCTGCCCCGCCCTCTTGCCCGAGCCGAAAGCACGCACATGACCCCGATACTCTCGATTCCCGCCACCACGGGTGCGGATGCCACTGAACGCGGACAGCGGTCACTCCGACCGCGACAGGAATGACTCCTCGCGTCTTGCGGGTCGCAGGGCCTGCGATCCTCGGCGGGGTCGCACTCATCGCCTTGGTCGGGGCGTTGTGGTTCGGTGGGGGTGCTGCGCAGATCCCACTCGGCGACGCCGGCCCTGTTGTGCGCTGGGGGCTTCCGGTCACGAAACTGGTCGTGAATCTCGCCGCCGCGGGCATGGTCGGTGTGCTCGTGACCGCCTTGTTCACGCTGCGGGCCGGTGAGCGCGAGTTCGACGTCGCCCTCGATACCGCGTCGATCTCTGCAGCCCTGTTCACCGTGGCCGCGGGCGCGACCGGGTTCCTCACGCTTCTCAGCGTGTTCAACCCGGCCATCGACGCAGGCCCCCAGTTCGGTGCCCAGCTCGGCCGGTTCCTCGTCGAGCTCGAGGTCGGCAGGACATGGCTGATCACGACGGTCGCCGGCGCCGCCCTCACCGTCCTGACATTCGCCGTGCGGTCCTGGGTCGGGACGCTTCTGGTCGCCCTGGTGGCGGTGGCCTCGCTCGTGCCGATGGGCACGCAGGGGCACTCCGGCGATGACGCCTTCCACCACGAGGCGATGATGGCGCTCATCCTGCACATCATCGGCGCCGCGGTGTGGCTCGGCGGGCTCCTGCTGCTCATCGCCGTCCGTCCAGCCCTCGACCGTCGCCGCATCCCCGATCTCGTCGCCCGCTACTCGAGCATCGCTCTGGCCGCGTTCGTGCTCGTCGCCGTGTCCGGCACGGTGCGCGCCGCCATCGGCCTGCAGGAGTGGTCCGATCTGCTCTCGCCCTATGGCGCGATCTTGGGCATCAAGGTCGTCGCGCTCGTCGGCCTCGGCCTCTTCGGGGCGTGGTACCGCACCCGCCTGATCGGCAGGATGCGCAGCTCCGACGCGGCATCCCGCCCTTTCTGGATGCTCATCGCGTTCGAGCTGGCACTGATGGGTGTGGCCAGCGGCGCCGCCGCAGCGCTGGCCCGCACTCCGCCACCGAACCCGGCCCCGCTTCCCGAGATCCCCTCGCCGGCAGAACGCCTCACCGGTGCCCCGCTGCCCCCGGAGCTCACGATCGAACGGTGGGTCACCGCGTGGAACGTGGACATGTTGTGGGCGGTGCTCGCCGGGTTCGCGATCTTCTTCTATCTCGCCGGGGTGTGGCGGCTGCGCCGGCGCGGCGACGCGTGGCCTGTGTATCGCACGATCATGTGGGTCGCCGGCATGGTGCTGCTGGTCTGGGTCACCGGCGGCGTCGTCAACGTCTACCAGGACTACCTGTTCAGCATGCACATGGTGGGGCACATGCTGCTCACGATGGCGATCCCGGTGCTGCTGGTCGCCGGCGCCCCGGTGACCCTCGCCGCCCGGGCGATCCGCAAACGCGACGACGGCACCCGCGGCGGGCGGGAGTGGATCCTGTGGGCGGTGCATTCGCCCGTCGCCCGCATCCTGACGAACCCGTTCGTCGCGGCCGCCCTGTTCATCGGCTCACTGTGGGTGTTCTATTACACCGACCTGTTCCGCTGGTCGCTGTACGACCACCTCGGCCACCAGTGGATGATCGCGCACTTCCTCATCACCGGCTACCTGTTCGCGCTCTCCCTGATCGGCATCGACCCGGTGCCGTGGCGGCTTCCCTACGCCGGCAGGCTGCTGCTGCTCATCGGTGTGATGGCGATGCACGCGTTCTTCGGCATCGCCATCATGATGCAGTCGGGGCTGATGGTCGCCGACTGGTTCGGGTCGATGGGTCGCACCTGGGGTGTCACACCGCTCGAGGATCAGTACACCGGCGGCGGTATCGCGTGGTCGATCGGTGAGATCCCCACCCTGATCCTCGCGATCACGGTCGCGATTCAGTGGAGTCGCAGCGACGACCGCGAGACCAAGCGGCGAGACCGGCACGCCGACCGCACCGGCGAAGCCGAGCTCGAGGCCTACAACGCACGCCTCACCGAGCTCGCCGACCGCGATGCTCGCAGCCGCAGATAGGGCGCACTACGTGACGACGAAAGAGGAGCTCGCCGACCGCTACGGTCGGGGACCGCGGCCCATCCGCCGCCGCGTGTTCTGGGTCACCGTCGCGACGGCGGCAATCCTGTCTGTCGCCGGGCTTTCGTGGCTGACTGTCTCGAACTCGCTCGACGACGTCGGATTCGACGAGACCGGATACGAGCTGGTCGATGCGCGCACCGTGACCGTATCCTTCCAAGCCACGCCACCCGCTGGGACGTCGTTCGCATGCGCGGTGCAGGCATTGGATGAGGACTTCGGCATCGTCGGTTGGCGGGTCATCGAGTACCCCGCGTCCGAGGAGATCACACGAGCACTCGTGGAGACCATCCCGACCGTCGCGCAGGCAACGACCGGCACCGTGCAATCCTGCTGGGCCACATAGCCGCGCAAGGGAGGCCGTCGCCTGCGCCGGCTGAGTCTCTCAAGCGGTGGGCCTGTCTTCGTGGTCGATGCCGTGGTGCTCTTTGCCGCGCTCGAAGTTGAGCAGGCGGAGTGCGTTGCCGACGACGATCAGGGTGGAGCCTTCGTGGATGAGTACGACCGCGCCGATGTTCAGGCCGAGGAAGGTGGCGAGGATGAGGAACGCGACGATCGCGAGGCTGGCGATGAGGTTCTGCCGGATGATGCGGCTGGTGGCGCGGCTGAGCCGCACGGCGAACGGGACGCGGCCGAGGTCGTCGCTCATCAGCGCGATGTCGCAGGTTTCCAACGCGACGGTGGAGCCGGCGGCGCCCATCGCGATGCCGACGTCGGCGCGGGCCATCGCGGGGGCGTCGTTGACGCCGTCGCCGACCATCGCGATCGGTCGGTGGGTTTCGGCGAGGCGGGTGATCTGAGCGACTTTGTCCTCGGGGAGCAGTTCGCCGATCGCGGTGTCGACGCCGACTTCCCGGCCGACCGCGTCGGCGACGCGCTGGTTGTCGCCGGAGATCATCACGAGCTGCCCCACGTTCGCGCCCCGGAGCGCGCTGAGCACCTGGGCGGACTCCGCGCGGGACGCATCCATCACGCCGACGATGCCGAGGAACCGGTCGCCACGGCGGATGATCATCAGCGTCTGCCCGGAGTCCCGCGCCTGCGTGTACGCGTCGGCGAGCGTGCCGGTCAGCGCGAGTTGCTGCTCGTCGAACATGCGCAGGTTGCCGACGTCGACCCGCTCGCCGTCGATCGTCGCCGTGACGCCACGCCCGACGACCGCGTTCAGGTCTGTCGCGGTGAGGCGCTCGGCCTGGGGGACGCGGGGCTCGAGGTCGCGGACGATCGCCTCGGCCAGCGGGTGATCGCTGAGCGCTTCGACAGCGACCAGAGTGCGGATCAGCTCGGACTCGGGCACGTCGGCGGCGGGGGTGACGGACGTCACCCGGGGGGCACCCCAGGTCAGGGTGCCGGTCTTGTCGAACGCCATCGCCTTGACCCGCCCGAGCGTCTCGAGCGGGGCGCCGCCCTTGACGAGCACCCCGGCACGCGCAGCACGGGCGACCCCTGCCAGCACCGCGGCCGGGGTTGCGATCGCGAGCGCGCAGGGGCTGGCGGCGACGAGCACGGTCATGGCGAGGTAGAACGCGTCGGGGAACGGTTGCGCGAACGCGAGCCAGGAGATCAGGAGGGTGACGGCGACCCCGAGGATCACGGCGGGCACGTACCAACGCTGGAACCGGTCGATGAACTGCTGTGTGGGGGAGGCGGCCTGGTCGGCGGAGCGGACGAGCTCGACGACCTTGCTGAGCGTCGAGTCCGCGGAGGTCGCGGTGACCTCGACCTCGAGCACGCCGGACCCGTTCACGGTGCCGGCGAACACACGGTTGGCGGCGGGCAGGGTGTCGACGGTGCGCATCGCCCGCTCCGGGTCGGCCACCGGCTCCTTCTCCACCGGAATCGACTCCCCGGTGACCGCGGACTGATCCACCGCGGACACCCCGGAGATCACGAACCCGTCTGAGGGAATGCGGGAGTTCGGGCGGATGACGACGATGTCCCCGACGACGATCTCCTCCACCGGCACCTCCACCGGCTCGTCCCCGCCGCGGCGCACCAGGGCGCTGCGGGGAGCGAGCTCGGCCAGGGACTCGATGGACTTGCTGGCACGGCTGAGGGCGTATTCCTCGAGCGCGTGGCCGAGGCTGAACAGGAACAGCAGCACCGCCCCTTCCGCCCACCGGCCGATGAGGGCGGCGCCGATCGCGGCCACCAGCATGAGGAAGTCGACCTCGAACTTCCCTCGCATCGTCGAGGCGATCGCGGTGCGGAACGTGAAGAACCCACCGAAGAAGTAGGTGGCGAGGAAGAACACCAACGGCCACCCGACCATCGGCAGCCCCAACGCGAACTCGGCGATCATCCCGCCGGCGTAGGTCACGCCCGCGGCGATCGCGAACCACAGCTCCCACCGGGCCGAACCGTGGGAATGGTCGTGCGTCTCCGCAGCGGGCGCGGTAGTCGTCGGGGAAGAAGCAGTCATGCGACCAGGATACATCACAAGATCATGATATATTGTAGTTGTGAATGATTATCGTGGTCGGAGGGCACAATGGTGAGCATGGCCGGTACTGAGACGCGTCGGGAAGCAGGCACCCTGTCCGTAGCGGATGCTGAGCGTCTCGCCGAGATCATGCAGGCACTGGCGTCACCTGTGCGGCTGCGCATTCTGAGCGCGCTGAGTGTTCAGCCGAGCACCGTGACCGACCTCAGCGAACAGCTGCACATCGGACAGACGACCACATCGAACCATTTGCGGCTGCTGCGGCATCTGAGCCTGGTCCTTGGCACGCGCGACGGCCGGCACATCCACTACTCGCTCTTCGACGACCACGTCTCCGAACTGCTCGAGGAGGCCATCGGGCACCTCGAGCATCTGCCCGGCGGAGGATGACGCCTGCCGGAGCTCCCCGATTGACGAGAGTATTCCCGTTCACGTCGGGGGGCGCTGCTGCGGCCGGGGAGAGCGCGTCGCTGCCGGTTCGGACACGCTGCATGGTGTGTAGCCGATCGCCGCGACGGCCATGAGCTCTTGTAAGAATCCGCCACTACTCGCGGAATCCTGAACCCGAAACCCCAGCCAACTACCGTGGAATCGCGGCATTCCTCGCCATCTCGAGCGGGAACCTACAGGTAGGTGTAGGTTCCGGTTGGAGTTGTCCGTTTCGCAGCTGAAATGTCCACGCGATGTCCATCTGGACATTTCCGGTTCCCAGTCGCCCATGATGGCCCTCGTCTCAGAGCACCCGGCTCAATCAGTGAAGGAGTTCCCACGGGGACCGTTCGTCGATCCGCATCTACCGGTCGTTTGATCTCCAAGGCCGCCGCGGACCGCTGGCCCGGAAAGACCACCACCGAACGTGTCGGATCCGGCACGAGCAACTCGACCACGGTGCACCGCTCAGCATCGACGGCCCGGTTCGTGACTGAATCGACCGCCAATCCCAACCCGAGCGGCACGATCAGCCAGCGGATCTGATCGTGACACGAGAGCCTGCACGCGTAGACGTGCAGGCTCTCGTCGCGTACGGCGAAGATCGAACGGCCACGAGGCGGCTGGGGCCGAGAAGAACCGGGCATGATCAAAATCCTCCCCGCCAGTGCTTTCCGTCCCGAACGATCAGTTGTCACCGACCAGTTCCTCTCGCCCCTCGCCCCACGCGGATACGCGCTCCGGCTGGACGTGGCGCCGAATACCGCGGCTCCCGCTTCGCACAGGTGAAGAAACATTGACACAGAGTCAGATCTTCATTACATTGCAATGTGTACAGATTTCTTGACAGCAGGAGAACTCGATGTCGTATGAGGAGAGAAACACCTGGGCGTTCATCGCGATCGCTCCGGTCGGGTATGCGCTGTACCTCGTGCTCAGCTTCATGACCGGCGGCGGACCGCTCGATGCCGAGACATATGTATGGCCGATGGTGTGGGCGATCACCGGGGGAATCCTCGCCGGCATCCTGTCAGGGATCGTGATCGGCATGGCCGGATCCCGTCGCGTCGATCAGCGGGACAAGGAGATCGGATGGTTCGGCTCGCGGATCGGTAACATGATGATCGTTCTGGGGGGCGTGGGCGCGCTCGTCCTCTGCTTCATCGACGCCTCGCAGGTCTACATCGCGAATGTGCTCTACCTCGGCTTCGTTCTCGCTGCGATCCTCCAGTCCGCGGCGAAGCTCGCCGCCTACCGGCGCGGCCTCTGACGTGGCCAAACCGAAGCCCACCCGGGTCACCAACCGGATCCGCACCCTGCGCTTCTCCGCAGGGGAGATGACGCAAGCCGCACTCGCCGATCGCGTCGGCGTGACCCGCCAGACGATCATCGCGATCGAACAGGGAAAGTACTCGCCGTCACTGGAGGTGGCGTTTCAGATCGCACGTGTCTTCGGCGTCGGCCTCGACGACGCCTTCAGCTACGAGACAGAGGAGAGCAGTTGATGCGAGCAGTTGTCAGGCACGAGTACGGTGACACATCCGTCTTGCGTGTGGAAGAGGTCGATGACCCGGCGCCCGAGCCGGGCCGGGTTGTTGTTGAGGTCGCCGCGGCCGGGGTCAACATGGCTGAGTGGCACATGATGTCCGGCGAGCCGACGATGATGCGGCTGGCAACGGGACTTCGTAGGCCGAAGCGACCTGAGCTCGGGCAGGACGTCGCCGGCATCGTCGCGAGCGTCGGCCCGGGCGTCGAGAGCTTCGCGGTGGGCGATCGCGTCTTCGGCTCGGCTCGCGCCTCGTGGGCCACTCTCGCGTCGGCGAGTGCGGATCTGCTTCAGCTGGTGCCGCCGGGGATGAGTCTCGCACAGGCGGCCGCCGTGCCGATGTCGGGATACACCGCTCTGCAAGCGCTCCGGACTCTCGGCACTCTCGCCGGTAAGACCGTCGCGATCACCGGAGCGGGCGGGGGCGTCGGATCGTATATCGTGCAGCTGGCCGCGAAGCGCGGCGCGCACGTCACGGCAGTCTGTAGCGCGTCCAAGGCGGGCTTCGTCCGCGGCCTGGGCGCCCGTGACGTCATCGACTACGCGAGCACCGACCCGACCGCGGGCGGTCAGCGTTTCGACGCGGTGTTGGACTTCGCCGGCGGTCTGCCCCTCGCCGCCTGGCGCCGCGCCACCATCCCGGGCGGCACTCTCGTGCTGGGTGGCAGTGAGCGGGGCGGACGAGTGCTCGGCCCTCTCGATCGATCCCTACGCGCACCCTTCACCCGCGGGATCAAGATAATCACGCTCATGGCTGCAGCTCGCGGGGAGGATATCGCGGAGCTTGCAGCGGCGCTCTCGTCCGGGGAGCTGCGCTCCACCCACTCACAGACCTATACGTTCGATCACGCCGCCGAGGCGGTCGACGCGCTTCGCGGCTCGGTCCACGCGGGGAAGATTGTGCTGACCCCCTGACAGGCGACGGCGCACGTGGTGAGCGTCTCATTCGGGATGCCGATCGCGTCCCAACCGCTCGATCGCGGCGCAGGGTGGCGCAACGCCATGATGACCTCGGGAGCGTCGACCGACCCGCATGTACCGGATCGAATAGCCAGCGCGACTATGGACAACTCGCCCCACGCGAACACGCGCTCCGGGTGGACAAGTCGGCCGCCCATAGCGCGGAAAGTCGTCATGCGCGTGGACATCTCTGACCGCTTCCTACAGTAGGTGTAGGGATTTTCTTGACCTGCCATCTCTCGGATGAGATGTCCACGCGGCGTCTCTAGTGCGCACATGAGCATCGCAGGTGATCGAACTTGCGGAGGAGCGGCTTGTCGCCGCATGGATGCCCGCTGTTTTCTCTCGTCTGGGAACCACCCACCCGGCGATCTACAGTGATTGCAGGTTCCGCGCCGAAATGACATGTTTCCTCCCGGCTAGAGCGCCCGCGTATGCGTCACAGCACCCGCAGCTCGAGCGAACCACTGGGTAGTGTTGCGGGCATGTACTCTCGTTGCGCCACATTCGCGCTCGTCGGTGCGCTCGCTGTCGGCTTGGTCGGGTGTGCCCCGGAAGCCGAGCCGGACTGGGCGGCGGCGGAGGCCGCTGCGCAGGAATTCGAGGGCGTCGCCTCGAGTCAAGAGGGCTTCCTCGGCTCCGGCAGCTTCCGGGTGGAAGGTGATGAATCACAGGCATCAGGCGAGAGCGGTGTCGTGTTGTCCTACCCTGACGATGCGCGCGTCGACGGTGCCACTACCGCCTGCTTCGGCGACGGAACGGCGCGGGTCGGTTTCACCGTGCGGGTGGGATCGTCATGGATCGGCGTGACGTCCGTCGAGATCGAGTGTGATGGTGCGGAGCAGGTGATCCGCTTCGACGAGGCCTTCGACGCGGTCAATGCCGTGACGATCGACGGTGCTCGGACCCAGGGCGCCGGCGGAGTACTCGTAGCCGTCGTGTCGGGGATGGGATCGCCGGGGACGGTCACCCCGTAGGTCATCGACGTGACTCGTGGTGGCCCGTGAACGATATGGTGCGCGTCGATGCGTGAGTTCTTCGGTGGCGTCGGGATGCTGGGGCGCGGGTTCGCGTATTGGCGCCGCCGCCCGAGCCTCATGCTGCTCGGTCTGGTCCCGGCCGTCATCGTCGCGCTCGTGCTGCTCGGCGGACTGATCGCCCTCGCGAGCGTTCTCCCTCGCCTCACCGAGGTGCTGACTCCGTTCGCCGACGGCTGGCCCACACTCTGGGCGACCGTCATCCGCATCACCGTCGGCACGGCGACAGTCGGCGCCGCTCTCGTGCTCGTCGCGATCTCGTTCACCGCGCTCACCCTGTTCGTCGGTGAGCCGTTCTACGCGCGGATCTGGCGCGCTGTCGAATCCGATGGTGGAACCGGCGCCATCAACGCGCCCTACGGATTCTGGCGCTCACTGGGCGACGCCGTCTCTCTCATCGCGCGCGGCGCGGTCATCGCCCTGCTCGCGCTCGTCCTGGGCTTCCTCCCCCTCGTCGGAGGCCTCGTCAGCACCGTCGTCGGCGTCACGCTCACCGGCTGGATCGTCGCCGACGAACTCACCTCGCGCGCTTTCACGGCGCGCGGTCTCACCGGACCCGAACGCCGCGCACTCCGTCGCGCTCACCGCGCGCGTGTGCTCGGCTTCGGCGTCGCCACCCAGCTGTGCTTCCTCGTGCCGCTCGGCGCCGTCGTCGCCATGCCGGCGGCCGTCGCGGGCTCAACCCTCCTCGCGCGCTCCCTCCTCGACGACGCGCCGCAGCCGACGGGCCTGACGACGGCACCACACGCTCAGAACGCGGCGGGGTCGGTGGAATCGTAGGGCGTCGCGAGCAGTCGCGCCCAGGGCCGCGCCGTGCGGGCCTCGTCCACGGGCGGGGCGTTGTTCCGGTATCTTCGCCGCGTCGGCGAGATGAACTCAAGCACTCCGGCCCCGAGCTGCACCACCTGCCACGGCGAAGCATGCTTCAGGCGGTGATGCCTCTTGCACAGGATCGCGAGGTTCCCGGCGCACGTCGGCCCGCCCTCGGAGAACGGGATCGTGTGATCGGCCTCGCTCCGGCGCGCGAGCCGCCGGCATCCCGGCCAACGGCACTGCCGATCCCGCGCATCGAGCAGTCGCCGCAGCTTCTTGCTGGGGCGATACGTATCCAGCCGCAGCGGCTCCTCCGTGACCGGATGCACCATCACGCGCTCCCAGCAGGGCGCGGATGCCGCGAGCGTGCGCGCCGTGTCCGCGTCGATCGGTCCGCAGCCGGCGAGGATCGCGGGCTGGTCATCGATTCCGGCGAGCGTGAGGATCGGGATCGTGACCTGCACGGTCGCCCGGATCGCACCGAGGGCCCCCTCCTCGCCGTGCGCGGCGGGAGCTCCGCACAGCAGCATGTCGAGCATGATGTCGGCGCGCCGCTGATCGAGCGTGCGCTCATCGGCCGGCTCGCACTCGCCGTCGCGATCGCCCCCGCCATCCGCATCGCCCTCGCGATCGCCACACGTATCCGCATCGGGATCGGCGCTTCCGGCATCCGCGGCGCCGTCCTCGACATCGTCGTCCGCGTCGAACGCGACGGGACCCTCCCCGTCGAGCGCGCGCGCCATGTCGGTCAGCCGCTCGAACGCCGCCTGGATGAGCGCATCCGGACCGTCGAGCAGCAGGCGGGACAGTCCGTCCTCGAGCCCGTAGGTCTTCACCTGCCGCTGCGCGAGAGCGGCGCGCTGACGCTCTTCGACCATCTCCGGCTGCAGCCGCGCGGCGATGACTCGCGCCGACTCGCGCAGCTCGGGCGCCGTCGCCGTCTCGGCCAGCGGCAGCACCAGCTCTTCGTACTGTCCGCGGTGCGCGTCGTCCAGCGGCATGCCGCCGTCGATGATCGCGGACGCATGCCGCTCATCGATCCGCCCTTCCCGCAGCGCCTCCAGCGTCGCCGGATACGTGCGGACGAGCGCGTCACCGTCGCCGAGCCACGAGGCGATCGTGCGCTCGCCGACGCGCAGGGCGCACGCGAGCTCCGCGATGACCTCGCGCAGCGGGATCGTGTCGCCGAACTCCCGGTTGCCCTTCGCCGCCCGGCGCTGCGCGACGCGCAGCGCGACCAGCTGCAACGCCTCGGCGAAGAGCTCCGCGCGCTGGGCCTGCAGACGCGCCATGTCGATGCGGTTCTGCTCAGCGCGGCTCACGAGGGCCGACAGCTCCGCCCAGTGGGGATCGATGCAGTGGGGATCGATGCCGCGCGGATCCATCCCGCCCGACGCGGACGCGTCGCGGAACTCGACGGGTCCCGAGGGGTCGGGCTGCGGTTCCATGGGGTACTCCAGACGTCGTTCGACAACGTCCGGAGGCTTTGGCCGGCTCACCCACAGCAGCCGCATGAATGGCGCAACTGCCACTTTCAGAATAGAAGACAGTGACGAAAAACGCAAGCCTAGATAAAAAGTTTCTTAATAAATCTCAGCGATGCACATTACGAGCTTTCCGGTGTTCTCACCGCGGAACAGGCGCAGGAAGGTCGCGCCGAAATCGGCGACCGAGCCGTCGACGACCGTCTCTCGCGAGACCAGCGACCCCTCAGCCGCCATCGCCGCCAGAGAGGCGATCGCCGCGGCATCCTTCTCGGGATAGTCGAACACCAAGAATCCCTGCATCCGCGCGCGGTTGACCAGCAGGCTCATGTAGCGGCGCGGCCCGGGAGGAGGCGTCGTGGCGTTGTACGACGCGATCGCGCCGCAGAGGATCACCCGCGCACCGCGGCGCAGGTTCGCCAGCGCCGCGTCGAGGATCTCGCCGCCGACGTTGTCGAAGTAGATGTCGATGCCGTCGGGCGCGACCTCGCGCAACCGCCGGAGCACGTTCTCGCTCTTGTAGTCGATCGCCGCGTCGAATCCGATCTCGCGCAGCCATGCGCACTTCTCCGGGCCACCCGCGATGCCGATCACCGTGGCGCCCGCCGCGTGCGCGATCTGTCCCGCCACGCTTCCCACCCCGCCGGCCGCCGCGGAGATGACGACGGTGTCTCCCGCGGCCAGCTCGCCGACCTCGTGCAGTCCGTGGAACGCGGTCAGTCCGGTCATGCCGAGGGCGCCGAGCCAGGTCGCCGGGCCCGCGATCGACGTGTCGATGACGCGGACGCCGGTGCCGTCGCTGACGGCGCGCTCGGTGACACCGAACGTCCCGGTGACGGCGGCACCCACGGGAAAGTCCGGATGCCGCGACTGCGACACCGTGCCCGTGCCCTGCGCCCGCATCACGGCACCCAGTCGCACGGGAGGCAGATAGGACGGCACATCGTCGAGCCAGCCGCGCATCGCGGGGTCGAGCGAGATGTGGTCGATCTCGACCAGGAACTCACCCTCGCCCGGCGCGGGGAGCTCGTCTGTCGTCACCTCCCACGTGTCGTCGTCGGGAAGTCCTGTCGGACGCTGCGCGAGACGCACCTGCCGGGTCGTGACCATCTCGCCAATCTACGGCGGGCGGCAGAGCTCCTCAACGGACGCGGCGGCGAGTAGGGTCGGCGCCATGCGCAAGGTCACGTACTCGATGAGCATGTCCGTCGACGGCTACATCGCAGGGCCGGACGGCGACTTCGACTGGCCGGGCTTCACCGACGACGTCTTCCGCATCTCACTCGACGAGATCCGGACGATCGGTGGCCATCTCATGGGCCGGCGTCTCTACGAGACGATGCGTTACTGGGAGACCGAGGACCCCGCCGGCTTCAACGACCTCGAGCGGGAGTGGGCGGCGTTGTGGAATCCGCTGCCGAAGGTCGTGTTCTCGCGCACGCTCACCGCGGTCGAAGGCAACGCGCGCCTGGCGACCGGCACCGTGGCCGACGAGATCGCGCGCTTGCGTGCCGAGCCGGGCGAGGGCGACATCGCCATCGGCGGGGCGACGCTGGCACAGGATGCCGCGGCCGCCGGCCTCATCGACGAGTACCTCATCCGCGTCTTCCCCGTGCTGGTGGGCGGCGGCATCCCCTTCTTCGCCCGCGATGATCAGCGGGTCGATCTCGAGCTCCTAGACGAGCGCCGGTTCGACGGCGGCGTCGTGTTCCTGCACTACCGCGCGCGGCGCTGAGCCGCACCGGCCCCGCGGAACAGCCAGCTGCCGAAGCTCCACAACCCGCGCAGGATCGCCGTACGCGATGCCGGTCGCGAGGGCGTAGCGTGGCCACGGCAGCAACGAGAAGGAGGGACACCACAATGCGTGGAGTCATCATGCACGCCCCCGGCGACGTCCGTGTCGAAGACCGCGAGCACCCGCAGATCGTCGACCCGACGGATGCCGTCATCCGCCTCGCCGCGACGTGCATCTGCGGCTCGGATCTGTGGCCGTACCGCGGCGCCGACGACGTGCACGATGCCACGATGGGGCACGAGTACGTCGGCACGGTCACCGAGGTGGGTGCGGCCGTGCAGAACGTCACGGTCGGCGACTTCGTCGTCGGCTCGTTCTTCACGTCCGATAACACGTGCGAGATCTGCCGCGCCGGCTATCAATCGTTCTGCGTCCATCGCACCCCGGCCGGCCGCGAGGGCACGCAGGCCGAGTACGCGCGGATCCCGAACGCCGACGGCACCCTCGTCGCCACCCCCGGTCAGCCCGACCCCGACCTGATCCCCTCACTGCTCGCCGCCTCCGACGTGCTGGGGACGGGTTGGTTCGCCGCGGTCGCCGCCGAGGCGGGCCCCGGCAAGACCGTCGCCGTCGTGGGTGACGGAGCCGTGGGTCTCCTCGGCATCCTCGCCGCGAAGCAGCTCGGCGCCGAGCGCATCATCGCCATGTCACGGCACGCCGACCGCCAGGCCCTGGCCCGTCGCTTCGGCGCCACCGACATCGTCGAGGAGCGCGGCTCGGCGGGCGTCGCCCGGATCCGCGAGCTCACCGACGGCCTCGGCGCGCACTCGACGATCGAAGCCGTCGGCACGCAGGAGTCGATGACGCAGGCGATCCGCTCGACCCGCGCCGGCGGACACGTCGGCTACGTCGGCGTCTCGCACGACGTGACGCTCGACGGCCAGCGGCTGTTCCACTCCGGCGTGCACCTGCACGGCGGCCCGGCACCGGTGCGCCGGTTCCTGCCCGAGCTCATCCAGCTCATCTGGGACCGCGAGATCGACCCCGGCGTCGTCTTCGACCTGACGCTCCCGCTCGAGGAGGCCGCCGAAGGCTACAAAGCCATGGACGAGCGTCGCGCGATCAAGGTGCTGCTGACCGTCTGAGCGACACCCCTGTCGCCGGTCAGCACGCGTCGAGCAGAGCGCGCAGCGGCGGCGGCATCCGCGTCAGCTCGACGGCGTCGGCCATGAGGCGGGCGTAGCGCAGCTTGTTGCCGCTGCGCCCCGCGAAGAACTGGCCGAGCTGCTCCTCGAGCATGCGACCGCGCTGCGCGGGCTGGCGCTGCAGCCGGCGGAACGACGCGCCCTCGCCCTGCTCCTCGAGAAGCGCCACCACGCGCGCGGCGCCGAGCGCACGCACGAACTCGCCCTCGAGATCCGGGGCGCACACGAACACCGCATCCAGCACCGTCTCGAAGTCGGCCCGCTCGTTCGCGTCGACGAGGCCGATCACCCGCTTCGCCGGCAGCGCGTCGATCGCACGCCGCGCGCCCTTCGATCCGCCCACGGCCCGCACGTCGACGCCGGTCACCTCGAGACGAGCGGCGAGCACCTCGACGGCGGCGCGGTCGCTCTCGCCCTCGACGAGAACGATCGTCATCCGCCGGCCGACGCCTCGAACGACACGATGCGGTCGTCGCCGGGAGCCGCCGTGCCGCGCCCGCCGCGATTGCTCGTCGCGACCCACACGCGTCCGTCGGGGCCGAGCACCACATCGCGCAGCCGGCCGAACTCGTGTGCGAGCAGCTCGGTCGACGTCGCCGGGTCGGCGACCGGGATCGCCCGCAGGCGCTCGCCGCGGAGGTTCGCGAGATAGAGCGTGTCGCCGATCGCGGCGAGCCCGCTCGGACTCGCGTCGGTCGGCGCCCACACCTGCACGGGGTCGATGTACGCGTCGTCGCCGCCGATCCCCTCCACCTCGGGCCAGCCGTAGTTGCCGCCCGGCTCGATCACGTTCAGCTCGTCCCACGTGTCCTGCCCGAACTCGCTCGCGAACATGCGACCGTCGGCAGACCACGCGATGCCCTGGGGGTTGCGATGGCCGTAGCTGTACACCGGCGAGCCCGGGAACGGGTTGTCCGCAGGAACGGTGCCGTCGGGCTCGAGCCGCAGGATCTTGCCCGCGAGAGCGTCGACGTCCTGCGCCGCGGCGCGGTCCCCGGCATCCCCGACCGTGACGTACAGCATCCGGTCGGGGCCGAATGCGATGCGCCCGCCGTTGTGGTTTCCCGCGGACGGCAGCCCCGAGACGACATCGACGGGCGCCGCCAGGGTGAGGGCTCCCGGCTCGCCGTCGAGGTCGTAGCGCTGCACGCGGTTGCCGGCGTCGGCGGTCGAGTAGGCGTACAGGTGCTCACCGCTGGGGTCGACGGCGAGCCCCAGCAGCCCGCCCTCACCGCCGTGCCGCACCCCGGCGACCGTGATCACCTCGCGGACGTCGTGCGCGGCGGTGACCTCGACGATGCGCCCGGTGTCTCGCTCGCTCACGAGCACCGAATCTCCCACGACGACCATCGACCACGGCGTCGTCAGCTCGGTGACGACGTCGGTCGCGGCGGTGCCGGCGTCGACGGTGGACGGCTCGCGCACGGCGGGCGCGGGGACGGGGGGAGTGAGGAGCGGCGCGCACGCCGTCACCGGCAGCAGCAGGAGCACCAGGGCCGCACGCGAGCGCCGACCGGCCGTGCGTGCTGCGGATGTCATCGGATCCACCCCGTCGGATCTCTTCCCTTTCCATTATCCCGCGAGAGGGGGGTCTTGCGGCAAGGCCCCCTCTGTGCGGCAGAATCGCTGGTCGCGCGACGATTCCCCTGTGTGCGGGAAGGATGCGCGCGAGAAGGAGCAGGATGCCGTCATCACAGCCCACCGCGAGTCCGTTCGACCTTCCCGAGCGGCTGCGTCGCAAGGCCACCTCGGCCCTCATCGGCCGCGACGAGGAGCAGTTCGCCGCCATGCACGCCGCGCTCACGAGCGAGCGGGAGCGGGTGCGGCACCGCCTCGACGCGCTCCGGCGCGAGCCGGCCGCCGCCGGGCAGCGGGCGCTGGAGCGCGACCTCGAGGTGCAGCAGCTCGCGGCGCGGCTGCGGGTGCTCGACCGGTTCGGGCTCGACGCATGCATCGGACGGATGGTCGACGACGCCGGGACGGTGACCTATCTCGGCCGATTCGGTCTCGCCGGCCCTGACGAGCGGCGCCTGCTCACCGACTGGCGTGCCCCGGCATCCGCCCCCTTCTTCGCCGCGAGCGGCGCCGATCCGATGGGGCTCACCAGCCGTCGCCGGTACCGCTGGCGCGCCGGACGCATCGTCGACTACTGGGACGAGGTCTTCGCGCCCGACGGTATCGACCACTCCGCCGCTCTCGACGACGAGTCGGCCTTCATCGCGAGCCTCGGCGCGAGCCGGTCGCCGCGCATGCGCGATGTGCTCGCGACGATCCAGACCGACCAGGACGCCATCATCCGCGCCGATTCGCGCGGCGCCCTGGTGGTCGACGGCGGTCCCGGAACGGGCAAGACCGTCGTCGCGCTGCACCGCGCCGCCTACCTCCTCTACGCCGACCCGCGCCTGCAGGACGGGCGCGGCGGGCTGCTGTTCGTCGGCCCGCACCGCCCCTACGTCGACTACGTCGACGACGTGCTGCCGAGCCTCGGCGAAGAGGGCGCGCTCGTCTGCGCGCTCAGCGACCTCGTGCCGGGCGGCGCCGACGCCCCGGCCGAGACCGACCCGGAGGTGCGCCGTCTCAAGGGCGACGCGCGCCTTGTGGATGCCGTGGCCGCAGCCGTCGGACTGTGGCAGCGCCCGCCGCGGCGCACCGTCGCGATCGAGACCGCCTGGGGCACCCTCGCGATCGGGTCCGAGGAATGGGCGGAGGTCTTCGCCGGAGCCGACACCCTGCCCCACAACGCGCTGCGCACCGAGGCGTGGGAGCGGCTGCTCGACCTGCTGGAGGCGCGGGTCGGCGACGAGCGGGGCGGCGGCTCCGCTGATGACGGCTGGGGTGAGGGCTGGGGCGACGCGTCGCGTCGCCGCGACGACTTCGACGCGTACGGGGCGGGCTGGGATGACGACGAGTCGGTGCGCGAGGCGCTCGAGAACGACGACGAGCTGCGCACGATGTTCGACCGGATGTGGCCGCTGCTCGACCCCGACGCGTTTCTGCGCGGCCTGCTCTCGAGCGCCGACCTGCTGCACCGGTGTGCGCCGTACTTGACGGATGCCGAGGCCGCCGTCGTCGCCGCCGCGGGGTCGTCGTGGACCGATGCGGACCTCCCGCTTCTCGACGCCGCGCGGCGCGCGATCGGCGACCCGAAGAGCGAGGTGCGCCGTCGCCGTGCTCGGCGGGAGGAGGCGGAGGCGCAGCGCCTGATGTCCGACGTCGTCACCGACCTCATCGCCGCCGACGACGGCGACCTGCGGATCATGTCGATGCTGCGCGGTCAGGATCTTCGCCGCACGCTCGCGCAGCCCGCGGCATCCGACATCGACCCGCTCGCCGGCCCGTTCGCACACCTCGTCGTCGACGAGGCGCAGGAGCTCACCGACGCGCAGTGGCGGATGCTGCTGAGCCGCTGCCCGTCGGGCAGCCTCACGATCGTGGGCGACCGCGCCCAGGCGCGGCACGGGTTCGCCGAGTCGTGGGTCGAGCGCCTCGAGCGCGTCGGCATCCCGCGGACCACCGTCGCGACCCTCACGGTGAACTACCGCACCCCCGAGGAGGTCATGGCCGTTGCCGGCCCCGTGATCCGGGCGGCCCTCCCCGACGCGAACGTGCCGCTGTCGATCCGCCGTACCGGTGTTGCGGTGCGGCGCGGTCGGCGCCGCGAGCTCGACGGCATCCTCACCGCGTGGGAGCGGGAGCATGACGAGGGCACCGCGGTCGTCATCGGCGACCCCGGTTTCGCGCCTCGCGATCGGGTGCGCTCGCTCTCGCCGGAGCTCGTGAAGGGCCTGGAGTTCGATCTCGTCGTGCTCGTAGACCCCGATGGATTCGGCACGGGCGTCGCCGGAGCCGTCGACCGCTACGTCGCCATGACCCGCGCGACGCAGCAGCTCGTCATCCTCACCTGAGCGGCGCGCGACCGCGTCAGCGAGCGAGGTCGAGGAAGTCGGCCACCCACCGGTCGATGGCGGTCATGGTCGCCTGGTCCACCTGCCCGGCCAACCGCTGAATGCGGGCGCGGTCGATGGTCTTGAGCTGCTCCGTCATGGCGAAGCTCGGGTCTGTCAGTGTCAGGGTCCGCCCGCTGAGCGCGACGTGGTTCGGCCATCCGCGCTCGACCGACGTCACCGGAACCACGAAGACGAGCCGCGTCGCCAGCGCGAGGTGACCCGCGGAAGACACGATGACCGCGGGCCGGCGCCCCGCCTGTTCGCGCCCGACGGCGGGATCGGGCGCGGCCCAGACGACATCGCCACGATGCAGTGTCGCCGGTGCGTCGGCGGCAGGTTCAGTCATCATCGCCGACGCCCGCGATCTCGTCCCAGGCGCGGGCTTCCGCCCAATAGGACTCATCAGGGGGCTGGCGTTCGATGGCGTCACGGGCAGCGGCCAGCCGCTGTCGGCGCTCATCCTGGTCGAGAAGCTCGCTCAAGAGGGTCGCAGCCGTGACGCCGCGCTCCCGCGCCGCGGTGCTGACGCGCTCGCGCAGCTCCACCGGCACCTTGATCGTCGTCAGAGGCATACACAAAGGATACCGCGGGGTATGACGACGGGGATCAGATTGCCGCTTGCGCGATCATGCCGATCGCGATCATGCTGCTGTTCGTCTACGTGTTCGGGGGTGCGATCCAGACCGGGACCGCATCGTACGTCGACTACCTGCTCCCCGGCATCCTGCTCATCACGATCGCGTCGGGGGTCGCGTACACGTCGTACCGGCTCTTCCTCGATCTGCAGGGCGGCATCGTGGAACGGTTCCAGTCCATGCCGATCGCGCGCGCCAGTGTGCTGTAGTCGCATGTGCTGACCTCACTCGCGGCGAACCTCGTCTCGCTCGCGATCGTCGTCGGGGTGGCGCTCCTCATGGGCTTCCGCTCCGGCGCCGGGGTGCTCGCGTGGCTGGCGGTTGTCGGCATCCTGGTGCTGTTCACGCTCGCCCTCACCTGGCTCGCGGTCATCGCGGGGCTCGCGGCGAAGAGCGTCGACGGGGCGACCGCGTTCTCCTACCCGCTCATCTTCCTGCCGTTCCTGAGCTCGGCATTCGTCCCGCCCGACACGATGCCCGGGCCGGTCCGCTGGTTCGCCGAGAACCAGCCGGTGACGCCCATCGTCAACTCGATCCGCGCTGCTGGCGGGAACGCCCGTCGGCAGCGAGCTGTGGATCGCCCTGGGCTGGTGCACCGGCATCCTCATCGTGGCCGCCGTGATCGCGACCCGCCTCTACAACCGGCGGCTGCGCTGAGACCGCCGCCGAGGGCTTCTAGGGTGGAGGGATGACGTCCCTCCCGACGACGCGGGCGTTGGCCCGCCGCACCCCGGAAGCCCTCGGCATTCCCACCGCCGCCCTCGCGGCACTCGCCGACCGCCTGCAGGACGAAGGGCTCGACCCGCACGCCCTGCTCATCGCGCGGCACGGCGAGGTCGCCTTCGAGACGGCCTGGGCGCCGTACCGACTCGACCGGCCCGCGCTGGTGTACTCGGCATCCAAGACCTACACGTCGCTCGCGATCGGCTTCCTCGCCGACGAGGGGCGGCTGGGGCTCGACGACTCCGCCGGAGCACTCCTCGGCGTGCCGAACCCGCACGAGATCACGGTGCGTCACCTGCTGACGATGAACACCGGCCACTCCGCCGAGCAGATCGAGCGGGTCGGCGACGACCCGCGGATGCTGATGGCGATCGACCCCGCACACGCGCCCGGCAGCCACTTCGCCTACAACTCCCCCGCAACCCACGCCCTGTCGGCGATCGTCACCGCGGTGACCGGCGAGGCGCTGACCGCCTACCTGCGCCCCCGGCTGCTGGATCCGCTCGGGATCGGGGAGCGGTGGATGAGCTCGCGCGGCGGGATCGAGCACGGCGCGAGCGGGTACCACCTCACCGTCGACGACCTCGCGCGCACCGGTGTCATGCTCGGCGCGGGCGGCGTGTTCGCCGGGGCGCAGGTCGCGCCGGCCTGGTACGTCGAGGAGATGAGCCGGGCCTGGTCGGTCACCGCTGCCTTCGACGGGCCGCCGGCGGGACCGAGTGAGGTCAACGACTGGGCGCTCGGCTACGGCTACCAGGTGTGGCGCGGGCGCCACGGCTTCCGGCTCGACGGGGCGGCGGGACAGTTCGCGCTCGTCCTGCCCGAGCGCGATCTCGTCATCGCGTACCAGGGCGCGACGCTCGACCCGCAGGCGACGCTGCGCGCGTTCTGGGCGTTCGTCGCGGCCGTCGAGACCGCGGATGCCGCCGGTGAGGCGGCGGGCACGGTCGCCGCCGCCGCGGATGCGGTCCGCCCCCGCGACTCCTGGGACGCCCGCGACCGGCTGACGATCATGGCCGAGGCGCCCTTCGACGCGGCGGGCCTGACCCTGACCGACGCCGCGGGCGGCGGGTGGACGCTGACGCTCCCGGGCGTCGGTGCGCTGCCCGTCGGGGCGGGGTGGCACGAGATCGTGTGCGAAAAGCAGGCTGAACCGGCCGCTGGCGCCCCCGAGGGCGCCGCGCAGCGCGATCCAGCCTGCTTTTCGAACGCCGGAGCCGATCGCCTCGCGCTCGCGACCCGCGGCGAGCAGCGGCCCGACGGGTCGGTGCTCGTCCACGTCGTCGACACCACGTCGCCGCACCGCGCCATCGTGCACCGGGATGCCGACGGCCGGATCGCGGCGGGGTGGCGCATCCCGCCGCTCGGCGGCGGCTGGGAGGTGCTGCGCGTCCCGGCATCCGTCATCGGCGGCTGACGGCCGGCGGCGGCGCGTTACTCCGACGAGGCGTGCGGCGTCGCGGGCGCCGCGTGGCCCTCGGCGAAGCTGAGGTTCTTGCCGAACGCCTTGCCGATGACGAGCGCGATGCCGACGATGACGAGGCCCACCGCGAGACCCGCGATCGCCGACACCAGGGTGTCGCCGAACCACACGACGACCGGCCCCAGCGGCTCGAGCGCGTGCTCGACGCCGTGGAGGAGATCGACCGGCGCGTGCCAGCCGACCTCGCCGAGGTTCGCGAGCACGAGGTGCCCGCCGACCCACAGCATCGCGACGGTCCCGACGACGGAGATCACCCGGAAGACGGCGGGCATGGAGCGCACGATACGGGTGCCGGTGTGGCGCACCTGTTCGGAGGTGCTCTTGGCCATCTTCAGGCCGATGTCGTCGAGCTTCACCAGCAGCGCGACGGCTCCGTAGACGAGCGCCGTCATCGCCAGCGCGATGATCGCGAGTACCGCCAGGCGCATCCAGAAGCCGAGGTCGGCGGCGAGCGAGGCGAGCCCGATCAGCATGATCTCGGTCGAGAGGATCAGGTCGGTGCGCACGGCGCCGGCGACCAGCCGCTTCTCGTCGCGGCCGCCCTCGTCCTCATGCCCGCCGTGGTGGAACCCGAACCACTCCAGCACCTTCTCGGCGCCCTCGAAGCACAGGTAGACACCACCCACGATGAGCAGCCACGGCAGCACCCACGGCGCGAATGCCGTCAGCACCATCGCGATCGGGATGATGATGAGGAACTTGTTCGCAAGCGACCCGAGCGCGATGCGTCCCACGACCGGCAGCTCGCGGGCCGGCGAGAGTCCCTCCACGTACTGTGGCGTGACGGCCGCGTCGTCGATCACGACGCCGGCTGACTTCGCTGACGCCTTGAGCGCGGCGCTGAGGATGTCGTCGACGACGGCGAGCAGACCCACGGACATGCGTCCAACAGTACCGGCCCGGCCTCCGACGCCGCGCCACCGGGGTCTCGACGAGATCGTGCCGGATGCCGCGGACTTGTGCCGCTCCGAATCGATTCGATACACTGGAGTCGCGGCGCTCCGATCCGGGGCGCCCTTCGCTGTTCCCGGGCGTCGTCCCCGGCATCCCCCACTCTCGAAGGCACCTTCATGGCACGTTCGCTCACGACCGGCAGCCCGTGGCGCGTCATCCTCGCGTTCTCGGTGCCGCTCCTCATCGGCAACATCGTGCAGCAGCTGTACCAAGTCGTCGATGCGATCGTCGTCGGGCGTCACCTCGGCGTCGACGCGCTCGCCGCCGTGGGCGCCACCGGCAGCCTGCTGTTCCTGCTGCTCGGCTTCGCCTGGGGTCTCACGAGCGGTTTCGCGATCCCGACGGCGCAGGCCTTCGGCGCGCGCGACTATGCGGCGGTGCGCCGGTCGGTGGCCGCCGGCACGGTCCTCACCGCCATCACGAGCCTCCTGCTCACCGTGTTCGCACCGATGCTGGCCGGCCCGGCGCTCGCACTGCTGCTGACGCCGCACGAGCTCATGGCCGAGGCGACCGTGTTCGCGCAGATCAGCTTCCTCGGCGCGGGCGCGATGATGGCGTTCAACTTCCTCGCCGCGATCATCCGCGCGATCGGCGACTCGCGCACGCCGCTGGTGTTCCTCACGATCGCGTGCGCGCTGAACGTCGGGCTCGTGATCCTCATGGTGGGGCCGCTGGAGTGGGGCGTGGGCGGCGCCGCCATGGCGACCGTCGTCTCGCAGGCGGTGTCGGTGCTCTTGTGCCTGGAGTTCGTGCGCCGCCGGGTGCCGGTGCTGCACGTGCGCCGTTTCGACTGGCGCGTCACGCGGGCCGACCTCGCCCTGCACCTACGCCTCGGCCTGCCGATGGGATTCCAGGCGTCGATCATCGCGATCGGCACCCTGACGGTGCAGGTCGCCCTCAACACGCTGGGGGCGGATGCCGTCGCCGCCTACACGACCGCCTCGCGCGTGGACGGCCTCGCCGTGGCGCTCCTGCAGTCGCTGGGACTCGCGGCGTCGATGTACGCCGCGCAGAACCTCGGCGCCCGCCGTCCCGACCGCATCCGCCGCGGCGTCGTGCAGGCGATGTGGATGGCCGTGGCGGCCGCGGTGGTCCTCGGCATCCTGCTCATCACGCTCGGCACCCCGCTCGTGCGCCTCTTCGTCGGCGACGGGTCGGAGCGCGTGGTGGAGATGGCCACCCTCATGCTGCACATCAACGGGTACACCTACACCGCGCTCGCGGTGCTGTTCATCCTGCGCGGCACGCTGCAGGGCCTTGGCAGCACGATCATCCCGACCGTCACCGGCGTCATCGAACTCGCGATGCGCGTCGGCGCGGCGGTCGTGCTCGGCCACGCCCTCGGGTTCGTCGGCGTCGTGTGGAGCAATCCGCTCGCGTGGATCGGCGCCGTCGTCATTCTCGTGCCGGCCTACCTGCGCGCCCATCGCGCGCTGGAGCGGATGCCGGTGGATCCCGACGAGCCGACGCTGACGACCCCCATCGCGGTGGTCGGTCCCACGGACGGCTCGATGGTGGTCGATGCCGTCGTGACGCAGCCGATTCCGCTGTCCCAGCATCCCGCGACCGACCTCGTTGCGCCCGGGCGGCGCCGGTGGAAGGGTGTGACCAGGGCAACGCAGAAGCGGCGATGAGGCGGAGGATGCCATGAAGGCTGTGCTGGGCGAGACCACGGTGGCCGAGGCCGACCGCGACGATCTCATCTCCATCGAGGGCAACTGGTACTTCCCGCCGTCGAGCGTGCGGTGGGAGCTGCTGCAGGAGAGCCCGACGCCGTACACGTGCCCGTGGAAGGGCGAGTGCCAGTATTACTCGGTGCGGGACGGCGACGAGGTGCTCGCCGACCGCGCCTGGACGTACCCGCATCCGTACGAGAGCGGGATCGAGCGCGTCGGGAAGGACTTCTCGGGCTACGTCGCGTTCTGGAAAGAGATCAGCACCCAGGAGTGACCGCGCCGGCGACGTCGAGACGATGCTCGACACCTACCTCGTCGACGAGGCGTTCTACGTCGGGTACTCGCTCGGTGCGCGCGTCGGCTGGGAGGTCGTGCAGGACATCGCGCCGCGGATCCCCCGTGCCGTGCTCGGCGGCGTGCCCGACGGCATCCCGCTCGCGCGACTGGACATCGGCCAGGTGCGCGCGCTGATCGCCGACGGCACCCCGGTGACCGATCCCGTCACCCAGAACTACATCCGCCTCGCCGACCGGGTCTCCGGCAACGACCTGCGGTCGCTGCTCGCGATCGCCGAGGGGATGCGCGCGTCGCGCACCGAGGATCCCGACCCGGCGCACGCGCCGCAGCAGCCGGTGCTGTTCGCGACCGGCTCGCTCGACGCCGTGATCGAGGGGTCGAAGGCGCTCGCCGCCGCCTGCCCGCAGGGGCGATTCCTCGAGATCCCCGCGCGGCACCACTTCAACGCACCGGGCTCGCGCGTGTTCCGCGCCGAGGCGATCGCCTTCCTCCGCGACGGCCTGACTGCCTGAACGCCTGAACCCCCGACGGCCTGACGGCCGCCGTTCTGCGGGTCAGGCCTTCGCGATGGCGTCCTCGAGCGCGACCCAGGCGAGCATGGCGCACTTGACGCGCGCGGAGAACTTCGACACCCCCGACAGGGCGGCGGCATCGCCGTAGACGTCCTCGTCGAGCTCGATCGCGCCGCGAGAGCGGAGCGCCTCGCGGAATCCCTCGATCAGCTGGAGGGCGTCGGCCCGGCTGAGCCCCTCCTCGGCGACGAGGTCGGCGAGCATCGACGCCGAGGCCTGCGAGATCGAGCAGCCGCGGCCCTCCCAGGCCACATCCGCGACGGTCTCGCCGTCGACGCGGGCGCGGAGGGTGATCTCATCACCGCAGACCGGGTTCTTCTGGTACGAGGTGCCGAAGCTGCCGGGCTTGGTCGGCGCGTCGCCCTCGTCGGTGAGACCGAAGTGCTGCGGATGCTTGGAGTGATCGAGGATCAGCTCGCGGTAGAGGGCGTCGAGGTCGCTCATGTCAGTGGTGCCTTCATGCTCCGAAGTAGGGGCGGATGCCGGCGACCGCCTCGACCAGACGGTCGATGTCGTCGGTGGTGTTGTACAGGGCCGCGCTCGCGCGGACGCTCGCCGTCACGCCGTAGCGGGCGTGGAGGGGAGCGGCGCAGTGGTGCCCGACGCGCACCGCGATCCCGAGGGCGTCGAGGTACTGACCCGCGTCATGTGCGTGGACGCCTTCGACGTCGAACGACCACAGCCCGACGCGCTCGGCACCGACGGCGTCGCCGAGCAAGCGGATGCCGGGGATGCCGACGAGCCCGTCGTGCATGCGCGACGCGAGCATGCTCTCGTGGGCATGGATCCGCTCGAGGCCGATGCCGTCCAGATAGCGGACGGCCGCAGCGAGCCCGATCGCGGGGCCCACCGGCTGGGTTCCCGCCTCGAACCGCTGGGGCGGCGGGAGGTACTCGGCGCGGTCGAGCGTGACGGTCGTGATCATCGATCCGCCGGTGAGGAACGGCGGCAGCGCCTCGAGCACGTCGGAGCGCCCGTAGAGACCGCCGACACCGTAGGGGCCGAGCATCTTGTGCCCGCTGAAGACGGCGAGGTCGACGCCGAGCGCCGGCAGGTCGAGCGGCAGGTGCGGCGCGGACTGGCAGGCGTCGAGCACCGTGAGGGCGCCGACGGCGCGGGCGAGCGCCACGAGATCGGCCACGGGGTTCACGATGCCGAGGACGTTCGAGACGTGCGTGAACGCCACGACGCGGGTGCGCTCGCCGATGAGGGCGGCCGCGGCATCCATGTCGAGCGTGCCGTCGTCCCGCGGCGGAATATGACGCAGGGTCGCGCCCGTGCGGGCGGCGAGCTCCTGCCACGGGATGAGGTTGGCGTGATGCTCGATCGCCGTCGTGACGATCTCGTCACCGGGCCGGATGAGGCCCGCATTCCCGAGCGAGTATGCGACGAGGTTCAGCCCCATCGTGGCGCCGCTCGTCCACACCAACTGCTCCGGCTCGGCGCCCACAAAGCCGGCGACCGTCGCGCGCGCGTCTTCGAACAGCTCGGTCGCCTCAGCGGCCAGGGTGTGGGCGCCCCGATGGACGGCGGCGTTGGCGTGCGTGAGGAAGTCGCGCTCGGCGTCGAGCACGGCGAGCGGCTTCTGGCTGGTCGCGGCCGAGTCGAGGTAGGCGAGGGGGTGCCCGTTCACCTGCTCCGCGAGGATCGGGAAGTCCGCCCGGATCGCCTCGGGGTCAAGCGCCGGCAGCGCCGACGCCGTGGACGCCGCCGCTGCGGCAAGGGTCGGGGACGCGGGCGCTGAAGTCACCCCTCTAGGCTACGCCCCGGGGCTCGGCCGGGCTCCGGAGCCCGGCGTCCGCGCTCGGGGACGAGCGGACGTCGGCGGACACCGGCGGGCGTGGCAGGCTGGCGGCATGGGTTCTGACACCGAGACCGACCTCCGCGACGCCGCGGAAGCCCGTGCCGCGCACCGCCGTCTCGGGACCCAGCTCGACGCCGCGGAGACCGCCGCCGCCGCGCGACGCACCGAGGAGGCGGACCTCGCCGCCCGGCTGCGCGTCGAGGAGGCCGACGTGCGACGTCTGGTGGGCGTCTCGCCGTCGCGGCTGTGGGCGACGCTTCGCGGAGACCTCGACGAGCGGGCCGCGCGGGAGCGGGCGGAGCGGGATGCCGCCGCGCTCGCCGTCGCCGGTGCGACGCACCGTCGCGAGCAGGCGGAGAGCGAGGTCGCGCGACTGCGCGCCGCCCGCGCGGCGCTCGGCGATGTCGAGGCACGCTATGCGGCCGCGCTCGCCGCTCACGAGCGCGCGGTCCGCTCGGCCGGGACCGGCGCCGCGGCCGCCGAACTCGGCCAGATCGCGCAGGGCATCGGAGTCGCGACGGCCGAGCAGCGTGAGATCGACGAGGCTGTCACGGCGCTGCGCGCGGCATCCGCCGCTCTGGAAGAGGCGTTCGGGCGCCTCCAGAGTGCGGGCGGCTGGTCGACCTACGACACGTTCTTCGGCGGCGGCATGGTCGCCGACCTGATGAAGCACAGCCGGCTCGACGACTCCGCGAAGGCGTTCGCGCGGGTCAACCGGGCGCTCGAGCGGCTGCGGATCGAGCTCGCCGACATCGGTGTGACGGGCGTGCAGGGCGTCGAGATCTCCGACACCCTCGCTGTCTTCGACGTGCTGTTCGACAACGTGTTCAGCGACTGGATGGTGCGCGACCGCATCGCCCGGGCGCGGGAGGAGGCGACCAGGCTGCGGGTGCGGCTGAGCGAGCTGGAGCGCACGCTCGCCGAACGGCGTCTCGCAGTCGCCGAGCACCTGGTCGCGCTCGCGCGGCGCCGCGAGGAGCTGCTGCTGGCGGGATGACCCGCGTCAGGCCTCGTCGTCGGTGTGGGCGACGAGTCCGTACGTCGTGATGCGGCCGGCGCGATCGTCGCCCGGCAGCGGCCGGGACCGGCGGCCGTAGATGAGCTCGGAGGAGTCGAGCAGCCACGGCACGAGGGTGATCTGCACGCCGTGGACGAGCATGAGCTGCTGCGCGATGCGCCGCGCGCGGCGGTTGTGCAGCAGGCTCTCCCACCAGTGGCCGACGATGTACTGCGGCAGGTAGACCGTGACGATCGACGAGCCGTGCTTCTTGCGGTACTCGGTGATGAACTGCGCGAGCGGTGCGGCGTACTGCCGGTACGGCGACTCGATCACGAGCAGCGGCACGGGCATGTGGTGGAACTCCCAGTCGTCCTGCACCTCGCGGGCGTCATCTGCGGTGACGGCGATGTGCACCGCGATCGTCTTGTCGTGCTTCGCGGCGAGGGCGTAGTCGATCGCCTTCGCGACGGGCTTTTGCAGCTTGCCGACGAGGACGATCGCGACGTCCCCGGACGCGCCGAAGTGCACGTCGTCGTCCATCTCGATCTCGTGCTCGACGTCGCGGTAGTACCGGTGCACGCCGATCATGAGGAATGACAGCACGGGGATCGCGAGGAAGACGAGCCAGGCGCCGTGCGTGAACTTCGTGATCGTCACGATCACGAGCACGACGACGGTGAAGGTCGCGCCGAGCGAGTTGATGAACAGGCCCGACCACGCCTCTCGGCGTTCGCCCACCGCCTTGGGTGAGAGCAGTCGCAGCTCGCGCCGCCAGTGCCGCACCATGCCGATCTGGCCCAGAGAGAACGACACGAAGACGCCGATGATGTAGAGCTGGATCAGCACCGTGAGCTTCGCCTGGAAGATCACGAGGACGAGCACGGCGGCAAGACCCAGGATGATCATGCCGTTCGAGTAGACGAGACGGTCGCCGCGCGTGTTGAGCGCCTTCGGGGCGTAGCCGTCGCGGGCGAGGACCGAGCCCAGCAGGGGGAACCCGTTGAACGCCGTGTTCGCCGCGAGGAGCAGCACCGCCGCCGTCGCCGCCTGGATCACGAAGAAGAGGATGCTGCCGTTTCCGAACGTGGCGGCGGCGACCTGGGCCATGAGGCTCGGCTGCACCGCGGCCTTGCAGTCGAAGCCGATCAGGTTGCAGGGATTCTCGGCGTAATGCACACCGGCCACGAGGGCGAGGAGCGTCAGGCCCGCGAACATGATGATCGCGATCGAACCCATGAGCACGAGGGTCGTCTGGGCGTTGCGCACCTTGGGGTGCCGGAAGGCCGGCACGCCGTTGGAGACCGCCTCGACGCCGGTCAGCGCCGAGCATCCGCTGGAGAACGCGCGCAGGATGAGGAGGATCACGGCGGCCTGGCTGAGGTCTTCGGCCTGCACGGCGAACTGCGCGCTCTCGGCGATGGGCGCGTCGCCCAGCATCCATCTCACGAGACCCGTGACGATCATGATCATCACCGACCCGATGAACAGATACGTCGGGATGGCGAACGCCGTCGACGCCTCGCGCACCCCGCGCAGGTTCACCACGATGATGAGCACGACGAACCCGACCGCGAGCTCGACGCGCCAGGGATCGAGTTCGGGCAGCGCCGAGATGATGTTGTCGACGCCGGATGCCACGGACACCGCGACCGTCAGCACGTAGTCCACCAGGAGCGCGGCCGCGACGACGACGCCCGCCTTCTCGCCGAGGTTCGTGCGGGCGACCTCGTAGTCGCCGCCGCCCGAGGGGTACGCCTTGATGAGCTGGCGGTAGCTGAGCACGACGACGATGAGCAGCGCCACGACCGCCGCCGCGACCCACGGGCTGAACGCGAGGAACGCGGTGCCGCCGATGAGGAGGATCATCAGCATCTCCTGCGGCGCGTACGCCACCGACGACAGCGCGTCGGAGGCGAAGATCGGCAGCGCCATCCTCTTCGGGAGCAGTTGCCCCTCGAGCTCTTCGCTCGTCAGCGGCTCGCCGATGAGGATGCGTTTGGCGATCGGCGTCTCTTCCGCCGGGCCCCGACTGTCGTCTGTCACGGCGCGACACTACGCCCGGGCCGTCCGCCGCGCAATGCGACCCGCGGCGCGACATCCTGCGAGCCCGGCGTCCTCTCACGCCAGCGGCTCACCGATGCCCGGGAAGACCCGGCTCACAGGTCGGAGTACCGGAAGTACAGCACCGCCGTCACGACGGTCCCGTCGGTGTCGGCGAAGACGCTGTACTGCAGCGGTCCTTCCGCGTTCGATCGCGCCTGGTCGAACACGAACCGGATGGCGCCCACCGTACCGCGGGGGATCTCCTGGTCGGGAGACAGGGCGTGGACGGCATCCACCGTCATGCCGATCTTCAGGCCGTGCTCGGCGACGAGCGAGATGTCGCCGATCTCGTTGCGCGAGAACAGCACGTACGACGGCTGCGCGTACTCGGCGCGGGGCGTGCCGCCGGGCGTCTCGACCATGTCGAACAGCATGAAGCCGTCCCACTGGTAGACGGTGTAGTCGGGGTAGTGGCTGCCGTCGCCGGGTTCGACCCGCGTCGTGGGTGCGGCGCCGAACGCGTCGGTGAGGGCGGTCACGGCGGCCGCGGCGTCGCCCGCCCACGTGTAGGTGAAGACCTCCTCGCCCGCCTCGTCCACCAGGGCGAACCCCGTGCCGGTCAGCTGCAGGGCGACCGGTTCGGTCGCGGGGTCATCGGTGGGCGTCGGCGAGGGCGCGGCGGTCGTCGGCGCCGAGGTCGCGGGCGGCGTCGTCGGGGTCGGAGTCGCCGCGGGGGACCGTGTCAGCGCGATCGCGAGGGTCACCACGACCGCAACGAACAGCACCGCCGCGATGATCCCCAGCACGAGCGGGGTGCGCGAGCGCGGCTCGCGGTCGGGCCGTGGCTCGCGCTCGGGCTCGGGTTCGGACGGCGATGGCTGTAGCAGGCCGAACGGGTCGTCGCCGCTCACGCGAGGAACTCCCGGGCCGCGACGACCAGGGCATCCACGCCGCGCTCGATCGTGGGGTGCAGGATCGGCGCGAAGAACGGGGAGTGGTTGGTCGGGATGTCCTCGTTGACGGTGCCGCGCGCGGCGGCATCCGCCCACTGCTGCGGGTCGAGCCCGCCCCAGAACCAGAACACGAGCGGAACCCCCGCCTCGCGGGCGAACCACGAGACGTCCTCGCTCCCGGTGAACATGCCGGGGTCGATGACGGTGCCCTCGCCGAACGCGCGGTCGAACGCGGCAGTCAGCCGCGCGGTCGCGTCGGGGTCGTTGATCGTCGGCGGCAGCGAGTGGTCGACGGCGATGACGGGCTCCTGCTCGGCGCCGGATGCCGCGGCCTCCGCCCGCACGATCCGCTCCACGCGTGCCATGACGTCGGCGCGCGCGTCGTCGTCGGGGTAGCGCAGGCTCAGCTCCAGGCGCGCCTCGGCGGGGATGATGTTGTTCTTCAGGCCCGCGTGGATCGATCCGACCGTGACGACGGCCATCTCGCGCGGGTCGACCTCGCGGGAGACGATCGTCTGCAGCCGCATGACGGTCGCCGCGGCCATGACGACGGGGTCGATCGTGGCGTGGGGGCGCGACCCGTGTCCGCCGCGGCCGAGGAGGGTCACCGTCAGGCCGTCCGAGGCGGCCATCTGCGTGCCCGGACGCACCCCGATCGTGCCGGCCGGCAGGGGAGTGAGGTGCTGGCCGAGGACGATGTCGGGCTTCGGGAACTTTTCGAGCACGCCGTCGGCGATCATCGCCTGAGACCCGGCGCCGTACTCCTCGGCGGGCTGGAAGACCGCGACGACGGTGCCGGACCACTCGTCGCGGGTCTGGGCGAGCTTCTCCAGGGCGCCGAGCAGGGCGGTCACGTGCATGTCGTGCCCGCACGCGTGCATCACCGGGACATCGGTGCCAGCAGGGTCGGTGCCGCGGGCGGTCGACGCGTACGCGAGGCCGGTCTGCTCGGCGACGGGCAGGCCGTCCATGTCGGCGCGCAGCCAGACGACGGGGCCTTCGCCCGCGCCGCCGGTGATGCGCGTCGCGACGCCGGTCTTGCCGAGCCCCTCCACGTACTCCAGCCCCAGCGCGGCCAGTTCCCGGGTGATGACGCCCGCCGTGCGGGTCTCCTGGAACGACAGTTCGGGATGCCGGTGCAGGTCGATGTACAGCGCTTCGAGATCGATGGCCATGCCAAGGAGCCTACGCGGGCCCGCAACCCGCCTACGCGGGCGGGCCCGCCGTCGAGCCGCGGACGACGAGCTCGAAGGGGAGGGATGCCGCCGCGAGCCCCGCCTCGGCCGGGGTCGGCGCCTCGAGCGCAGCGAGGATCGCCTCGCCGGCCCGCTCGCCCTGGGCGTGGGGGAACTGGTCGATCGTCGTGAGGTCGAACAGCCCCGCGAGGACGTGCCCGTCGACGCCGATCACCGACAGGTCCCCGGGCACCGACAGGCCGAGCTCACGCGCCGCGGTCAGCACACCGTACGCCATCTCGTCCGAGGCGGCGAAGATCGCCGTCGGCGGCTCCGCCGACCGCAGCAGCGCGTGCGCCGCGCGCCGCCCGCCGTCGATCGTGAAGTCGGCCTCGGCGAAGCGGGGGGCGCGGATGCCGGCATCCGCCATCGCCGCCTCGTATCCGCGGCGGCGGCGCGAGGGGATCTCGAACTCCGGGTCGGCGGGCGATGTCGCCGGGAGGCTCTCGCTGATGTGCGCGATGTCGCGGTGGCCCCGCTGCAGGAGGTGCTCGGTCGCGACCCGGCCGACCGCCGTGTCGTCCACGCGCAGCGACGGGAAGTCGCCGCGCGGGACGCCCAGCCCCACGACGGGCAGGCCGAGCCCCGTGACGTGGGCCACCTCGTCGTCGGTCAGCAGGCCCGACAGCACGATGAGCCCGTCGACCCGGCGACGACGCAGCGACGTCTCGAACAGGCCGCGCCGCTGCGCGGGGTCGTCGGTCAGCGCGTACAGCGTGAGGTCGTACCCGCGCGGGGCGAGCTGCGCGGCGATGCCGTCGAGCACCGTCGCGAAGAACCAGCGATCCAGGAGCGGCACGACGACCCCGACGTTCTGTGCCCGCCCGGAGGCGAGCGTCGCCGCAGCGGCGGTGACGACGTAGCCGAGCCGCTCCGCGGTCTGCCGCACGCGCTCACGCGTCGCCTCCGAGACGCGCCCCCGGCCGCTCAGCGCGCGCGAGACGGTCGTCGTCGACACACCGGCGGCACGTGCCACCTCGTCGATCCCGATCATCTCGCGCTCGCCCTCGGTCGGTGGCGGCTCAGTCCGCGGCGATCCAGACCGCCACGTCGACGGGCAGATCCGTGCCGTCGAACGGAGCACTGGCCACCAGCACCGTACCGGCAGGAAGCGGCACCGGCGTGCTGCCGGCGTTCGCGAGCACCGTCACCGAGCCGGCCGCGCCGGTCGAGACGCGGAACGCCAGGACGTCCTCGCCGTAGCCGTCGAGCCACTCCAGCTCACCGGCGCCGAGGTTCTCGGCCCGGCGGGTGGCCAGCAGCGTCCGGTACAGCCACAGCGTCGACTCCGGGTCGTCCTCCTGCACGTCGCGCGCGAGCTGCGCCCACTCCGCCGGCTGCGGCAGCCACGCGGCGCCCGTCGGGCTGAACCCGTACCCGGGCGCGTCGGCCGACCAGGGGATCGGCACCCGGCATCCGTCGCGGCCGTAGCGCTCGCCGTCGGTGCGGAACCACGTCGGGTCCTGGCGCGACTCGGGCGGCAGGGCGATGACCTCGGGAAGGCCGAGCTCTTCGCCCTGGTAGAGGTAGGCGGACCCGGGGAGGGCGAGCATGACGGTCGTCGCCGCGCGGGCCCGGCGCAGGCCCACCTCCGGGATCGGCTGGCCGGGGCTGTCGGGACCGATGCCGTGACCCTGCGGGTTCTCCGCGGTCAGGGCGAGCCGCGACGCGTGGCGCACGACGTCGTGGTTGGAGAGCACCCACGTCGCCGGGGCGCCGACGGCGGGGAACGCGCGCACCGACTCGGCGATGACCTCGCGGATCGCCGGGGTCTCCCACTCCGTCATGAGGTACGGGAAGTTGAACGCCTGGTGCATCTCGTCGGGGCGCACCCACTCCGCGGTGCGGTCCACCGTCGGCAGCCACGCCTCGGCGCACAGCGCGCGGTCGCCGTCGTACTCCGCGAGCACGCGGTGCCAGTCCCGGTAGATCTCGTGGACACCCTCCTGGCCCCAGTACGGCACGTTCTCCTCGCCGCCGCCCATGCTGTCGGCATCCACCGCCGGGAGATGATCGGGCAGGCCGTCGGTCTTCACCAGGCCGTGGGCGACGTCGACGCGGAACCCGTCGACGCCCCGGTCGAGCCAGAAGCGCAGGATGCGGCGGAACTCCTCCTGCACGGCGGGGTTCGACCAGTCGAAGTCGGGCTGCGTCGTGTCGAAGAGGTGCAGGTACCACTGGCCGGGCGTGCCGTCGGGGTTCGTCGTGCGGGTCCACGCCGGGCCGCCGAAGACCGACTCCCAGTTGTTGGGCGGCAGGTCGCCGTTCTCGCCCGTGCCGTCGCGGAACATGTACAGCGCGCGCTCGGGACTGCCCGGCGCCGCCGCGAGCGCCCGCTGGAACCACGGGTGCTGGTCAGAGCTGTGGTTGGGCACGAGGTCGACGATGACCCGGATGCCGCGGGCGTGCGCCGCGGCGAGCATGTCGTCGAAGTCGGCGAGGGTGCCGAACAGCGGGTCGACGTCGCAGTAGTCGGCGACGTCGTAGCCGGCGTCGTGCTGCGGCGAGCGGTAGAAGGGGCTCAGCCACACGGCATCCACGCCGAGGGAACGGAGGTCGTCGAGGTGGGCGGTGACGCCCGGCAGGTCGCCGATGCCGTCGCCGGAGGCGTCGGCGAACGAGCGCGGGTAGATCTGGTAGATCACCGCGGTGCGCCACCATTCGGCGCCGGGGCGGGTCTCGCCGATCTCGGGCAGGGGGGAAGTCAGCTGCGACGTCATGCGCTCGAGTGTAGCGCAAGCGCTTGCGCATGTTTGCGCGGGTGGCGCAAGGGTGCGCGCGTGCGGTGCGTCGGCGCGTAGCCTGGGTCGGTGACTTCCGCGGCCCTCGCCCACGCCGAATCCCTCATCGCATCGATCCCCGACTTTCCCGAGCCCGGGGTGCTGTTCCGCGACATCTCGCCGCTGCTGGCTGATGCCGCGGCGCTGCGCACCGTCGTCGACGCCGTCATCGCGCCGTTCGCGGGCGAGTTCGACGTCGTGGCCGGCGTGGAGGCGCGCGGGTTCATGCTCGCGGGTGCCGTCGCGATCGCCGCGGGCGTCGGGATGGCGCCGATCCGCAAGGCGGGCAAGCTGCCGCGACCCGCGGCATCCGTCTCCTATGCGCTGGAGTACGGGACGGCGCAGATCGAGATGAGCGACGACCTCCCGCGCGGCACGCGGGTGCTGCTCGTCGACGACATCCTCGCCACCGGCGGCACGCTGCGCGCCGGGCAGCAGCTGCTCGCCGAGCTGGGTCTGGAGCTGGCGGGCACCGCCGTGCTGATGGAGCTCGCCTCGCTCGGCGGCCAGGAGGTCGCCGGTCCCGTGCACGCCGTCTTCCGGGTGTAGCCGGTTCGGCGGGGCGTGGCGCGGGATGCCGGGAGCGACGCGGTGTCGATGGGATACTCGGAGCGCCGCGCCGCGCCGAACGCACCCGACAGAAAGGCTCCCGTGGGAACCGTCACCTCCGAACCGATCGTGCACCTCACCTCGAACACGCTCGCCCACATCCATGTGGCCGGTGAGGTCGACGAGGTCTTCGCGTCGACCGAGGAGGGCCTGCGCGGCCGCATCGTCGAGTCGATCCGCCAGCTCGCGGCCTCGGCGGGCGAGCCCGTCACGGCGATCGTCGTCGACGGCGACGTGCGCTGGCCGCTGATCGTCCACCCCGACGGCGCCTTCATCGAGGCCACGGCCCTCGCCGAGCACGTCGACGGCGAGCCCGCGCCCGCGCCCCACCCGGTGCGCACCGGCGAGGTGCCCGTCCTCGCGGAGGCCGCGGCTGCGGCGGTCGCGGGCGCGGTCGCCGAGGTGCCCGCCTCGGTCGAAGAACCCGCCCCCGTCGAGGAGCCCGCCCGCGTCGAGGTGCCTGCCTCGGTCGAGGCACCCGTTACCGCCTCCGTCGCGGAGCCCGTTCCCGCCCCCGTGGCTGCGCAGCTGGAGCCTGCCGCCGCCCCCGCAGGGCACCTCCGCAGCGACCTGTCCCGGAGCGATCTCGCCCGTCGCGAGAGCGCGCACCGCGACCCCGCACAGCGGGCGACGCCAACCGTCGAGGATCTGCTGAACTCCCGCGCCGATCGCACCAAGCCCCGCGCGACCGAGGGCTGGCAGGGCGCCGTGCGCCGTGCGACCGGTGGGGCGATCTCGCCGCGCCCCGGCAAGGCCGAGCAGTCCCGCCTCGATCGCGAGCGCACGGTGCAGCGGCGGCTCGACGCATCCCGCACGATCGTCGTGCTCAACCCGAAGGGCGGCGCGCACAAGACGACGTCGACGCTGCTCCTCGCCGCGACCTTCGGCACGCAGCGCGGCGGCGCGACGCTCGCGTGGGACAACAACGAGACCCGCGGAACGCTCGGCTGGCGCGCGCAGAACGCGCCGCACCACCGCACCGCGGTCGACCTGCTCGAGCACCTCGACCAGTTCACCGAGCCGAGCCAGGCGAGCCTCGCCGCGCTCGACACGTACGTGCGCACGCAGGTCGACGCCCGCTTCGATGTGCTCGCGTCGGATGAGGATGCCGCGGCATCCTCCACGATCGACGCGGCCGCGTTCGACCGCCTCCACGGTGTGCTGTCGCGCTACTACCGCCTCCTGATCGTCGACACGGGCAACAACATGCGCGCGTCGAACTGGGTCGCCGCCGTCGCGGCCGCCGATCAGCTCGTGATCGTCTCGACGGTGCGCGAGGACACCGCCGCGAGCGCCGCGTGGCTGCTCGACGGGCTGCGCGAGAAGGGCTTCGACGCGAAGATCGACGACGCGGTCACGATCCTCGCCGCGCCGTCGGCGAAGCCCGACCGCAAGCTCGCCGAGCGGCTGGAGCGCCACTTCTCGCAGGTGACGGGCGACGTCGTGCACGTGCCGTTCGACCCGGCGCTGGTCGATGGCGGCCCGATCGACTTCGACGCGCTGTCGCCCGAGTCGCGCGACGCCTGGCTCACGGCCGCCGCGGCGATCGCCGAGCGGCTCTGACCCGCGACCCCCGTTCATCCGTCCCTCGGGGTCGCTTCCGCGCACGCGTAGCGGTACGACGGGCCGGATGAACGGATGCGGGCCGAGCACCGCCCGCGCCCCGCGGCTCAGACCGCGCGCAACCCGCCGCCGAGGTCGACGGGGGTGCCGTCGATGTTGCCCACGATCCCGCGGATGATGCCAACACCGTCGGCGCCGCGCAGGCTCTCGTACCAGGCCTCGGTGGCGTCCACGTCGAACGCGTGCGTCTCGTAGCCGCGCTTGCGCGCCCGCAGCACGAGGTCGCCCGCGCGCTCCGCGCGCATCTGCTCGTACCGCTTCAGGGTGTCTTCGACGCTCACGGTGTTCGTCGCGAACGCGATGCCGAGCGCGAAGGCATCCTCGAGCGCCGAGCACGCGCCCTGCCCGATGTCGGGCGCCGTGTTGTGCGCCGCATCGCCGAGGATCGCGACGCGCCCTTTCGCCCACGTCGAGAACGGCGTGATGTCCCAGATCTCGACGCGATTGAGGGATGCCTCGGGATCGATGGCATCCACCAGTGCCTGCACGCCGGGAGCCCACCCGTCGAACGCCGCACGCAGCGGTGCGACGCCGTCGGCGCGGTCGTACTCGAGCCCCGCCGGCTGCGGCACGTCGAACCAGAAGTAGAACCGGTCGCCCGCGACGGGCATGACCGCCGCGCGCTTGCCGTCGGCGACGTAGGTGGTCCACGCGGTGGCGCGGCCGATCGCGGCATCCGCCGGGATCAGCCCGTTGAAGTTGGTGTACCCGGAGTACTCGCGCACGATCTCGGGCGCGCCGTCGGGCTGCACGTAGTCGCGCGTGATCGAACGCGCGCCGTCGGCGCCGATCAGCAGGTCGCCCGTGTCGGTCGTGCCGTCGGCGAAGGTCACCGTGACCTTCGTGCCGTCATCGGCGATGCCGACCACCTGCCGCCCGAGGTGGATGCGATCCATCCCGACGCGCTCCATCAGCAGCGCCTGCAGGTCGGCGCGCGCGACGGGGTAGGGCTTCTGCCCTGCCATCGCCGTGACCGGGGCGAGCGAGAAGTCGCACATCGTCTCACCGGTGTGTCCCTCGAGGTAGACCATGTCGGCCATGTCGCCGCCGAGGGCGGCGACTTCGGCGCCGACGCCGAGCCAGTTGAGCACCTTGACGCCGTTGGACCACAGCGACAGCGCCGCGCCGACCGGCTTGTTCTCACGCATCCGGTCGTAGATGACGACCTCGTGTCCGAGTCGTGCGAGCGCGATCCCCGCGCTCGTCCCGCCGATGCCCGCGCCCACGATGATGACCTTCACATCCGCAGGCTACGGAGGCTGTGTCACCGTCAGGTTTCGTCGCGCTACCGGAGCGTTACGCCGTCACGACCCGCGATACGTCGAGTACGCGAACGGGCTCAGCAGCAACGGCACGTGGTAGTGCGGACCGTCTGCGACGGTGAACGCGACCGTCACCGACGGGTAGAAGGTCTCGACTCCCTGCGCCGCGAAGTACGGCCTGGTGTCGAACCTCAGCGAGTAGTCGCCCGGCTCCAGCACGTCCGGACCGAGCGCGAGCCGCCCGTCGGCGTCGGTCTGTCCCGACGCGACGGCGACGCCGTCGGGTCCCGCCAGGGTCACCGCGACGCCCGTCGCCGGCACACCCGCGGTCGCGTCGAGGATGTGGGTCGTCAGGTGGCTCATGTCAGTCCTCCAGGCTTGAGCGCAGGCGCAGCAGCGCGATCTGGCGCAGCTGATCGCGCGCCTCGGCGGCCTCCGCGGCGTCGTCGTTGCCCAGGCGGCGGCGCACTTCGGCGAGCATCTCTTCGGCACTGCGGCCCGCGGCGCGGATCAGGAACACGCGCCCGAACCGGGCCTCGTAGTCGGCGTTGGCCTGTGCCATGGCATCCGTCGCCGACACGGATGCCGTCGCCATCGCCGCCTGCTCGCGGGTGCTCGCTGCGGCTTCCGCCCCCGACCCCGCGGGCTTCTGCCCGATGCGCGGGTGGTGAGCGAGCGCGGCATCCAGGTCGGCGTCGCTCCAGCCGCGGGCGAGCGCGTCGGCGCGCGCGGCAGCCTCGTCGACCGAGGCGTACGGACGTGCTGCGACGACCGCGTCGACCCACGTGGGGACCGCCGCCCACACCGCGACCGTCGCCGTGGCCGTCTCGCGGTCGGTGGCGTTGAACTCGTCGAGTCTCATGCACCGACCGTATCGCCGCGGCGTTTCGGCCCCGTAACGTGCGCTCAGCGCCCCGGGTCGACGGTGTCGCGTCGGCTGTGGGCCTCGCGACCGCGATGGTGCGGATGGGCCTGAAGACGAGCAAGCGCAGCGAGTACGTGAGCCCGCCCCGCCTCGTCGCTGTGTGAGGCGCTGCCCCGCGGCCGGGGTCACGCGTGATCGCCTGCGCCGTGCACCAGGTCGGAGATCTCGCGCTTGTACGCGTTGAACGCGGGGGTCGTGACATCCCGCGGCTCCGGCAGGTCGATCGGCACGGTGCGCGCGATGTGCCCGGGCACGCCGTGCGAGGCCCCACCGGTCATCACCACCACGCGGTCGGCGAGGAACACGGCCTCTTCGATCGAGTGCGTCACGAAGACGACGGTTGTGCGGGTCTCGAGGTGGATGCGCTTGAGCTCGGCCTGAAGATCCGACCGCGTCAGCGCATCCAGCGCGCCGAACGGCTCATCCATCAGCAGCACGCTCGGCTCGTTCGCGAGGACGCGGGCGATCGCGACCCGCTGCTGCATGCCGCCGGACAGCTCGCCCGGGTAACGGTCGGCGAAGCGGCTCAGCCCGACGGTCTCGGTGAACCGGTCCGCAAGCTCGCGCACACGTGCGCGCGGCAGGCGCCGCCGTTTCGGGCCGTAGGCGATGTTCTCGCGCACCGTGAGCCAGGGGAACAGCCCGTAGTCCTGGAAGACGACCCCCCGGTCCGGACCGGGGGCGGTCACGGGCCGCCCGCCGACGGTGACGCTGCCGCTCGTGGCGGGCTCGAATCCGGCGAGGATGCGCAGCACGGTGCTCTTGCCGCAGCCGGATGCGCCGACGACGGCGATGAACTCGCCCGCCGCGATGTCGATGTCGACGTCGGCGACGGCCTGCACGCCGGCCCATTCCGGACCGTAGCGCTTGCCGAGATCCTGCAGGACGACGTCGGCGGTGGTCAGATCGGTCATGTGCTGTGCTCCCGTCACTTCACCAGGGGGCGCCCGCGCGTGAGCAGGCGGAAGGCTCCGACGAGGATGCGGTCGGAGAGGAAGCCGGCGAGGCCGATCACGATCATGCCGACGACGATCATGTCGGTGCGCACCACGTCGCGGGCGAGGATGATCGCAGAGCCGAGGCCGACGTTGACGCCGACGCTCTCGCCGAGCACGAGCACGACCCAGGCGAGCCCGAGCCCGACGCGCATTCCGTTGATGACGGCTGCCGCCGAGGCGGGCACGACGATCTGGCCGAGGATCTCCCACCGCCTGGCGCCGAGCATCTGCCCGGCCTCGATGAGCCGACCCGGGACCTCTTTGGATCCGCTGATCGCGCCGAGCACGATCGGGAAGAACGAGGAGAGGGCGATCAGGAAGATCGTCGCCTGGTCGCCCCAGCCGATGAGGAGGCCGACGAGGGGCACCCACGCCGTCGCCGGAATCGGCCGGAACAGGTTGATGAACGGATCGAACATCGCGTCCATCTTGTAGTAGCGGCCCATCAGGATGCCGAGGGGGATGGCCAGCACCGACGCGATGAGGAAGCCGATGAGCACCCGCAGCGACGACGCCCCGAGGTTGACCCACAGGTCGCCGGAGAAGGCGTCGTCGTGGATGCCCCCGAATGCGTAGTCCCACAGCGACGCGACGACGTCGCCGGGGGCGGGCAGGTACCCCATCCGGATGCCGATGAGGGGAATCTCCCACGCCTGGTCGCGCCCGACCTGCCACAAGACGAGGAAGAGGAACGGGATCGGGATCCCGAGGAGGATCCGCGTGAGGAGTGCGCGCTGATTGGGTCGTTGCGCGGGAGGGCGTCGGCGCACGGGTCGCGCCGTCGTCTGCGTGGCCATGCGGCCGCCCTTCTGGCGTGCGGGGGAGGCCGCAGCCGCCCCCGCACGCGCGATCACGAGGTGAAGGAGGTGTCCACGATGTCGTCGCCCGTGGGCGTCGTGGTGATGAGCCCGATCGAGGCCATCGCCTCGGCGAGGGCGGAGAGCTGTCCGACGTACTCGTCGGACAGATCCGAGCGCAGCCAGAAGTTCGCCAGCGCCGACGTGAACACGTCCTCGTCACCGCCGAACTCCTCGACCATGCCGGGCAGCCACTCCTCGATGTTGTCGGCCATGTAGGCGGTCGTCGCGGCGTGCGTGTCGACGACCTTCTGCACGAGCTCGGGGTTCTCCTCGATGAGCTTGCCGGTGGTGACCAGGCCGATGTTGACCTTGCCGATGGGCGTCGAGTACGGATCGACGACCTCGGTGCCGCCCGCGTTCTTCGCGATCGAGACGCCGATCTCGACGCCCATGAACGCGTCGATGTCGCCCGCGATGAACGCCGACGCCATCTCGGGCACGGGGATCACCGACAGCTCGAAGTCCTCGGGGGTGAGGCCGGCCTCATCGATCAGCAGGCGGAGGGCGACCTCCTGGGCCGAACCCTGGACGATGCCGATCTTCTTGCCGACGAGCTCGTCGAGGCTCGACTCGCCGTTGCCGATGAAGCCGGATCCGCCGTCGGCGGCGCTCGCGATGATCTTGAGGTCGCGGCCCTGCGCGATGGAGGAGATCGTCGGGGTGACACCCGAGATCGCGAAGTCGATCGACCCCGACACGAGCGCGTCGGACAGGGCGGGCGTCGTGTCGAGCGTGACGACCTCGAACTTCACACCGTCGACGGCGTGGTCGTCGTAGAGGAACGGCTGGTAGAAGTGCGGCTGGCCGCGCAGGGTGCCGATCTTGACGGTGACGGTCTCGGCGGCATCCGACGACGCGGGTGTCGTGTCACCCGAGCTGCAGGCGGACAAGATGAGGACGGATGCCACGGCCAGCGCGGCGGCGATGCGAGGACGGAATCGTGCCATGTGAAGGACTCCCGGGGTCGGTCCGCCGACGACACGGCCGACGGACGGTGCGAGGTGCTGTGTGGCCCCAGTAAAGCGAGCGCGGTCGCGCTCGCCATGAAGGCGGTGTAACGGTTGTGTTAAGTCATGACTGAACACACGCGCAGTCGGTCGCGCATACGATGGGTCGCGCACGAGGACCGGAGGATGCCGTGGAAGAGAGCCCCCTGCCCGCACAGATCGGTGCGCGACTGCGTCGGCTGCGGACGGCCTCGGGCCGCTCCCTCGCGTCGGTCGCACAGCAGCTCGGCATCTCGTCGAGCGCGCTGTCGCAGATCGAGACGGGCACGATGCGTCCCTCGGTCAACCGGCTCGTCGAGCTCGTCGCCGTGCTGGGCGCTCCCGTGTCGGCGATCTTCGATGATCTCGATCTGTTCGCACCCGACCTCGATCACGCCGCAGGTGACGTCGCCGAGCCCGTCCCGGGGGTCCTCGTCACCGGGCCGGGCGAGGCTGCCCCCGCACAGCTGGACCAGGGCGTCGTCTACCGGCGGCTGTCGCCGGCGCCTCTTCCCGGCGTGGACTTCTTCGAGTCGATCTACCCGCCTGGCTCCGCGTCGAGCGCCGACGGTGCGATGCTCGTGCATGACGGCCTCGAGTCGGGTTACGTGCGGTCGGGCGAGCTCACGTTCGAGTTCACGGAAGGCGCCGTGCGGCTCGGCGCAGGCGGGTCGCTCTCGTTCGCCGCGTCGCGGCCGCACCGCGTCGTCAACCAGACGGCGGAGGTCGCCTCGGCGATCTGGCTGACGATCCTCCCGGCGCGCGGCGCGTGAACCCCGCGGCGTTTCACACGCCCGTTACGTGGGGGTAATCGCTCGCGTCACGTTAAGCAATAGCTTTAGAAGCGTGAAGACCGGTGAAGTGCAGGTGGATGCCGCGGAGCTCGTGATCCGTGCGGAGCGCGCGTGGATCGACGGTGCGTTCCGCCCGGCCGAGGTCGTCGTGCGCGGCGGCGTCATCGCCGACGTGGGGGTGCCCCACGGTGCCCCGCGCGGCGCTGTCGAAGTGCCCGAGGATGCGGCCCTCGTCCCCGGTCTCGTCGACTCGCACGTGCACGTCAACGAACCCGGCCGCACCGAATGGGAGGGCTTCCGGTCGGCGACCCTCGCCGCGGCCGCGGGCGGCGTGACGACCCTCGTCGACATGCCGCTCAACTCGATCCCGCCGACGACGACGACCGAGGCCCTCGAGATCAAGCGGGCGGCGGCCGCGGCATCCGCCTATGTCGACATCGGGTTCTGGGGCGGCGCCGTCCCCGAGAACCTCGGTGCGCTCGGGCCGGTCCACGACGCCGGGGTGTACGGGTTCAAGTGCTTCCTCGCACCGAGCGGCGTTGACGAGTTCGGCCACCTCGATCGCGCCCAGCTCGACCGGGCGATGGCCGAGGTCGCGTCGATCGGCTCGCGCCTGATCGTCCATGCGGAAGACCCCGACCTCCTCTCCGGTGACGGGTCGCTCGGGCGCGGCTACGCCGCCTTCCTCGCGTCGCGCCCGCCGGCGAGCGAGGAGGCCGCGATCGACGCCGTCATCGCCGCCGCGCGGCGTCACGGCGCACGCGCCCACATCCTGCACTTGAGCGACGCCCGGGCTCTGCCCGCGATCGCCGCGGCGAAGGCCGACGGGGTCGACCTCACCGTCGAGACCTGCCCGCACTACCTGACGATCACCGCCGAGGAGATCCCCGACGGCGCGAGCGAGTTCAAGTGCTGCCCGCCGATCCGCGAAGCGGGCAATCAGGACCTGTTGTGGCAGGGCATCCTCGACGGAACGATCGACGCGATCGTGAGCGACCACTCGCCCTCCACCGTCGACCTCAAGCGCTCGGGGAACGGCGACTTCGGTCTCGCGTGGGGCGGCATCGCGGGCCTGCAGGTGGGGCTCTCGGCCGTCTGGACCGAGGCGCGCCGCCGCGGCATCCCGCTCGACACCCTCCTGCCGCTGTTCACGACCGGTCCCGCGCGCGTCGCGGGGCTGACGGGCGTCGGCGAGATCGTCGTCGGCGCGCCGGCGCACCTCGCGGTGTTCGGCCTCGACGACACCCTGCGCATCGAGGCGCGCGCCCTGCAGCACCGCAACCCCATCTCGGCCTACGACGGCAAGCTCCTCACGGGGCGCGTGCGCCGGACGTGGCTGCGAGGGCAGAGCGTGTACGACGCGAGTGAAGGCGGCGCCGGTGAGGCGCCGTGGCTGAGGCGCCCGCCGGCGGGTCGCCTCCTGTCGAGAGGTGCGGCATGAGCGAGATCCTTCAGCCCGGAATCGGGCCCATCCCCGGCGACCACTACGTCGCCGCGTCGCCGCAGACGGTGCTGTGGGGGAGGTTGCCGTGCGAGACGGATGCCCCGGTGCTGGCCGTTCCGGCCGGGGCGACCGTCACGTTCGACACCGTCAGCCACGAAGGCATCCTGCCTGATCAGGGGCAGGATCCGTTCGCCTACTTCACGGGACACGGGGTCGCGCCCGAGGCCGTGCTCACCGACGCGATCGAGATCGCGGCATCCGTCCCCCGCGACGCCGCCGCCGACGGGCCGCACGTCGTCACGGGTCCCGTCTTCGTTGAGGGAGCCGAGCCCGGCGACCTGCTCAAGATCACGGTCGTCGATCTCGCACCGCGCGTGCCGTACGGCGTCATCTCGAACCGGCACGGCAAGGGGGCCCTGCCCGGCACGCTGCCGCGCGGCCCCGAGAACGTCAGCGTCTTCACGCCGGTGGCCGGCGGCGCGGGACACCTGCCGCTCGTCGAGGGTGGTGAGCGCGTCGTGGGCTTTCCGCTCGCGCCGTTCCTCGGCACGATGGGCGTCGCCGTAGCGGGTCCGGAGCGCCCGCACTCGGTGCCCCCCGGGTCGCACGGCGGCAACATCGACATCAACCTTCTCGTGGAGGGCACGGTCCTGTACCTGCCCGTGCAGGTGCCGGGCGCCCTCGCCTACGTCGGCGACCCGCACTTCGCGCAGGGCGACGGCGAAGTAGCCCTGACGGCGCTCGAGGCATCCCTGCGCGCGACGCTGCGCTTCGAGGTCGTGCCGCGCGCCGAGGCGCTCGCCGCCTTCGGCGAGGTCACCGGCCCCCTCGTGCGGACGGGCGAGTACCTCGTGCCGACGGGCCTCGACCCCGACCTCAACGAGGCGATGCGCAAGGCAGTGCGCGCGGCGCTCGACCTGCTCGCAGCCCGGTACGGCATGGCCGAGCACCTCGCCTACGCGTACCTGTCGGCGGCCACCGACTTCGACATCTCGCAGGTCGTCGACATCGTGTGCGGCGTGCACGCCCGCATCCGCGAGGCCGACTTCGCCGGCGTCGAGACGGCGGGTGACGCGTGAGCGCGGCGCATAACTCAGGCTGTTCGGGGCTCAAGCCGGGGTTTCGACGTCCGCGGGCGGGGTTCTGCCTGAGTTGTGCGCCCGCGTCGGCGGAGAGGGATGACGCATGACCGAGATCCCCGCCGACCTGCGCGCGGCTTTCGACGCGTACGAGGCCGCGATCCTCGCGAACGACCTCGATGCGCTGGATGCCGCGTTCGCGCCCGGCGCCGAAACGATGCGCGGCGACGGTGCGGGCCTGCTCGTCGGGCACGACACGATCAGCGCGTTCCGCGGCGTGCGCGGCGGGGTTCCGCCCCGGACGATCGAGCGCATCGAGTACCGCCCGCTGGCAGACGACGTCGCGCTGCTCGTGTCGGTCTCGCGCTTCCGCGGTGGTGGCACGGGACTGCAGACGCAAGTCTGGGAGCGCCTCGACGGGCGCTGGCTCATCACGGCCGCCCACGTCACGCCGCGCGCGCAGGCGCTCGACCGGTCGGTCTGGCGGTCGGTCGGTGACCCGCTGTTCCAGGGCGCGTGGGAGGGTCCGCTCGAGGGCCTCACCGTCGCCGTCAAGGACCTCTTCGCGATCAAGGGCTACCGCATCGGCGCCGGCAACCCCACCTACCTCGACTCGGCGCGCGCCGAGACGACGACGGCTCCCGCCGTCGCCGACCTGCTCCGCGGCGGCGCGTCGCTGCGCGGCATCGCCCGCACCGACGAGTTCGCGTACTCGATCGCGGGCGACAACGCGCACTACGGCACCCCGCCCAACGGAGCCCTCCCGGGAGCCCTGCCCGGCGGCTCGTCGAGCGGACCGGCGACCGCCGTCGCGACGGGCCAGGCCGACATCGGCCTCGCGACCGACACCGCCGGCAGCGTGCGCGTGCCCGCGTCGTACCAGGGGCTGTGGGGTCTGCGCACGACGCACGGCCTCGTGCCGCGGCAGGGCCTACTCCCGCTCGCGCAGAGCTTCGACGCCGTCGGCTGGCTCACGCGCGACGGCGTGACCCTGCAGCGCGTCGCGGACTGGTGCCTCAGCTACGACGGGTCGGACTCGACCGAGTCGGTCTTCGGTGAGTCCGGCACCGACCTGCCGTGGCGCTTCGTCATCCCGGCCGAGGCGCTGGATGCCGCAGATGCCGCCACGCGCGCCGCGTTCGAGGCCTTCGTCGCGGCATCCGCTCTGCCGGTCGAGACCGCCTCGATCGGCGACCTCGACGACTACCTCGTGCCGTTCCGCACGGTGCAGGGCGCGGAGGCCTGGCGCAACAACGGCGACTGGCTGCGCTCGCACCCGGGCGCCACGGGACCGGCCGTCGCCGAGCGGTTCCGTGCGGCCGCCGCCGTCACGGCCGCCGACGAGGCCGCAGCCCGCACCGCCCTCGCCCCGTTGCGCGCGCGGCTGATCGACCTCGTAACGGATGCCGTCCTGATCCTGCCGACCGCGCCCGGCCCTGCCCCCGCGCGCACGGCCGGCGGCGCGGGCATCGACGCCGTGCGCCAGGCGACGCTGCGGCTCACGACCCCCGCCGCCGCCGCCGGGTTGCCCGCCCTGTCGGTGCCGCTGCTCACGGTCGCCTCGCCCCTCGGCCCCGCACCCGTCGGCGTCTGCCTCGTCGCGCGCGCCGGAACTGACATCGCCCTCGTGCGCCAGGGCCTCGCCCTGCACGCCCTCACCACCGGAACGGAAGCACCATGACCACCGTCATCCCCGGCCCTGCGATCCCCGGCCCGGTGGACCCGCCCGCACGCCTGCTGATGGGCCCTGGCCCCATCTCGGCCTACCCCAGCGTCCTGCGCGCGATGTCGGCACCGCTCGTCGGGCAGTACGACCCGTTCATGACGACCGCGATGGCCGAGACGCAGGAGCTGTATCGGGCCGTCTGGAACACCACCAACGACGCGACCCTGCTGGTCGACGGCACGAGCCGCGCCGGCATCGAGGCGGCCATCGTCTCGCTCGTGCGCCCCGGCGACCGCGTGCTCGTGCCCGTCTTCGGCCGGTTCGGGCACCTGCTCGCCGAGATCGCCGAGCGCGCGCAGGCCGAGGTGCACACGATCGAGACCGAGTGGGGACAGGTGTTCCCGGCATCCGTCATCGAAGAGGCGATCGTCCGCGTGAAGCCCACCCTGCTCGCGCTCGTGCAGGGCGACACCTCGACGACGATGAACCAGCCGCTCGAGGACATCGGCGCGATCTGCGCCCGCCATGGGGTCCTGTTCTACTCCGACGCGACCGCGTCGCTCGGCGGCAACGCGTTCGATGCGGATGCGTGGGGACTGGATGCCGCGACCGCCGGCCTGCAGAAGTGTCTCGGCGGGCCGTCGGGCTCGTCGCCGATCACGCTGTCGGAGCGCGCCGTCGAGGTCATCCGCTCGCGCGGCCGCATCGAGGCGGGCATCCGCGAGGCGGGCGACGTCGCGGCATCCGACTTCGTGCTCTCGAACTACTTCGACCTCGGCATGATCCTCGACTACTGGGGGCCGCGGCGGCTCAACCACCACACCGAGGCGACGAGCATGCTGTACGCGGCGCGCGAGTGCGCGCGCGTGCTGCTGCTCGAGGGGCGTGACGACGTCATCGCCCGGCACGAGCTCGCCGGCCGCGCGATGCTCGCGGGCGTGCGGGGCCTCGGCCTCGGCGTCTTCGGCGACGTCGCGCACAAGATGACCAACGTCGTCGCCGTCGAGATCCCCGAGGGCGTGCCGGGGGATGCCGCGCGTTCGGCCCTGCTGGAGGACTTCGGCATCGAGATCGGCACCTCGTTCGGACCCCTGCACGGACGCGTCTGGCGCATCGGGACGATGGGCTACAACGCCCGCAAGGACGCCGTGCTCACGACGCTCGCCGCCCTCGAGGCCGTGCTGCGGCGGTTCGGGGCAGCCGTGCCCGCAGGCGGCGGTGTCGAGGCGGCCGTCGACATCTACGCGGGGGCCGCGTGAGCGCTGCGTCCCGCCGGCTCACCGCGTCGCCGGATGCCGTCGCGGCAGCAGCGCGCCGCGTCATGGCGCGCTGCGACGAGCTCGCCCGCGTCACCGCGACGCCCGGGCGCATCGAGCGCGTCTACCTCTCGCCCGAACACGCCCGCGTCAACCGCCTCGCCGCCGAGTGGATGCGCGAGGTCGGCATGCGCACGTGGCAGGATGCCGCCGGCAACCAGGTCGGGCGGATCGAGGCGGTCCTGGGTCACCCCGCCGGCGTATCGAGACCATCCGACGCCCCCGCCCTGCTGCTGGGGTCCCACCTCGACACGGTCATCGACGCGGGCCGCTTCGACGGCATCGCCGGCGTGCTCATCGCGCTCGAGGTCGTGCGGCTGCTGCGGGTGCCGACCGACACCGGCTGGGCGGTGCCGCTGCCGTTCCCGATCGAGGTCGTCGCCTTCTCAGACGAAGAGGGCACCCGGTTCGGCAAGGCACTGCTGGGTTCGTCGGCGGTCGCCGGTTCGTGGAACGACGCGTGGTGGACGCTGACGGATGCCGACGGCGTGAGCCTGCGGCAGGCGTTCCTCGAGTTCGGACTCGACCCCGCGCGCATCGGCGAGGCGGCCCGCCGCCCCGACGAACTCGTCGCCTACCTCGAGGCCCACATCGAGCAGGGCCCCGCGCTCGACCGCGCCGGCGAACCCCTCGCAGTCGTGTCATCGATCGCGTCGGCACGCCGGTTCCAGCTCGTCGTCGAGGGTGAGGCGCGGCACGCCGGCGGCACCCCCTACGACATGCGCCGCGATGCCCTGCTGGGCGCAAGCGAAGCGGCACTCGCCGTCGAGCGCGTCTGCGCGGCGGAGCACCACATCATCGGCACGGTGGGCCGGTTCGAGGCCTTTCCCGGCGCCGTCAACGTGATCCCCGGCGAGGTGCGGTTCTCGCTCGATCTGCGCGGCGAGTTCGACGGCGAGCGCGACCGCGTGTGGGACGTGCTCGCGCGCGACCTCGACGAGATCATGGGCCGTCGTGGCCTGCGCTGGTCGGCGCGCGAGGTGCACAGCGCCCCCGCCGTGTTCTGCGCGCCCCTGCTGCAGGACGTCGTGGCCGCCGGCATCCGCGCGACTCTTCCCGTGCGCTCCGACGCGGCGCCGGTGCTGTTCAGCCCGGCCGGCCACGACGGCATGGCGCTCGGCGCGATCACCGACGTGGGGATGCTGTTCCTGCGCAATCCCGATGGCATCAGCCATCACCCCGACGAGTTCGTGTCGGCCGGTGACGTGGCCCACGGCATCCGCGCCCTCGCCGAATCGATCCTGCACCTCGCCGCCGAGCCGCGCTGACCCGCTGCCCGTGCAGCGCGCGGCCCGCGCCCGCCGCGTCAGGGCCGCACGGGAAGCGACAGCGCGCCGGTCATCTCGGCGCCCGGGGATGCCTCGCTGTGCGCCGGCGGCACGTAGTCGCGCAACCGCGCGAGGGCCTCGTCGGCCTCGGTCGCCACGACGAGCATGTCGGTGTAGCGAGGGTGGGTGAATCCGCGGTCGCGCATGTTCGCGACGAACGCGAGCAGCGGGTCGAAGTAGCCGTCGATGTTGAGCAGGCCGACGGGCTTGGTGTGGATGCCCAGCTGCGCCCACGTCCACTGCTCGGTGAGTTCCTCGAGCGTGCCCGGCCCGCCGGGCAGCGCCAGGAACGCGTCGGCCCGGTCGGCCATCATCATCTTGCGCTCGTGCATCGTGTCGACGATGACGAGCTCGGCGATGTTGTGGTTGACGGCCTCGCGCGCCTGCAGTGCGCGCGGGATGACGCCCGTGACGTGCGCGCCGGCTGCCACCGCGGCATCCGCCACCGTGCCCATGAGCCCGACGTGTCCGCCGCCGTAGACGAGATTCATGCCGGCGCGACCGATCGCGGTGCCGACCTCGCGGGCGGCGTCGACGTAGATCGGGTCGAACCCCGGCGAGGATCCGCAGAAGACCGTGACTGTGAACCGTTCCATGGATAGACGCTAGAACCCGCGTGTTTCCGGGGTGTGCCTGCGTGTTTCCAGGCCGTGACAGCGCGGAAACATCGCCCGGATACCGTGACGAGCATGTCTCTCCTCGTCACCCACGCGCGTCTCATCACGATCCCCGCCGGCACCGCCGACCCCGGGTACATCGAAGACGGCTGGATGCTGATCGAAGACGGCCGCATCGCCGCGATCGGGTCGGGGACGCCGGATGCCGCGGCCGACGAGACCCTCGACGTCGCGGGCGCCTTCGTCGCGCCCGGCTTCGTCTCGAGCCATTCGCACCTGTTCACGAGCGGCCTGCGCGGCCTCGGCGTCGCCGACACGCTCTACGGCTGGTGCGACGCGATGCTCGGCACGACCGCGCACATGACGCCCGAGCAGCTGTACTGGTCGACGCTGCACGGGTCGCTCGACTTCCTGTCCAACGGCGTCACGACGGCGTACAACTTCACCGACCCGCTGCAGGCGTGGGAGTCGATGGTCGACGGCAAGCGCACGGGCACCGCGGGCATCCGCGGACTCGAGTACCACTACCGGCAGCCCGACGGGACGCTTGATGCGGGCATCCGCTTCGTGGATGCCTCGGGCATGGACGTCACGGTCGGCAGCTCCGACGAGGTTTTCGACCGCTTCGCCGCCGAGGTCGCGCACACCCGAGCGATGGACGCCGACTTCGCCCTCGGCTCGTCGATCATGGGCCAGGTGCAGTGGTCGCCGCATCCTGAGGCCGCCGAGTTCGAGGTCGAGGCGATGCGTCGCTACGGCGTGACGAACCAGGCGCACTTCCTCGAGTCGCCCGAGGCGGTCGAGCACCAGCAGTCCAAGTTCGCGCTGTATCGGGATGCCGGGGCCCTCGGCCTCGGGCTCATGTTCGGGCATTTCATCCAGACGACCCCCGAGATCATCGCCGAGTCGGTGGCCGGCGGTGCGTCGATGTCGTGGCAGCCGGCATCCAACGGTCGCCTCGCGTCGGGTGTCGCGCTGGTGCCCGAGATGCTCGAGATGGGGATGAAGGTCGGTGTCGGGCTCGACGATCAGGCGTGCACCGATGTGAGCGATCCGTGGCAGAACATGCGGATGGGCATCTACATGCAGCGGGCGCGCACGAAGGATCCGCTGTCGATGATGCCCGAGCTCATGCTTCGCCTGCACACGCTCGGCGGTGCCGAGATCATGGGCGTCGACGACCGCGTCGGATCGCTCGAGGTGGGCAAGTTCGCCGACTTCGTCGTCGTCGACCCGCGGATGCCGGATGTCGGACCGCTGTGGCATCCCGTCCGCTCGTACGTGCTCGCGATGAGTCCCCGCAACCTCAAGGCCGTCTACGTCGGCGGCCGCCTCGTGAGCGAGAATGGGGTGTCGACCAACCCGCTGGCCGCCGAGGCGTCGGCGAAGGTGCACGAACTGCCGGCGGCAGTCATCCCGCTGCGCGGTCACCCGCACTGAGTTCCGCGGCCAGCCGCCACACGCGGTCGCGGCTGAAGGGCTGAGTGAAGGGGCGGATGCCGAGGGCGCGCGCGATCGCGTTGCCGATCGCGGGTGCCACGGGGTTGTACGGCGACTCGCTCATCGACTTCGCGCCGAACGGGCCCAGGTCGTCGCTCGTGTCGGCGAAGTACACCTCGGTCTCGGGCACGTCGGCGAACTGCGGCACGCGATACGTGCGGAAGACGGGCGTCGTGACCTTGCCCTCGGGCGAGACCATGACCTCTTCGTACAGCGCGCTGCCGATGCCCTGCGCGACGCCGCCCTCGATCTGGCCGCGGCACTGCGCGGGGTTCATGACGAACCCGGCATCCGCCGACTGGATCGACTGCAGGATGCGCACCGTGCCGGTCGTCGGGTCGACGGCGACGCGCACGGCGTGCACGTTGAACGCGAGCGAGCGCTGCTCGCCGAGCTCGCTGCCGTCGGCGGTGAGCTCACCGTCGGCGCACAGCTCGGCGAAGCCGACGAGCCCGGCGATCGTCTCGACTCCCGTCGAGGTGAGCGAAGCGGATGCCGCGTCGGTGCCGGTCAGCGCCGCTGCGCGCTCGCGCATCCGCCGCGCGAGCGTCAGGCACGCGGCGTGCAGGGCCTTGCCCGCGACCGTGATGCCGGCCGAGGCGAACGCGCCGGTGTCGTGCGCGACGGCATCCGTGTCGGCGTGCCACAGCTCGATGCGGTCGAAGTCGGCGGCGAGATCGGTCGCCCCGATCTGACGCAGGACCGTCGTCGTGCCGTTGCCGAACTCGGCCGTGCCGGCCCGCAGCAGGTACGTGCCGTCGGCGCGCAGGGTCGCGGTCGTGTGCGCGATGTGGCCGAACGGGGCCATCGTCGCGATCATCGCGGCCGCCATCCCCTCGCCGACGAGCCAGCCGTCGGGGGCGGTCGCGCCGTTGCCGCGCGCCAGGGCGTCCTGCGCGAGGTCGAGGCACTGGTCGAACCCGTAGCTACCCCACACGAGGTCGTCGTGCCCGGGGTCGTCACCCGACCGGATCGCATTGATCCGCCGCAGGTCGAACGGGTCGATCCCGAGCCGCTCGGCGAGCATGTCCATCGCCGATTCGACGCCGAGCACAACCTGCCCGAGGCCGTACCCGCGGAACGCACCGGACGGGATGTTGTTCGTGTAGACGACCTCGGCGTCGACGCGCTTCAGCGGCACCCGGTAGATCGTCGTCGACTCGGCGAGCGAGTGGAACATGACGCCGCGCGAGTGGTTGCCGTAGGCGCCGGTGTCGCTCAGCAGGTCGATCTGCATCGCGGTGAGCGTGCCATCCGCATCCGCCCCGAGCGTCACCGTGACGCGCATCGGGTGCCGCACCGCGGCACGCAGGAACTCGTCGGTGCGGGTGAACTCGTACGCGACAGGGCGCCGGGTGCGCAGCACCGCGAGGGCGACGAGGTCTTCCGTGAAGATCTCCTGCTTGCCGCCGAAACCGCCGCCGAGCCTGGCCGCATGTACACGCACGCGGTCGCGCTCGAGGTCGAACAGTCGCGCGATCTCGTCGCGCGCAAGGAACGGCACCTGCGTCGACGAGCGGATGACCAGGCGCCCCTCGTCGTCGAGCCAGCCGACCGAGCCGTGCGTCTCGAGCTGCGCGTGCGTCACGCGCGAGGTCTGCCACGTGCCCGTGACGGTCACGGCGCTTGCGGCGAGGGCGGATGCCACGTCGGGCCCCGCGTGCACGCTCGCGATGACGTTGCGGTGCGCCTCGTCGACGCGGTCGTCCGGCGTGCGATCGGGGTGGATGAGCGGCGCGCCGGGCATCCGCGCCTCGTCGGGGTCGAAGACGGCCGGGAGCACGTCGTAGGTGATGTCGACGAGGCGGCACGCGGCATCCGCCGCTTCGGCCGTCTCGGCGACGACCGCGACGACGCGCTGGCCGATGTAGCGCACGACGTCGTCGAGCATGCGGGTGTCGTCGGGGTCGTCGGTGCGGTGCTCGTGGCGACCCGACGAGTAGCGCACCTGCGGGACGTCCTCGTGCGTGAAGACGGCGACGACGCCGGCAACGGCGCGCGCGGCGGTGGTGTCGATCGCGGTGACGCGCGCGTGCGCGTGCGGGCTCGCGACGACGCGCAGCACGAGCGCATCCGTCGCGGGGTGATCCGGCGGCAGATCGAACGTGAACGGCTCGCGGCCCTGCACGATGCGGCGCGCGGCCTCGGGGCGGGCGGAGGTGCCGACGCGCTGCGGGGCCGCCGTGGCCGGTGCCGTCGTCGCGGATTCGGCTCGCGGCCCCGTCTCGCGCACCTCGCCGAGCACCGACGCGCGGATCGCCTCGCGGATGGGGCGGTAGCCCGTGCAGCGGCAGAGGTTGCCCTTCATGCGGCGGTCGAGGTCGTCGAGATCATCGCCGCACAGCGTCGAGGCGGTCACGGTCATGCCGGGCGTGCAGAATCCGCACTGGAAGCCGAAGCCGTCGGCGATCGCCTCCTGCACGGGATGCAGCTCATCGGCGGGCGCGAGGGCGGCGGCCGTCGTGACGGCGCGGCCCTCGACGCGCACGGCGGGGATGAGGCACGAGTGCACGGGCACTCCGTCGAGCAGCACCGAGCATGCGCCGCAGTCGCCCGCGTCGCAGCCCTTCTTGACCTCGGTGTGGCCCGTTTCGCGCAGCAGGGTCCGCAGGCACTGGCCCGCGCGCGGGTCGGCCTCGACCGGCTCACCGTCGACGTCGAAGATCATGCGAGCTCCGCCCGGATGCGTGACGCGAGCTCGATGCTGACCGCCCGCCGCCAGTCCGCGGCACCGAGCGGGTCGGTGTAGTAGCCGGGGGCGGATGCCACGGCATCCGCCAGATCCGTCTCGGTCGGCAGCTGCGCGAATCGCAGCACCGTCGGCGTCGCCGTCGCAGCCGTCACGGTGAAGACGCTCGTGCCGTCGGGGTCGACGCGGCCCGTCACGACGGCGCCGGAGCGGCCGTGCTCGGCGAGGGCGATCTTGCGCAGCAGGGCGCGCGAGGCGAGCGCGTGCGCGGGGATCTCGACGGCGCGTAGCACGTCGTCGCGGCCGAGGATCGTGGTGCCGTTGCCCGTCACGAGATCGGCCACCGGCATCCGCCGCTCATCGTCTTTTGTCCAGATGACGGCGACGGCGTCGAGTGCGACGCTGAGCGACACCATCGCTCCGGCGGCGAACGCGCGGCAGATGTTGCCGCCCACGGTCGCGGTGTTCCAGATCTTGAAGGATGCCAGCAGGGCGTTCGCGGCCGCCGGCACGAGCTGCGCGGCGGGCCAGTGCGCGGGAGCTGTCGCGGCCCACGCGACGAGGTTCGCGATCGTGCACGTCGCTGCGACGCGCAGGCCCTCGGGGGTCTCCTCGAGGTCGGGCCAGGCGAGCCCGGTGAGATCGACGAGGCCGGTCGTGGCGGGCTGCGGCTCGCTCATGATCCAGGTGCCCCCGGCGAGGAGAGCCTCGCCGGGGGCAAGCTGCAGATCCTCCCGAGAACGGGCGACGCGGTACGCCTGCACCGACGTGATGTCCATGTTGTCCTGCTCTCCGGATCGCGGCCCTAGCTCGCTGTCGCGCCCGATCGAGTGAAGCAGGCCCCCGTTTCGCGGGTGTTTCATGGCCGCAACACGGCCGCAATCCGGGGCGCATACCGTGAATGGCATGCGTGAGATCCTGCCTGTCGCCGCCCGTTGGGCGGATGCGGAGCAGGCGTTCGCGATCGCGACGGTTGTCGGCGTCGGCGGCAGTGCGCCGCGCGAGATCGGCGCGAGCATGGTCGTCTCGGCGAGCGGCGAGGTGTTCGGCACGGTGTCCGGCGGATGCGTCGAGGGCGCCGTCTACGAGCGCTGCCTCGAGGTACTGGCCGGTGCCGCACCTCACGTCGACCGGTTCGCGTACAGCGACGCCGACGCGTTCGCCGTCGGGCTGACATGCGGCGGGACGATCGATGTCCTCGTGCGGGCCGTGCCCCCGGGGAGTGCCGCCGCGGCCGATCTGCAGCTGCTCGCGGCGCGCGAGGCCGCCGCGATCCCGACGGGGTTCGCGCTCGTGACCGCGGGGCCGGAACTCGGCGTCGGGCGAGTCGTGTCGTCGGACGCCGCAGCGCCCGCGGCGGTGCCGGGTGTCGTCTCGCTGCGGGTCGGGGTTCCGGCGCGGTTGATCGTCGTCGGCGCGGTCGAGTTCGCCGTCGCGCTCGCGCGGCTGGGCGCCGCGATGGGGATGCGGGTGACCGTCGTCGATCCGCGCGAGGTGTTCGCGACCGAGGCCCGATTCCCGGGTGCCGAGGTCGTCGTCGACTGGCCCGACCGGTACCTCGCGGGGGAGCGGCTGGATGCCGGAACCGCCGTCTGCGTCTTGACGCACGACCCCAAGATCGATGTCCCCGCGCTGCGCGCGGCGCTCGCGTCGCCGGCCGGATACATCGGGGCGATGGGCAGTCGCCGGACCCACGACGACCGCATGCGGCGCCTCGGTGACGCCGAGGTGCCGCCGGCGGCGCGGATGCGCGTGCGCTCGCCGATCGGACTGGATCTGGGCGGACGCAGCCCCGAGGAGACGGCCCTGTCGATCCTCGCGGAGATCGTCGCCGACCGGCACGGTGGCACGGGGGCCCGGTTGTCGGGGCTGTCCGGGCCTGTGCACGCTGCGGTCGGGCCGGGGGCGGGTTCGGGTTCTGATGCGGCTACCCAGGTGCCTGCCGCGGTGCCTTCGTCGGTGCCCTCGATCGAGTGCGCCTGGATGCCCGACGTCCCCGCCCGCTCATGAGCGTCGTCGGCATCGTGCTCGCCGCCGGCGCGGGCACGCGGTACGGCCACCCGAAGGCGCTCGCGACGGATGCCGACGGGCGAGGGTGGATCGCTTCTGCCGTCGAGACGCTGACGGATGCCGGATGCGCGCCCGTGCTCGTCGTGCTCGGCGCCCGACACGACGAGGCGACCGCGCTCGTCCCCGCCGCCGCGACGATCGTCGTCGCGGCGGACTGGTCCGACGGGTTGTCGGCCTCGGTGCGGGCGGGACTCGCCGTCGCGGCGGAGACCGCCGCGACGGCCGCACTCGTGGTCCCCGTGGATGTGCCCGAGCTGCCGGCATCCGCGTGCATCCGCGTCTCGGCGGATGCATCCGCCGAGACGCTGCGGCAGGCGGCCTACGGCGGCGAGGTGGGCCACCCCGCGCTCATCGGGCGGGCGCACTGGGGCGCGCTCGCCGCCGAGCTTGAGGGCGACCGCGGCGCGGGCGGATACCTGCGTGCGCACGGTGCCGCCCTCGTCGAGTGCGGTGACCTGTGGCGCGGCCGCGACGTCGACACCCCGCCCCCGCGGCATCCGTCCCTTCGCGCCGCATTCGCACGCCCGTAGCGGCACGGGCGGCCGGATGAGCCCCGCGCGCGGCGCGCCGCCCCCGCGGCATCCGTCCCTTCCCGCCGCATCCGCGCGCCGATAGCGGCACCAACGGCCGGATGAGCCCGCCGCCGTGTAGCGTCACCACCAGGACCCGACGCATCCAGGAGGCGACGATGATTCCCGAGATCAACTATTGAGGATGCCGCGGCATCCTCCACCATCGACGCCGCCGCCATCGCCGAGCGCCTGTAGCCCCGCTCCGGCCGGGACCACAGGCGGGTCGCGCGGCCGGGTGCGCGGGTGGGCCGGTCCCTCACCCAGTCTCCTCGCGCCGGATCCGGCTGTCTGAGCCCGCTGGGGCGCCACGAGCACCAGAGCAGACTGAATTGTGCCCGCTCGCTCCCGCGCACCGCGCCCGCGCCGCACCGCGCCCGCGCCCGAGCACCGCGCCCGCGCGGGCCTCAGGTGCGGATGACGATGTTCTCCGGCTCCTCGTCGGCGAGCAGGTGCGCGATCTGGCGCTTCACAAGCGCCGCGATGCGCGGGTGCATGGCGCTGGAGGCTCCGCCGACGTGCGGCGCGATGAGCACGCCCGGAAGCCCCCAGAGCGGGTGCCCCTCGGGCAGCGGTTCGGGGTCGGTGACATCGAGCGCCGCGCGGATGCGCCCCGCCCGCACGTGCCGCACGAGCGCGTCGGTGTCCACGAGCGGTCCGCGCCCGACGTTGACGATCAGCGCGCCGTCGGGAAGGGCGGCGAGCTCGGCGTCTCCGATGATGTGCCGCGTCGCATCTCCGCCGGGAAGGGTCAGCACGACGATCTCCGCCGTCGGCAGCAGTTCCGGCAGCTCGTCGATGCCGTGCACGCGGATGCCGTCCTCGTCGCGCGCCCGCGACGCCACCGGCACTAGGTCCACCTCGAAGGGCGCCAGCCGTGCGGCGACCGCCTTGCCGACGCCGCCGTAGCCGAGCAGCAGCACCCGCCGGTCCGCGAGGCTCTGGGCGTAGCGCGGATGCCACACCCCCGCGCGGGTGTCGACGGCGAACGCGTCGAGGTGCCGCTGCGCGGCGAGGGTCAGCCCCACCGCGAGCTCGGCGGTGGAGGTCTCGTGCACAGTCGCGGCGTTGGCGAAGACGATCCCGGGCGGGAGCTTCTCCGCGGTGCCCTCGTAGCCGATGGACTGGCCCTGCACGAGTCGGGTCGTCACCCCCGCCAGCAGCGACAGCCCGTTGCCGCCGGACATGTAGGGCGGTACGACCAGGTCGATGCGGTCGCGCGGGGCTGCGGCATCCATCGCCCATACGATCACCTCGACGCCGTCCGGGAGCGGCTCGAGGTCGCGGGCGAGTTCGGGGCGGGGGACGGAGACGACGAGGCTCATGACCTCGACGCTACCCGCCCGTGCGACGGGCGCGCCCAGTATCCTCGCCCCAGGAGGTGCGCATGATTCCGGAGATCAACTACTGGGCGGTGCTGCTGGCGACGGTGGCCGCCATCGTCATCGGGTCGGTCTGGTACACGCCTCGCGTGTTCGGCGACCGGTGGAAGAAGTGGGGGCAGGTCACCGATCCCGAGACCTCGGCGCAGGCGTGGCTGCCGATCCTGGTGTCGGTCGCGCTGGCGTTCCTGCTGGCCTGGGTGCTCGCCGGCTCCGTCGCGATCGCATGGCACTTCTACGCCGGCGGATACCTCGGCTCCGCGATCGTGACCGGGCTGACGCTGTGGGCCGGCTTCACGGCCGGTCGCTTCATCACGCACGACGTCTTCGCCGGGCGCCCGTCGCAGCTGACGATCCTCAACATCTCCTACGAGCTGGTGCTCGTGCTGGTGATGTCGGTGATCATCGGTGTGTGGCCACCCGCGGGCACCGTCTGACCGGCGGATGCCGCGGCGCGCGGCATCCGTGCGTGTATCGCGCGGCGCGGGTCAGGCCGCGGCGCCCACGACGGCCGCAACCGCCGAGGTGAAGAACGCGAGACCGTCGACGCCGGAGCGCATCGCCTCGGGCGTGTTCGGGCCGAAGCCCGGCTCCACGGCGTGCTCGGGGTGCGGCATGAGCCCGACGACGTTGCCGCGCTCGTTCGTGAGTCCCGCGATGTCGTCGAGCGATCCGTTCGGGTTCACGCCGACGTAGCGGAATGCGATGAGTCCCTCGCCCTCGATCCGCGCGAGCGTCTCGGTGGAGCAGATGTACCCGCCGTCGGCATTTTTCAGCGGGATCGTGATCTCCTGGCCCGCCTCGAAGTGCGAGGTCCACGCCGTAGTCGCGTTCTCGACGCGCAGCCGCTGGTCGCGGCGGATGAACTGCTGGTGGGCGTTGCGGATGAGCCCGCCCGGCAGCAGGTGAGCCTCGACGAGCATCTGGAAGCCGTTGCAGATGCCGAGGATCGGCATGCCGGCGGCGGCGGCATCCTTCACCTCGGCCATGATCGGCGCGAGCGCGGCGATCGCGCCGGCGCGCAGGTAGTCGCCGTAGCTGAAGCCGCCGGGGAGGACGAGGGCGTCGACGCCCTCGAGGTCGTGCGAGCCGTGCCACAGGGCGACGGGTTCGGCGCCGGCGAGGCGGATGGCGCGCTGCGCGTCGCCGTCGTCGAGCGATCCGGGGAAGGTGATGACCCCGATGCGCGTGGTCATTCGACGACCTCGATGCCCACGACATCCTCGATCACGGAGTTCGAGAGCACCTCGTCGGCGAGCTTGCGGGCCACCGCGAGCGTCTCCTCGGAGGCGTCGGCGACGGTCAGCTCGAAGCGCTTGCCGATGCGGACGGCCGAGAAGCCCTCGACGCCCATGCGGTCCAGGGCGCCGGCGACGGCCTTCCCCTGCGGATCCAGCAGCTCGGCCTTGGGCATGACGTCGACGACGATGGTGGGCATTCGAGGCTCCGGGATCTGACGGGAACGGGTCGCCTCCAGTCTACGGGCGCCGCGCTGCCGCGCCGCCACTGCGGAGCAGGATGCCGGTCCTCGCCGTTACCGAACCGTGACCGCCGTATGGAGCGCTCCCTTGACATCCTTGGGAGCGCTCCCGTAACGTCGGGGCTGTCCGGTGAGAGCGCTCCCATCCCGAATCACGCGCTGGGTAACGGGAAAGCGGCCCACGCACCAGTAACACACCCACAAAGGAGTGACACGTGAACACACGCGCACTGCGACGCATCGGTCTCGTTGCCGGCGTCGCGACCACCTCCGCCATCGTCCTCGCCGGCTGCGCCGGTGGCAGCGGCGGCGGCGCCACGGCAGACCCGAACGAGAAGGTCACGTTGACCATCGCGACGTTCAACGACTTCGGCTAAAGCGACGAGCTGCTGAAGGAGTACACCGACGCCCACCCGAACGTGACGATCGTCCACAATAAGGCCGCGACCAGCAACGACGCGCGCGCCAACTACTTCCAGAAGCTCGGCAAGACCGGTCTCGCCGACATCGAGGCGATCGAGGTGGACTGGCTGCCCGAGGTCATGAAGTACTCCGACATGCTCGCTCCCGTCCCTGCCGAGCTGAAGGGTCGCTGGCTGGACTGGAAGGAGAAGGCGGCGACGGATGCCGACGACAACCTCATCGGCTACGGCACCGACATCGGCCCGGAGGCCATCTGCTACCGTGCTGACCTCTTCGAGGCGGCAGGCCTTCCCACCGACCCGACCGAGGTCGCGACGCTCCTCGACGGCGACTGGGCGAAGTACTTCGACGTCGGCGCGCAGTACTCCTCCGCGACCGGCAAGGCGTTCTTCGACTCCGCCGGCGGCACCTACCAGGGCATGATCAACCAGGTCGAGGCCGCCTACGAGAACCCGGACTCCGGCGAGATCGACATCGACCCCGCGGTCGAGGACCTCTACAACCAGGTTCTGGACGCCAGCGCGACGCAGTCGGCCCACCTCGGCCAGTGGTCGGATGACTGGTTCGCCGGTCTGTCCAACGGCGCCTTCGCCACGATGCTGTGCCCGGGCTGGATGCTCGGCGTGATCTCCGGAAACGCGGAGGGTGTCGATGGCTGGCGCATCGCCAACACGTTCCCCGGCGGCGGCGGCAACTGGGGCGGCTCGTACCTGACCGTTCCCGCCAACGGCGAGCACGTCGCGGCCGCTCAGGAGCTCGCGGACTGGCTGACCAGCCCCGAGACCCAGATCAAGGCGTTCGAGAACGCGGGCATCTTCCCCAGCCAGAACGACGCGCTGACCGATGACACGCTGCTGGGAAGCACGAACGCGTTCTTCGGCGACGCGAAGGTCGGCGAGATCTTCTCCGAGCGCGCCAAGGCGGTGACGGTGTCTCCGTTCAAGGGCCAGTACTACTTCCAGATCAACGACGCGATGCAGAAGGCTCTGACCCGCGTCGAGGACGGCACGCAGGACAAGGCCGCCTCCTGGGATCAGTGGAAGTCTGAAGTCGACGCGATCGGCTGATCGGATGCCGTGGGTCCGGGCGCTGTGCTCCGGCACCGCCTCCGGGCCCACGGCTCTTCTCCCGGCGAACGCGCCGGCACCCGGCATCCCCCCATCGCACACCTGGATCGAGGCACGACGTGAGCGCGACGGCGACCAAGCGCATCGGGTTCGGCACCAAGCTGAGCTCGTGGGACCTCAAGGTCTCGCCCTATCTGTACATCTCCCCGTTCTTCATCCTCTTCGTGATCGTGGGACTCTTCCCGATCGGCTACACCGCCGTCATCTCTTTCATGAACTGGGACCTCGTCCGAGGGTCGGGTGAGTTCATCGGCTTCGACCAGTACGGGTGGATCCTGTCCAACCCGAAGTTCTGGATTGCGCTGCGCAACACCTTCAGCATCTTCCTGCTCTCGAGCGTTCCGCAGCTGATCGTCGCGATCTTCATCGCCGCACTGCTCGACCAGAACATCCGCGCCAAGACCTTCTGGCGCATGGGCGTGCTGCTGCCCTACGTCATGGCGCCGGTGGCCGTGGCTCTGATCTTCTCCAACATGTTCGGCGACCAGTACGGGATCGTGAACACCTGGCTCGGCAACATCGGGATCGAGCCCGTGAAGTGGCACTCGAATGCCTTCGCCAGCCACATCGCCATCGCCACGATGGTCAACTTCCGCTGGACCGGATACAACAGCCTCATCCTTCTCGCCGCGATGCAGGCGATCCCGCGCGACTACTACGAGGCCGCGACGGTGGACGGTGCCGGCAAGGCACGTCAGTTCTTCTCGATCACCCTGCCGAGCCTGCGCCCCACCCTCATTTTCGTCATCATCACCTCAACGATCGGCGGACTGCAGATCTTCGATGAGCCCCGCATGTACGACCAGTACGGCACCGGCGGGGCGAACTCGCAGTGGCTGACGATCACGCTCTGGCTCTACAACATCGGCTGGGGCGAGTGGAACTTCGGCCGAGCTGCGGCACTGGCGTGGATCCTGTTCCTCATCATCTTGGTGATCGGCCTGATCAACCTCCTTGTCACGAAGAGTCTCGTCCGCGACGAAGGCAGCAGATCGACCATGACGCGCGCACAACTGCGCGCCGCACAGCGCAGCGCGAAGGCCGATGTCGCACGGCGCCGCACCGCCCACAACGCCGCCACCGAGACCCGTGAGGTGATCCGATGAGCGCCCTCGACGCCCACCCCATCGTCCTGTCCGAGGAAGAGCCGGAGCCGCCCCGCCCGGCACGCCGGCCCCGGCGCGTCAAGGGGTCACGCCCTGGCTGGTTCGTGTACGGATGCCTCGGGGTCGTGCTCCTGGCGAGCATCTTCCCCTTCTACTGGTCGCTGCTGATCGGGTCGGGCACCTCGTACACGATCCGCGACCCCAACATGTCGTGGCTCCCGGGCGGAAACTTCTTCAGCAACGCCGCGAAGGTGATCAACGATCCCGCGGTGAACTTCTGGGTTGCGCTGTGGAACTCGATCGTCAGCTCGGGACTCATCGCCCTGTCGGTCGTGTTCTTCTCCACACTTGCGGGTTGGGCCTTCGCGAAGCTGCGGTTCAAGGGCTCGAGTGTCCTGCTGGTCTTCGTCATCGCGACGATGGCGGTCCCGATGCAGCTGGGTGTCGTGCCGCTGTACATCCTGTTCAGTGAGATCGGCTGGACCGGCAACCTCGGCGCCATCATCATCCCCGCCCTCGTCAGCGCGTTCGGCGTGTTCTGGATGACGCAGTACATCCGCCAGGCCGTCCCCGATGAGCTCATCGAGGCCGCGCGGGTCGACGGGGCGACCGCCTTCCGGACGTTCCTGACGGTCGGCGTGCCCGCCGCGCGTCCTGCCGCAGCGATGCTGGGCCTGTTCACCTTCGTGTCGGCGTGGAACAACTTCTTCTGGCCGTTCATCGTGCTGGACCGGCAAAGCCCCACCCTGCCCGTCGCGCTGTCGCTGCTGCAGTCGAACTACTTCATCGACTACTCGATCGTGCTGGCCGGCGTGCTGCTGTCGACCATCCCGCTCATCATCCTGTTCGTCTTCGCCGGCAAGCAATTGGTCAGCGGCATCATGCAGGGTGCGGTCAAGGGCTGAGGCCGCCGCGCCTGGAGAAAGGGACCACTATGTCTGACACCGCGCGCCCCTTCCCGTCCGGATTCCTGTTCGGCGCGGCGACCGCGGCCTACCAGATCGAGGGCGCGGCCTTCGAGGACGGCCGGACGGCATCCATCTGGGACACGTTCAGCCGGGAACCCGGCGCCGTGATCAACGCCGACAACGGCGACGTCGCGTGCGACCACTACCACCGGTTCCGCGACGACGTCGCGCTCATGAAGGACCTGGGGCTCGACACCTACCGTTTCTCGGTGTCGTGGGCGCGCGTCCGCCCCGACGGCGGAGCGGTCAACCAGAAGGGCCTGGACTTCTACAAGCGGCTCGTCGACGAGCTGCACGGTGCCGGCATCCTGCCCTGGCTGACGCTCTACCACTGGGACCTGCCGCAGGCGCTGCAGGACCGCGGCGGCTGGACGGTGCGCGAGACGAGTGACCTGTTCACCGAGTACGCGCTGAGCGTGCACGACGCCCTCGGCGACCGCGTGCAGAACTGGACGACGCTCAATGAGCCGTGGTGCTCGTCGTTCTTGAGCTACACCGGCGGCATCCACGCCCCCGGGCACTTCTCGATCACCGAGGGCGTCCTCGCGGCGCACCACCTGCTGCTCGGCCACGGTCAGGTCGTGCGCGAGCTGCGGGCACGCGATGCGTCGCTGGATCTCGGGATCACGCTGAACCTCACCGTCGCCGACCCGGTCGACCCGTCCGACGCCGGCGATCTCGACGCGGCGCGGCGCATCGACGGCCAGTTCAACCGCTGGTTCCTCGACCCGATCTTCCGCGGGCAGTACCCCGCCGACATCGTCGCCGACATCCGCGCCGTGGATGCCGGGGCCATCGACGCCCTCGACGCCGCGACCCTGCCGGGCGACCTCGAGACGATCGCCCAGCCGCTGCAGGCGCTGGGCGTCAACTACTACCACGGCGAGTTCGTCGGTGCCGCGCCCGACCCGCATCCGCCGGTCCCGGGCGACGCTCCCACCGACCGGGCGACGGGGTCGCCGTGGCCTGCGGGGGTGGACATCCACTGGCACGAGCGGGGCCTGCCGCGCACCAACATGGGCTGGGAGGTGCAGCCGGAGGGACTCACTCGGCTGCTGCAGCGGGTGTGGACGGAGTACGCCCAGCCGGCGGGCACGGTCCTGTACGTCACCGAGAACGGCGCCGCCTACGATGACGAGCTCGTCGTCGAGGATGGCGTCGGGCGGGTGCACGACACGGAGCGGGTCGCGTTCCTGCGGGGGCACCTCGGTGCGATCGCGGATGCCGCGGAGTCGGGCGTCGACGTGCGCGGCTACTTCTACTGGTCGCTGCTGGACAATTTCGAGTGGGCGTGGGGGTACGCCAAGCGGTTCGGCATCGTCCGCGTGGACTACGACACCCAGGAGCGCACGGCGAAGGACAGCGCGCTGGAGTATCGTCGGGTCATCGCCGCCCGCGCGATCGACGTCCCATCCGCACTTCTTGCACCGAGGTAGGCCTCACGTGAGCATCGACACGCCGCGCGCGGTCGCCACGATCGAAGAGGTCGCCGCGGCCGCCGGGGTCTCGCGTTCGACGGTGTCTCGGGTCGTGAACGGATCGACGGCGGTCAGCCCGGCCGCCCTCGAGGCCGTGCAGCGCGCGATCTCCGAGCTCAACTACGTGCCCAACCGCGCCGCCCGCTCGCTCGCCAGCCGCGCCACGATGGCGATCGCGCTCGTCGTGCCCGAGGACACGACGCGGTTCTTCGGCGACCCGTTCTTCGCGTCGATCGTGTCGGGGATCAACGCGCGCCTCAGCCGCTCGGACTACGTGCTGAACCTCATCATCGCCAGCGACGATCCCCGCGACAAGACGACGGCGTACGTGCGCAGCGGCGCCGTCGACGGGGCCATCGTGGTCTCCCACCACACCAGCGACACGTTCATCGACCGCATCGCCGCCGCGGTCCCGGTCGTCTACGGCGGCCGCCCGGTGCGCGATCGGAAGAGCGCGTACTACGTCGATGTCGACAACGCCGCTGGCGCCCGCGACGCGACGGCGTACCTGGTGGGCAAGGGCTTCCGCCGCATCGGCACCATCACGGGGCCGCTGACGATGCCGGCCGGCGTCGACCGCCTGAGCGGGTTCCGCGAGGCGCTCGCCGCCGCGGGGCTCGAGCCGGTCGCCGTCGAGGACGGCAACTTCACGGCGGATGGCGGAGCCGCCGCGATGCGCCGGATGATCGACGCCGGCGCCGAGCCCGACGCCCTGTTCGTCGCGAGCGACCTCATGGCGCGCGGTGCCTTCGCGACGCTCGGACGCGCCGGCATCCGCGTGCCCGAAGACGTCGCGATCGTCGGCTTCGACGATTCGCCGGTGGCGACGAGCGTCAACCCGCAGCTGACCACGATGCGTCAGCCGTCCCACGAGCAGGGCGAGGCGATGGCCGACATCCTGCTGTCGCTGCTGGCCGGCGGACAGCCGCCGCACGTGACAATCCTGCAGACCGAGCTGGTCCTCCGCGCCTCGGCATGAGGCCGCGGCATGCGGCAGGCATGACCGCCACGGTGGACTCGGTGGACGCGGTGCCGCGCGACCGAGCGGTGGCCGTCAGACGACGGACGCGTGCAGCAGGTTGTTCCACGGGTCGGTGAACGCGACTGTGCGGCCGTCGTCGCGCACTGCGATGCCGTTGTGACGCAGGCGCTCGGTCAGGGCGCCGAGACCGTCGGCATCCGGCAGGGCGAGATCGACGCGACCGAGGCCGAGCGCCGGCATCCGCGGACCCGCGCCGCGGGAGTTCCACACGTTCATGGCCATGTGGTGGTGGTAGCCGCCGGCGCTGACGAACAGGGCCTGAGAGCCGAGCGCCGCGGTCGTGTCGAACCCGAGCGCGTCGACGTAGAACGCGCGCGCCGTCGCGATGTCGCCGACCGAGAGGTGCACATGGCCGATGGCCGCGGCATCCGTCGCCGTCGCACCGTTCGCGGCGGCCTCGGTGAGGTGCTCGGTGAGGAACGCGTTCGGGTCGAGGTACAGCGTGTCCATCTCGACCTGGCCGTGGGTCCACGACCACTCGGTGCGGTCGCGGTCCCAGTACAGCTCGATGCCGTTGCCCTCGGGGTCGGTGAGGTAGAACGCCTGGCTGACGAGGTGGTCGGCGCTTCCGGTGAAGGTGCGCGGCGCGCGCTGGGCGACGGAGTACAGCGCCGCCGCGAGGGCGGGCTGCGTCTCGAAGAGGATCGCGGTGTGGAACAGGCCCGCGGAACCGGCGGGCGCGTGCCGCAGCGCCGGCTCGTGCCGGAGGATCACCAGCGGGCGCCCGGCACGGCCGAGGGTGACGGTGTCGCCGGCGGCATCCTGCACCTCGAGCGTCACGACGTCGCGGTAGAACGCGGTCTGCGCGTCGAGGTCGCCGACGAGGAGGGTGACGGCATCCATCCGCGTGGCCGCGTGAAGGCGGGCGGATGCCGGGGCGAGATCAGTCATGTGTAGCTACAACTAATCCGCGCCCCGGCGCATTCCCGCGGGCTGCGTTACTGCGGGTCGCCGCCGAGCTGGCCGATCGGGACGATGGGGCCGCCGTCGTCGGTGCCGGTGTTGCGCCAGCGGGCGATCGCGTTGCCGCCGTGGTAGATCACGAGGGCCGCGACGGTGCCGAGCACGATCGCCGAGAACGTCAGCGTGCCGAGGTTCATCGTGAAGCCCGCGATCGCGATGACGAAGGCCACCGCGGCGGTGTACTGGTTGACGGGGCGCGAGAAGTCGACCTGGTTGTCGACCCAGATCTTGATGCCGATGACGCCGATGAGGCCGTACAGCGCGGTCGTCGCGCCGCCGATGACGCCCGCGGGGATCGTGTTGATGACCGCGCCGAACGCGGGCGAGAACGACAGCAGGATCGCGAAGGCGCCCGCGACCCAGTACGCCGCCGTCGAATAGACGCGGGTCGCCGCCATGACGCCGATGTTCTCGCCGTAGGTCGTCGTCGCCGAGCCGCCGAACAGGCCCGCGAGCGTGCTCGCGACGCCGTCGGCGGTGAGCGCGCGGCCGGTGTGCCGGTTGATCGTGGGGTCACCGGTCATGGTCGCGACGCCCCGCACGTGGCCGACGTTCTCGGCGATGAGGACGAGGACGACCGGCAGGAAGATCGGCAGCAGGCTCCACGAGACCGGGTCGCCGAACGCGGGGAGGTGGAACTCGGGCAGGCCCACCCAGGCCGCCTGCGACACCGCGTCGAACGACACCTGACCGGTGATCGCCGCGAAGACGTAGCCGACGACGACGCCGAGGAAGATCGAGATGCGTCCGAGGAACCCGCGGAACAGCACGCTGAACAGGATGATCGCGGCGAGGGTGATGGTCGCGACGCCCGGCTGCACGGTGAAGTTGTTCCAGGCCGCGGGGGCGAGGTTGAGGCCGATCAGGGCGACGATGGCGCCCGAGACGACCGGCGGCATGAGCTTCTCGATCCAGCGCGTGCCGATCTTCTGCACGAGCAGGCCCACGAGCGCGAGGATCACACCCGTGACCGCGACGCTGACCATCGCCTGCGTGATCTGCTGCGTCGTCTCGAGGGTCTTACCGCCGTTGTACGCCTGGATCGGGGCGATGAACGCGAACGAGGAGCCGAGGTAGCTGGGCAGCTTGTTGCGCGTGAGCAGCAGGAACAGGATCGTGCCGACGCCCGAGAAGAAGAGGGTCGTCGTCACGGGGAAGCCGGTGAGGATCGGCACGAGGAACGTCGCGCCGAACATCGCCACGACGTGCTGCGCGCCGATCGCGATCGTTGCCGGCCAGCCGAGGCGCTCGGTGGGCGTGACGACGGCGCCGGGCTCGACGGTGCGGCCGTCGCCGTGCAGGGTCCAGATGGGCATGCGGGTGCTCCTCGACGTTCGGGTGGTGGATGCCTGGGGTGGCGGATGCCTGGGGTCAGCGTATCTGGGAGATGGCTGTGAGGCCGGCATCCCGCGCCTCTGGCGTCGAGTGCATCCGGCGTCGAGTGCGCCCGTTTGCGTCGAGAGCGCCCGCTGTTGTGCGCAGATAACGGGCCCGGTGGGTGACAACGGGCGCAGTCGGTGTGCCGGGAGCGGTGCTCAGACCGCGGTGGTGACGACGAGCTTGCCGCGGGTGTGGCCCTGCTCGAGCGCCGCATACGCGGCAGCCGCCTCGTCGAGGGGGTAGGTCGCGGCGATCTCAACGCGCAGCGCACCGTCGGCGACGAGGTGCGCGAGCTCGGCGAGCTGCGCGGCATCCGGTCGCACCCACACGTAGTGGCCGCCGAACTCGCTGCGGGCGCGCGGATCGGCGATAGAGACGACGGTGCCCGCGGATGCCAGGAGGTGAGGCACCGAGTCGAGCGATGCGCCGCCGGCGTAGTCGACGATCACGTCGAAACCCTCCGGCGCGAGGGCGCGCGCCGCATCGACCACACCGTCGCCGTAGGCGATCGGTTCGGCGCCGAGTGAGCGCAGGTACTCGTGATTCGCCGGCGATGCGGTTCCCACGACGCGTGCGCCGCGCAGCACCGCGAGCTGCACGCCGAACGATCCCACTCCGCCCGCGGCGCCGTGGATGAGCACGGTCTGGCCCGACCGCACACCGGCGCGCTCGAGCGACTGCAGGGCCGTGAGCCCCGTCAGCGGCAGCGCGGCGGCCTGTTCGAACGAGACGCCCTCGGGCTTGTGCGCGGCGGTGCGCACCGGCACGGGCATGTACTCGGCGAGCGAGCCATGCTGCACCACGTCGGCGCGGGCATAGGCCAGCACGGCGTCGCCGACGGCGAACTTCGGGGTGTCGAGCCCTGTCTTCTCCACGATGCCGGCGACGTCCCAGCCCGGCACCGCCGGCAGCAGGGTGTCGATCGCGCCGCGCAGGTATCCCTCGCGCACCTTGTAGTCGACGGGGTTGAGGCCCGCGGCCACGACCCGCACGACAAGCGTGTCGGGGCCGTTGTGGGGCATCTCCCGGTCGACGATCTGGAAGCGGTCGTTGCCGCCGAAGTCGGAGTACACGAGTGCCTTCATGTGAGTGCGAACGTTGCCCGCCCGGCATCCATTCCACTGCCCCTCGCCCTCGCCCCGTCGTCTCCACCGCCGACCGGGCCCGTTCGCGTCGAGAGCGCCCGCTGTGGTGCGCGGATAACCGGCCCGGTGGGCGACAACGGGCGCACTCGGCGTCAGAGGCGTGCGCGACGCAGGACGCTGGCGCTACGCGGTGAGCTTCTCGAGGAGTTCGCGGTATTTCGCGGCGGTGCGCTCGACGATCTCGGCGGGGAGCTCGGGCGGGGTGCCGGTCTGGTCCCACGCCGCGGCGAGCCAGTCGCGGACGATCTGCTTGTCGAAGCTCGCCATCCGCTCCGCCGGAGTTGCGCCCGTGGCCCACGCCGCGGCATCCCAGTACCGGGACGAGTCGCTCGTGAGCACCTCGTCGGCGAGGGTCAGCGTGCCTGCGGCATCCACCCCAAACTCGAATTTCGTGTCGGCGAGGATGAGCCCCTTCGCCTCGGCGGTCGCGGCGGCCCGACGGTAGATCGCGAGCGAGGCGTCGCGCAGCTCGGCCGCGCGATCCGGTCCGACGAGCTCCTCGGCGCGTGCGAACGAGATGTTCTCGTCGTGCTCCCCCATCGGCGCCTTGTACGCAGGCGTGAAGATCGGCTCGGGCAGGCGGTCGCCGTCCGCGAGACCCGCCGGCAGCGGGATGCCGCACACCGTCCCCGACACGCGGTACTCCTTCCACCCCGATCCCGTGAGGTAGCCGCGGACGACGCACTCGATCGGGAGCATCTCGAGCTCGCGCACCACCATCGCGCGGCCCGCGACGGCCGCCGGGATGAGGTCCACGACATCGTCGGCGGTGTTCGCCTCGCCGTCGGCCCCGAGGGTCAGCTCGTGCGACGGGGCGAGGTGGTTCGGGATCCGCGGTCCGCCGTCGGCGCCGGCGAGCTGGTCGAACCACCACAGGCTGAGCGTCGTCAGCAGTTCGCCCTTTCCCGGGATGCCGGGGGAGAGCACATGGTCGAACGCGCTCACCCGGTCGCTGGCGACGACGAGCATCCTGTCCTTGGGGATGTCGCCGGCCGGGCGGTACAGGTCCCGCACCTTGCCGGAGTACACGTGGGTCCAGCCGGGCAGGTCGAGAGCAGCATCCGTCACCCGTCCATTATCGCGGGGAGCTCGCGAGCCGTGTCAGCACGGACTCATAGCCGGGCCACAGCGCACGCCTGTGCTGGCGGGTCAGGCTGGGTGCATGATCCCCGAACCCGAGCAGACCCCGGACGGCCCCCGCTATCAGGGCCGCCTCCTCGACCGCCCGGACGACGAGGTCGTCGACCAGGGCGCCGGCTTCGACCTGCGCACGCTCGTCTCGCGCCGCGGCATCCTCGGCATCGCGGGACTGGGTGTCGGCGCGGTCGCGCTCGCGGCCTGCTCGGCGGTGACCGACGCGGTGGCCTCCCCGGCGGCGACGCGCACGCCGACCCCCTCGGCCACCCCGAGCGCGACGTCTGCGCCGACCGCGAGCGACGCCCTCCCGACCGCGGAGATCCCCGACGAGACCGCCGGACCCTACCCGGGCGACGGATCGAACGGCCCCGACGTGCGGGAGCGGTCCGGCATCGTCCGCTCGGACATCCGCAGCTCGATCTCCGGGGCGGGGTGGCCGACGGAGTCCCGTTGCAGTTCACCCTGCGGATCACCGACATGGCGAACGGCGACGCCCCGTTCGCCGGCGTCGCCGTGTACGCCTGGCACTGCACGGCGCAGGGCGAGTATTCGATGTACTCGGCCGGCATCGAGGACGAGACCTATCTGCGCGGCGTGCAGGTGACGGATGCCGACGGTCAGGTCACCTTCACTTCGATCGTGCCCGGGTGCTACTCGGGTCGCTGGCCGCATATCCACTTCGAGGTCCATCCCTCGGCATCCGCGATCACCGACTCCGCAAATGCCATCGCGACCTCGCAGCTCGCCCTCCCCGAAAGCATGCTCGGCGCGGTATATGCACTGGCGGCCTACGACGGGTCGGCGCGCAACCTGTCGCAGGTCACCCTGGCGTCCGACAACGTCTTTGGCGACGACGGCGGCGTGCTGCAGGTCGCGACGGTCACGGGAGACGTGACCGCCGGGTTCGCGGCGACCCTGGTGTGCCGCGTCGACGCGACGACGACGCCGACGGCCGGGAGCGCGCCCGGCGGCGGCGGACCGGGCGGGCGCTGAGCGGGAGCGCGGGGGCGCGGTCGGCCGCACGCGGCGGGTCAGCTACGCGGCGTGATCGAGTCGACGAATGCGTACGCCTCGTCGACGAGGTCGGACCAGGCGGGCGCGTGCGCGGCATCCACGAACGCCCACTCCTTCATGGGGCGACCGCGCATCACGACGCGCCGCGCGGTGCCCTCAGCCTCGAGCTCGTCGATCCGATCGCGGGGGAGTTTCAGCATGAGGTCGGAGTCGTAGCCGACGCAGGCGAACACCTTACCCCGCACGCGCACCCCCTCGACGCCGAACATCGGCCCGAGGTCGACGCCATCGCGCAGCAGAAGCCGTTGCGCAAGGGGGTCGAAGATCTCGTGCGCCTGCTGCTGAGACTCTGCGTCCACGCACCAAACGTACCGCTGGCGCGCGACGCTTTGCACATGAGAGAACTCTCATGCACGAGTCTGGTTTCTCGGGTTCGATCGGGGGTTTTCTGGCCGGTGAATGTCGGTGGCCCTCACCACAATGGAGGGTATGGACCTCCTCACCGCCTCGTTGCATGACCTGCTCGCGCAGGCATCCCAGCTGGTGCGGGATGCCGCCGCGGGACGGGTGTTGGAGCGGGCGACGGAGCATGAACTCGCCCTCCAGGTGTCCGCGATCGGTGACCTGGCTCGTCTGACGGAGGCGCTGCTGGTCGACGCGGTGGGGGAGATCACCCGCCGGTCCGAGCACGGCTGCCGGGACGATTTCATGACCTCACATTTGGGATGTCGGAACGTGACCGAACTGGTCGAGAACCTCACCCGCGTCGACCCGCGCACCGCGACCCGATTGCAGCGCGCCGCCCGCGCCGTCCGGCCGGAGGTCTCCGGCACGACCGGGGAGGTCCTGGACGCGGCGTTCCCGCAGGTCCGCTCGGCGATGCTCGACGGGGTGGTCGGGGTGGACGGGATCCTCGCGATCTGCGAGCCGCTGCAGGCGTCCAGCCCGCGGATCGCCCCGTCGGCCCGGCGGCACGCCGAGGAGATCGTCGTCGCGGAAGCCCGCGGGAAGGGCCCGCACGGGGCGCCCCCGGCATCAGCGGGGATCCTCCGGGTCCACGCACAGGCGTGGGCGCTCGCCCTGGACGCGGACGGTGCCGAACCCCGCGAACGTGCCGCGCTGCGCGCCCGCGGGCTCACCCTCGGGACAGCGACCCCCACCGGCGTCCCCATCCGCGGGACCCTGCTGCCGGAGGTCGCCGCGCAGCTGCAGACCATCTTCGACGCGCACCTCGCCCCGAAGGTCACCTTCGATAACCCTGAAGCGGAAGCCGCGTATGACGACGGGTCGCCGCTTCTCACTGCGGAAGACACCCGCACGAGGGCGCAGAAACAGCATGACGTCCTCGCCGCCGCGCTCAGTGTTGCCGCGTCCAGTGGGCTGCTGCCCACCATCGGGGGTCACGCTCCCACTCTCGTGGTGTCGGTCACCGCGGAAGATCTCGAGTCCGGCCGGGGGTACGCGCACGCGCAGGGGTGTGAGCAGCCGGTGACGGTGTCCCTTGCCCGGCATGTGGCGTGTGCGGGGACGATCCAACGCGTCACCAGCCGTGATGACGGGAGGATCATCCGGATCGATGTCCGCGACCGGGTGTTCAACCGGTACCAGCGGCGCGCGATCGCGCTCCGCGACGGCGGGTGCGTCATCCCCGGATGCGGGGTCCCGGCATCCTGGTGCGAGATCCACCACGTCACCGAACACGCAGGCGGCGGCCCCACCCACACCGACAACGGCGTCCTCCTGTGCTGGTACCACCACCGCTACCTCGACCGCATCGGCTGGCAGATCCGCATGAACCACGGCATCCCCGAAGTCAAAGCCCCCGGCTGGTGGGGAACCGACCACCAATGGCGACCCGCCACCACCTCACCCACCCGACTCCACCGCACCATCCTGAAGACCTGATCTCGATACGCCCGCTCATCCCACGCGGGCACTCGATCACCGGGGGGCGAGGAGGCGCGCCAGAGCCAGCCGGACGAAACGGCATGATCTCGATACGCCCGCTCGTCCCTCGCGCGCACTCGATCACCGGGGGTAGCGCGGGCACGCATCCACCGGAAGGAGCGCGACGCGTCACCGCCTCCTCCACCAGACTCCGACGCGACGTTCTCAAGCCCGACATGGGGGTATAGTCCATGTGGACTAGTCGATACGGAGCAATGATGAAGGATGCCGTCGCACGCCTCACCCCGTTGGGGGTCATGGTGCTCGCGCTGCTGCGCGAAGACGATATGCACCCCTACGAGATGATCCGGCTGATGCGCCAGCGGCACGACGACCGCATCGTCTCGCTCACCAACGGCACGATGTACCACACGGTGGGCCGTCTCGAGCGGGGAGGGCTGCTCGCCGAGGTCGGCACCGACCGGGAGGGAAACCGCCCGGAGCGGACGACCTACACCCTCACCGATGCCGGCCGGCAGGTCGTGCTCGACTGGGTGCGCCGCGAGATCCCGCGGATCGACCGACCGGTCGAGTTCCGCGTCGCGCTCGCCGAGGTCCACAACCTCGAGCGCGACGAAGCCGTCAGCCTGCTGCGCGAGCGCGAGACCGCCCTGGCCGCCTCGCTCGAGCTGCACCAGGGCGGACGGGCGAAAGCGCTCGCCAAGGGCGTTCCCGACCAGTACCTCATCGAAGTCGAGCGGGAAGGCATCCTGCTCGAGGCCGAACTGACCTGGCTGCGCGAGCTCATCGCGCGCGTGGCCGACACCGACTATCCGTGGGGCGATGCCGCCGGCATGCCCACCGACCGTTACCTCGCTCAGAGAGAGGCTGCACGCCGATGACCGATCCCTCGACCACCTCCGGAGCGGCTCCGGAGCCCGCGGGCGCCGCCGCCGCATCCGCCCCCGCATCCGCCCCCGCCGCGCCTGCCGCGTCCGCCGCCGCCGCAACCGCCGCGCCTGCCGCATCCGGGCCTGCCGCGCCCGCCGCCCCCGCACCCGAGGGCAACGCCAACCCGTGGCCCGCCCTCTGGGCGCTCGTCATCGGGTTCTTCATGATCCTCGTCGACACGACGATCGTCTCGGTCGCGAACCCCGCGATCAAGGCCGCGCTCGACCCGACGACGAACAACCTCGACAACGTCGTGTGGGTGACCTCGGCGTACCTCCTCGCCTACGCCGTGCCGCTCCTGATCACCGGACGCCTCGGCGACCGGTTCGGACCCAAGCGCGTGTACCTGATCGGCCTCGCGATCTTCACCCTCGCCTCGCTCGGCTGCGGACTGTCCGGCTCGCTCGAGATGCTCATCGCGTTCCGTGCCGTCCAGGGCCTCGGCGCCTCGGTCATGACGCCGCAGACGATGGCGGTCATCACGCGCACCTTCCCCGCCCACCGCCGCGGTGCGGCGATGGGCCTGTGGGGGGCGACCTCCGGCGTCGCCATGCTCGTCGGTCCCCTCGCCGGCGGCCTTCTCGTCGACGGCCTCGGCTGGGAGTGGATCTTCTTCGTGAACCTCCCCGTCGGCGTCATCGGATTCGTCCTGGCATGGATGCTGGTGCCGAACCTGACGACGCACGAGCACCGGTTCGACGTCGTCGGCGTCGTTCTCAGCGCCGCGGCGCTCTTCCTCATCGTGTTCGGCCTGCAGGAGGGCGAGCACTACGACTGGGCGCCGTGGGTGTGGACCATGCTCGCCGCCGGCGTCGTCGTCATGGCGGTGTTCATCTGGCAGCAGGCGAAGACCAAGAGCGAGCCCCTCGTGCCACTCGACCTCTTCCGCGACCGCAACTTCTCCGTCGCCAACATCGGCATCGCGACCGTCGGGTTCACGGTGACGGCGATGTCGCTGCCGATGATGTTCTTCTACCAGCTCGCCCGGGGCCTCACCCCGACCGAGTCGGCGCTGCTGCTCATCCCGATGGCGGTGCTCTCGGGTGTGCTCGCGCCGTTCGCCGGACGCCTGCTCGACCGCGTCGACCCCCGGATGCTCCTCGTGCCTGGCCTGCTGCTGACGGTGATCTCGCTCTTCTGGTACGCCGCGCTGATGAACCCCGACACCGAGATCTGGATGTTCCTGCTGCCCTCGGCGCTCATGGGCATCGGCCAGTCCGGCATGTGGGGACCGCTGGCGACCACTGCGACCCGCAACCTGCAGCCCCGGCAGGCCGGCGCCGGTTCGGGCATTTACAACACGACCCGCACGATCGGCTCGGTGCTCGGCTCGGCCACGATCGCCGCGCTCATGCAGAACCGCCTCGAGGCGAACCTGCCCGGCGCGTCCGACGCCGGCGGCGACTTCACCTCGGGTCAGCTCCCCGCCTTCGTGGTGCCCGGGTTCTCCGATGCCATGGCGCAGTCGATCCTGCTCCCGGCATCCGTCCTGCTCATCGGCGTCATCGCGGTGCTGTTCATGCAGCGCCCCGCGCACCTCGCGAAGCGCTGAGCCCGCGCTTCCCCATCCGCCGGCCCCTCATCCCCACGTCGAGCCCTCACCCCTGTGCGCGCCTGGGCGTGAGGGTTCGGTGGGGGAGCGAGGGTTCGGCGGGGCCGCGCGCGGGCAGGGACCCGAACCCGTCCCCGAACCCGAAACCGAAACCCGGACTCAGGCGACGGCGGCGGCGATGTCGCGGCGGAAGTGCGCGCCCTCGAGGGTGATCTCGGCCAGGGCGGCGTAGGCGCGCTCCCGCGCCTGCGCGAAGTCCGCGGCGGTCGCCACGACGTTCAGCACCCGGCCGCCCGTCGCGACGAGCGCGCCCTCGCGATCGCGCGCGGTGGCGGCGTGCGCGAGGTGGACGCCGGGGACGGATGCCGCGGCCTCCGTCCCGTCGATGAGGCGACCCGTGACGGGGCTCTCCGGGTATCCCTCGCTCGCGAGGACGACGGTGATCGCCGCCGTGTCGGCGAAGCTCGGCGCGGGCTCGTCCTCCAGATGGCCGGATGCCGCGGCCATCAGCAGCTGCGACAGCGGACTCGTCAGGCGGGCGAGCACGACCTGGGTCTCCGGGTCGCCGAACCGCGCGTTGAACTCGATGACCTTCACGCCCTGCTCGGTGAGGATCAGGCCCGCGTAGAGCAGACCGATGAAGGGGGTGCCCTCGGCATCGAGCTGCCGGATCACCGGCTCGGCGACCTCGCGCGTGACCTGCTCGACGAACGCCTGCTCGCTGCCGAACCGATCGGCCAGCCACGGCAGCGGGGAGTATGCCCCCATGCCGCCGGTGTTGGGACCGGCGTCGCCGTCGTACGCGCGCTTGAAGTCCTGCGCGGGGCTGAGTGCCCGCACGGTGTCGCCGTCGCTGACGAAGAACAGCGACACCTCCGGGCCGGAGAGGAACTCCTCGACGAGCACGGGGCCGGAGGGAAGGTACGCGTCGGCGTGGGCGAGGGCGGCGGCGCGGTCCTCCGTGACGATGACGCCCTTGCCGGCCGCCAGGCCGTCGGCCTTCACGACATACGGTGCGCCGTACGCGTCGAGTGCGGCTTCGACGTCCGCGCGGGTCGCGGCGCGGGTGGCCTGCCCGGTCGGGACGCCCGCGGCATCCATCACCCGCTTCGCGAACGCCTTGGAGCCCTCGAGGGCGGCGGCGGCGCGTGCCGGCCCGAACACCGGGATGCCGCGCTCGCGCAGCGCATCGGCGACCCCTGCGACGAGCGGCGCCTCGGGGCCGATGATCACGAGGTCGATGTGCTCGTCATTGGCGTAGTCCGTGACGGCGCCCGGGCTGTTCGCATCGAGGCCCTCGGCGATGGCCGCGTCGGCGGCGATCCCGGCGTTGCCGGGCGCCGCGAACAGCTCGTGGCCGGCATCCTCCCCCTTCAGCGCGAGGAGGATGGCGTGCTCGCGGGCACCGGAACCGAGGACGAGAATGCGCACCCGGCCAGCCTACCGACGCGGGCCGCGCACTACCGTGGAGGGATGGCCCGCAAGATCTCCACCGAGGACGGTCGCGCCGCGCTGTCCGCCGTTGCCGGGGCGGCGGATGCCGGCGCCACACCCGCCCGCACCGATCTTGGGACCGCGGTCCGCTACCTCCTGCAGCTGCTCGCGGAGAAGGCGCCGGGCAACACCGTCGAGGTGCGGGTGCCCCCGTTCGGCGCCGTCCAGGTGATCGAGGGCCCGCGGCACACCCGCGGCACCCCGCCGAACGTCGTGGAAACGGATGCCGCGACGTGGATCGCCCTCGCCACGGGCACCGAGGCGTGGGCGGAGGCCGCGGCATCCGGTCGCATCCTCGCCTCGGGCACCCGCGCCGATCTCGCCGCCCTGCTGCCGCTGCGCCCCTGACCCGCCCGGCCCCTCCCGCCCGGCCCCTGCCGCCCCGGGCGCCGCCCAGACCCGACCCTCCCGCCCGGGCCCCCGCCGCTGCGCCCCTGACCCGCCCTATCGTGGTCGGGTGATCAGAATCGCGACCATCGGGACCAGTGTCATCACCGAGACTTTCGCCGACGCGGTCGCGGCGGCTGAGGTCGGCGAGGGCATCGCGATCACCGCCGTGACCTCCCGCGATGCCGCCAAGGCCCGCGCCTTCGCCGACCGCATCGGGCTCACGACGGCCACCGCGACCGACGACCTCGACGCGCTCCTGCGCAGCGGCGCCGTCGACGCGGTGTACATCGCCTCGCCGAACGGCGCCCACGCCGCGCAGGCGCGCACCGCCATCGCCGCCGGCGTGCACGTGTTCGTCGAGAAGCCCGCGACGACGGCGTCGGCCGAGTGGGACGAGCTGGTCGCGGCGGCCCACGCCGCCGGCGTCGTCGTGTTCGAGGGGATGCGAAACGTCTACGACCCCGGCTTCGCCGCCCTCCGCGACGTGCTGCCGGAGCTCGGGACGCTCCGTCGCGCCTCGTTCTCATACTGCCAGCGCTCCGCCCGCTACGACCGCGTCCTCGCCGGCGAGACTCCCGCGATCTTCGATCCGGCGCTCGGCGGCGGTGCCCTCTGGGACCTGGGCGTCTACCCGATCAGCGCCATGGTCGCGTTGTTCGGCGAGCCGGATGCCGTGGCCGCGGTCTCCCCGCGCATCGCCACGGGTGTCGAGGGCGCGGGCACGGCCCTCCTCGCCTACCCCGGCGCGGCCGGCGACGGCATGATCGGCGAGGTCACCTACTCCAAGATCACCCGGTCGGACGTCCCGAGCGAGATCCAGGGTGAGCTCGGCACGCTCGAGATCGACCACATCGCCCAGCCGCGGCATCTCGTGCTCACGACGATCGACGGCGCGCGGCGCGAGATCCCGATCGACGCCGCGGCGAACAACATGCGGTACGAGGTCGAGCGCTTCGCCGCGCTCGTCGCGGGCGCCGACCCGGCCGCCGATCAGGCGCGCACGGCGGGCGTGCTCCGGGTGATCGAGCGCATCCGCGCCGACGGGATTCTCGTCTGACGGCGCGGACCGTGGCATCCGGGATCGACCTCATCCGCATCCAGCAGATCGTGAACACGGAGGACTGACATGGCAGACACGAAGAGCGGGTTCAGCGCCGACGAGCGCGCCGCGATGAAGCAGCGCGCCGAGGAGCTGCGCGCGACCAAGGGCCTGAAGGGCGCCGCGAAGCTCGCCAAGGAGCTCGAGGCCTGCGTCGAGGCGATCGAGGCCCTCACCGGCGTCGACGGCGATCTCGCCCGCGCCGTGCACCGCATCGTCGGCGACGTCGCGCCGCACCTCAACCCGAAGACGTTCTACGGCTTCCCGGCCTATGCCGCCGACGGCAAGGTCGTGCTGTTCGTTCAGCCCGCGTCGAAGTTCGACACCCGGTATCCGACGCTGAACTTCGACGAGCCCGCGCACCTCGACGACGGACCGATGTGGCCGGTCTCGTTCGCGGTGGTCGAGGTGACGGATGCCGTCGAGAAGCGCATCCGCGACCTCGTCGCCGCGGCGGTGGCCTGAACCCGGCGGGGGCACGGCGGACGGGACGACCTAGACTGGAGGGGTTTGATCCCTTCCCGTCTGGATGAGCCCCACGTGACCGATGCAGCAGAGCGCGCCTTCGAGGTGCGCCACGTGCAGCTGGGCCGTGCCCTGCTGGCTGCCGTCGCCGCCGTCATGGTCACCTTCTCCCCGGACCATTCGGCCGGCGTGGGACTGGCGATCTTCAGCGGCTGGGCGATCGCGACCGCGCTGATCCTCCTGATCGCGGCCTGGCTGGTCTACCCGCAGGGCCGTCGCGGCGCCCCGATCCTCCTCGGCGCGCTGACGCTCGTCGCGGGCATGATCACGGGTCTTCCCGGCATCCGCTCGGTGACGCTGTTCTTCGTCGTCGTGATCGTCTGGGCGCTCGCGACGGGCGCCGCCGAGCTCGCCGTCGGCATCCGCTCCCGCCGCGCCGAGGGACCCGCCCGCGACGAGGCGCGCGACCGCATCCTCATCGGGGCGTTCACCCTCGCGCTCGGCGTCGGACTGCTGCTGGTGAACCCGGCCTACAGCCTGGATTACTTCATCTCCGACGCGAATCAGACGTTCACCCTCACGGGCATCACGATCGGCGTCGGCCTGTTCGGCGGCTACGCCGCGATCATCGCCGTGTTCCTGGGCATCGCGGGGCTCTCGCCTCGCCGCCCGGCCACGGTGGAGGAGTCCGCATGACAGACCAGCGCCCCACCCGCCGCGACCTGCTCAAGCCCGTGCAGCTGCTGGGCTTCGCATTCGCAGCCGCGGCCTTCGGCGGCATCATCGCCCTCGTGTCGATGGGCTTCTTCCAGGACCTCACCGGCCCCGAGCGCGAGCACGTCGTGGTCGTCTCGCTCGTGGTGGCGGGCATCTCCTTCATCGCGACGCTGGTGATCATCGCGCTGCTGATGCTCGCCGTCGACCCGGCGCAGATCACGCAGGAAGTCGACCGCGGCGTGCTGATGGACGAGCCGGATGCCGCGGCATCCGCCACCGGCGACGACGACGCGACGCCGGGCGCCCCGACCGCGCACTGACGGCGGGCGCCTGACCGCGCGCGCGGCCGGCGCGCCCGTCGCCCGGCGGCCCGCCGACCGAACGGCGCGGGCCGTTCGCGTTCCGAAAGCAGGCTGAATCGGCCGCGGCAGGCGCTGCGGCGCCCGTTCGGTTAGGTTCAGCCTGCTTTTGCGACGCGCGGCGGGTCAGACCCGGTCGACCAGCGCGTCGGCGAGGCCGATGTAGCCGGCCGGCGTCAGCGCCAGCAGGCGCTCCTTCGCCTCGTCGCCGATGTCGAGGCCGCCCACGAACTCCGCCAGCTCGGGGCCGCCGACGCGGCGCCCGCGGGTCAGCTCCTTCAGCAGCGCGTACGGGTCGGTGATCTGCGAGCGCCCGGCGACGATCTCGGCGCGCACGACGGTCTGGATCGCCTCGGCGAGCACCTCCCAGTTCGCGTCGAGGTCGGCCAGCAGCACGTCGCGGCTGAGCGAGATCTCCTTGAGGCCGCGCTGCAGGTTGTCCAGCGCCAGTAGGGAGTGGCCGAAAGCGACGCCGATGTTCCGCTGCGTCGTCGAGTCGGTGAGGTCGCGCTGCATGCGGCTCGTCACGAGCGTCGAGGCGAGCGTCGTGAACAGACCCGCCGCGATCTCGAGGTTCGCCTCGGCGTTCTCGAACCGGATCGGGTTGATCTTGTGCGGCATGGTCGACGACCCGGTCGCGCCCGCGACGGGGATCTGGGCGAAGAAGCCCATCGCGATGTACGTCCAGATGTCGGTCGCGAGATTGTGCAGGATGCCGCCGGCGTGACGCACCCGGTCATACAGCTCGACCTGCCAGTCGTGCGATTCGATCTGCGTCGTCAGCGGGTTGAACCCGATGCCCAGGCCCTCGATGAACGTGCGCGACAGCTCCGGCCAGTCGATGTCCGGGGCGGCGGCGAGGTGCGCCGACCAGGTGCCGGTCGCGCCGGAGAACTTCGCGAGATACTCGCCGCCCTCGATCTGCGTCGCGACGCGCTCGAGACGCCACGCGAAGACGGCGAGCTCCTTGCCCATCGTCGACGGCGTGGCGGGCTGGCCGTGCGTGCGGGAGAGCATCGCGGCATCGCGGTGCTCGCGCGCGAGCGCCGACAGCGCCTCGATCACGGCGCGCAGCTTCGGCAGCCAGACGTTCTCGACGGCGCGGCGGACGGTGAGGGCGTACGCCGCGGAGTTGATGTCCTCGCTCGTGCAGGCGAAGTGGGTGAGCTCGGCGACGGCGTCCAGGCCCAGCGACGCGAGCCGGTCGCGGACGAGGTACTCCACGGCCTTGACGTCGTGGCGGGTGACCGACTCGGTCGAGGCGAGCCAGTCGATCTCGGTCTGCCCAAAGTCGCGGTACAGCGCCCGCAGCTGCTCCTGCTGGTCGGCGGTCAGCGGCGCCGAGCCGAACAGCGACCGGTCGGTCAGTGCGATGATCCACTCGACCTCGACCTCGACGCGGGCACGGTTCAGCCCCGCCTCCGACAGGTAGTCGGACAGCCCTGCGACGGCGCCGCGGTAGCGGCCGTCGAGGGGGCTCAGGGGCTGGTCGGCCAGGGTGGCCGAAGCCTTGGGGGTCGCTGTCGACATGGCACGGGCTCCGATCGCAGGGTGGGGTCGGCGTGCGAGGGCGCTCACGACGGAGGTCGGATCGCCGGTTCGAGCTGCCGGAAGAGCGCCCGGCTCGCGCTCTCGATCATACCGAGCACCTCGTCGAACATCGGCGGCCCGGCATAGTAGGGGTCGGGCACGTCGAGGTTGCCGCCCGCGCCGGGGTCGAACGACAGCAGGAGCGCGAGCTTGTCGGCATCCGCCTGCGTGCGCGCCCAGCTGGACAGGATGCGCTCGTGCGACCGGTCGAGCGCGACGACGAGGTCATGGCGGTCGAAATCGTCGAGCGTGAACTGCCGCGCGCGGTGGCGGGCGCCGTCGTAGCCGCGACGGGCGAGCGCATCGAGGGTGCGCGCGTCGGCGCGCTCGCCGACGTGCCAGTCGCCGGTGCCGGCGCTGGCCGAGACGACGTGCGTGCCGAGGCCGGTGCGGTCGGCGAAGCCGCGGAAGACGATCTCGGCCATCGGCGACCGGCAGATGTTGCCCGTGCACACGAACAGCACGCGGAAGGGCTCGACACTGCGGGGCACCCGTTCATTCTGGCCGAGGTCGCCCGGTGTGCACAGGCCGGGAGGTCATCGCCTCCTCCCCAGCGGACCATCCGCGCCGATTGTCCACCGATCGGGGTCGCCCGCGCCCACGGCCGGCGGCGCGCGGGCACGCTGGCAGGCATGCACCCCTCGTCGTCTCCCGCTGCCGATGCCGTCCTCGCCGCGCTCGCCGCCGCCCGCGGCCTCGTCCGCGATGCGCGGGCGGATGCCGCCGACCTGCGGCTGCGCGCGATGGGCATCGCCGACGGCACGCGGTGGCGCTCGCGCGCGGCCGATGACTACCGGGCCGCCATGCACGAATTCATCGCGCGCCTCGACCGGCTGGTGTCCGAGCTCGGCGCGTGCGACGGCGACCTCGCCGACATGCAGCGGACCGAGTCCGCCGCCGCGCTGACCGGGGTGAGCCCGTGACCGGCCCCGATGACATCGAGATCTCCAGCGGCGGCGCGGTCGCGGTCGACACCGAGAGCCTCCGCGGTGCGGCGGCTCAGCTGCGGTTGCTGGCGGACGGGTGCGAGCGCGTGCGCGACGGGCTGGCCCGCGCCGAGAGCGTCATGATGGTGCAGGGCCGGCGGTTCCTGTTCACTCCGACGAGGGAGGCGCGGGAGTGCGCGGAGGCCGCCGCGGCCGTCGCCGGCGGCCTGACGATGCTCGCCGACACCTACGAGTACGTGGAGCTGTCGGCCCAGGCCGAGGCGGCCCGCGCCGGCGGCGACGTGCGGCTGGCCGAGATGCTCGAGAAGCGCCGGCGCGAACTGGCGGGATTCGATCCGGAGCTGCCCGCGCGCGCCGAGCAGGTCTCCGACGCGTGGCGCCACGGCCGCGACGACGCGCTCACGACCCACCTCGGCCGCTACGCCTTCCTCCTCGGCGGGGGACTGGGCAGCTTCCTCGTCGGACCGGCGTACGTCGGCCTCATCGACCGGGTCGGCCGCGGCACGCCCTCGGCGCCCCCGACGGGGGAGCCCCGCCGGATCGAGCTCACCCCCGTGCGCGAAGGGCGGACGACGGCGCCGGACTCGGTGACGGCGCTCGCCCGCCGCATCCCCTCCGGTGACGGCCGCGTGCGCGTGGAGCGCTACCGGCGGGCCGACGGCTCGCGGGAGTTCACCGTCTACGCCGCCGGAACGCAGCGGATGCTCCCGGGGGCGGAGCCGTTCGACATGGCGTCGAACCTCGAGCTGTACACCGGGGCGCGGTCGACGTCGTACGACGCCATCACGCAGGCGTTGACGGATGCCGGGGCGCGCCCCGGTGCGACCGTCAACCTCGTCGGGTACTCGCAGGGCGCGATGGCGGTGACGGCGGTCGCCCTGTCGGGGACGTACGAGGTGCCGATGCTCGTCACGTTCGGCAGCCCGGTGCAGGCCGACGTGGGGGAGGGCACGCTCAGCGTCGCCCTCCGCCACGGCGACGACCTGGTGTCGGCGCTCGCCGCCGGCGGGCTCGCGGGCGGCGCGGGGGCGGCGGGCAGCTTCGTCGCCGAGCGGACGGTGGCGAGCCCCCTGACGCAGGACGGTCTGCTGGTGGCGCCGCACATGATGGGCGAGTACCTCGAGACCGCGCGGGCGCTCGACGACTCGACCGACCCGCGCATGGCCGCCGTCCGCGATCGCCTCGCCGGCTGGGGGGACGCGGCATCCGCCGACGTCACGGTCTACGCCGCGACGGAGTGAGGCGCCTCAGCGGCGCTTCAGCTGCGGGCGCAGGATGATGCCGAAGATCCAGTTGATGAGGGAGATGACGAGCGCGGCGACGACGCCGAGCCAGAAGTCCTCGACGCGCAGCCCCCAGCCCCACCAGTGGGTGAGCCACGCCGTCAGCCACAGCAGGAACCCGTTGATGACGAGCGAGATGAGCCCCAGGGTCAGGATGTACAGCGGGAACGCGATGATCTTCACCACGGTCCCGATGATCGTGTTGACGATCGCGAAGATCGCCGCGACCGCGAGCAGGGTGAGCACGAGCTGCAGCGTCTCGCCCGGCGGGAACGGGATGACCGTGACGCGGAGAGCCGCGATCAGAGTGACGACCCAGATCGCGAAGGCGTTGACGATGACGCGGATGAGGAAGCGCATAGTGCCGCCAGTCTGACACGGCGGCGGGGCGCAGGGAATGGGCGATGGCGTCAGCGAGGCACGCGATGCGCCGCGATCCGATGCTCTGCCTCATCGAGGTCGATGCGGCCTTCGGCGACACCGACGACGAGGTCGAAGGCCACATCGGTCGTGAAGTTGTGCACGTACCCATTGATCCAGAGGAAGGAAACCATGAGCGTCCATCCGCTGCGCTTGTTGCCGTCGAAGAAGGGCTGGTTCTTCACCACACTTTCCAGTAGCGCGGCGGCCTTCCGATCCAGCGACGGGTACGCGTCCGCGCCGAAAACCGTCGTGGCAGGGCGTGCGAGCGCCGACGCCAGGAGGCCGTGATCCCGGACATGGAATCCGAATTCCTGCGCGACGAGAAGCGCGTCGTCGAGGGTCACATACTCCGTCATGCGTCTTCCAACCGTTGCAACAGCTCGGCGTCGTGGGTACGCACGAAGTCGATCGCTCCGCGGATCTCGCCCCGTCGTCCGCTGCGCGCGACGATCGCCTCCGCGGCTTGAATGAGCAGGGCATGCTTAGAGATGTGCTGTTCCGCCGCCAGGGTTTCGAGCTTGCGGTCGAGGTCTTCGGGCAGTCGCAGTGTCATGGCCATACCAAAATGGTATTGCCACCGATTCGATACCACAAGGCTCGCGGCCCGCGCTCAGAGAATCCCCGCTCCTAGAATCGAGGCGTGACCGACTTCCCCGTCCGCATCCGCCCGGAGATCGCCGCCCTGCCCGCCTATAAGCAGGGCCGGCAGGCCGGGGCCGAGGCGTTCAAGCTCTCCAGCAACGAGAACCCCTTCGACCCGCTGCCGGGGGTGGTCGAGGCCGTCAGCGCCGCCGGCGCGTTCAACCGGTACCCCGACGCGTCGTCGCCGCGCCTGCGCGCGCGGCTCGCGGAGCGGTACGGCGTCGCCGACGACGCGGTGCACGTCGCCGCCGGATCGGTGTCGATCCTGTACCAGCTCGCCCAGGCCACGAGCGGCCCCGGCGACGAGATCCTCTTCTCGTGGCGCTCGTTCGAGGCCTACCCCGGACTCGCCACGGTCGCCGGCGCGAGGGCGGCCACGGTGCCCAACGACGCCGCAGGCGGTCATGACCTCGATGCGATGGCGGATGCCGTCACCGACCGGACGCGCATGATCATCGTCTGCAGTCCGAACAATCCGACCGGTCCCGTCGTCACGCAGGACGCGTTCGACGCGTTCCTCGCCCGCGTGCCGGGCGATGTGCTCGTGGTCCTCGACGAGGCCTACGCCGAGTTCGTCACGCAACCCGGCGCCGTCGACGGCCGCCGTGTGGTCGCGACGGGGCACCCGAACGTCGTCGTGCTGCGCACCTTCTCCAAGGCGTACGGCCTCGCGGGGCTGCGTGTCGGATACGCCGTGGGCGACCCCCGCATCCTGTCCGCCGCCCGCACCACCGGCATCCCGCTGTCGGTGACGGCGGCCGCCGAGGAGGCGGCGCTGGCGAGCCTGGATGCCGAGGACGAGCTCCTGGAGCGCGTCGGCGTCATCGCGCAGCGCCGCGACCGGCTGGCCGCGCGGCTGCGCGAGGCCGGCTGGGACGTCCCGGAGGCGCAGGGCAACTTCGTGTGGCTGCCCGCCGGCGACCGCGCGCTCGAGGTGGCCGCCGCGTTCGAGGCGCAGGACCTCATCGTGCGTCCCTTCGCCGGTGACGGCGTGCGCATCACGGTGGGCGAGGAGGAGTCCCTCGACCGGGTCGTCGACGTCGCGGCATCCGTCGCCCCGCGCTGACGCGCTGCGCCTGCCCCGCCCCTGTCGCGCACCGCCCCTGTCGCGTGAGACGCGGTCTCTGCACCGAGACCGACTCTGTGCACCGGTGTCTCGGTGCAGGAACGGTGTCTCGCGGCTGGAGCGGTGGGGATGGGTGCGGTGGGCGCCGCCGGTCGCGGCCGGCCGCCGCCGGGCGACGGATGCCGGTTGTCGGCCGGCTACGGAGGATTCCGGCATCCGTTGTCCCGCTCATGCAGAGCCGCGCATGTGATCGGGTCTAGCGTGGGAGGATGACCCCGCCTGACGACCCGGCACTCGTGCGCGTCCTGGCCTCCGACGGGACGTTCGCTCCCACCCCCGAAGCCGAGCGCTACCTGCCGCTCATCGACGCGCTCGCCGACAGCGATCTCGAGATGTTCTACCGCGACATGGTGATGGTGCGCGCCTTCGACCAGCAGGCGACGAACCTGCAGCGACAGGGACAGCTCGCGCTGTGGCCGCCGTCCCTCGGGCAGGAGGCCGCGCAGGTCGGATCGGTGCGCGCCGCCCGCGCGCAGGACCACATCTTCCCGTCGTACCGCGAGCACGTCGTCGCGACGACGCGCGGCGTCGACCCGATCGACATCATCCGTGTGATGCGCGGCCTCACGCACGGCGGCTGGGATCCGACGGACCCCCGCAACGGCAACGTGCACATCTACACGCTCGTGCTCGGGTCGCAGACCCTGCACGCGACGGGATACGGCATGGGGCTCGTGTTCGACAAGCGCTGCGGCACGGGCGACCCCCAGCGCGACGAGGCCGTCATCGTCTACTACGGCGACGGCGCATCGAGCCAGGGCGACGTGCACGAGGCGATGGTCTTCGCGAACACGTACCGCACGCCGCAGGTGTTCTTTCTGCAGAACAACCAGTGGGCGATCTCGGTGCCGGTCGCGACCCAGTCGCGGGGCCCGCTGTACCGCCGCGGCGCGGGCTACGGCATGCCGTCCGCCCTTGTCGACGGCAACGACGTGCTCGCCAGCTACGCCGTCAGCAAGCTCGCGCTCGACGAGGCGCGCGCCGGCGGCGGCCCGCAGGCGATCGAGGCGATGACCTACCGCCTGGGCGCCCACACCACGAGCGATGACCCCACGAAGTACCGCACCACCGACGAGGAGCAGTCGTGGGTGCGCCGCGATCCCATCGCCCGCATGCGCGCGTACCTCGAGGGACGGGGAGCCGCGGCATCCTTCTTCACCGAGGTGGATGCCGAGGCGCAGGCCTACGCCGACGACGTGCGCGTGCGCACGAACGCGCTCGGCGGACTCAAGCCCGACGCGATGTTCGCGCACGTGTACAGCGAGGCGCACTCGCTGATCGAGGAGCAGCAGCGCTGGCTTACGGAGTACGAGGCCTCGTTCGAGGGAGGTGCGGCATGACGGAGTCGATGGCGCTCGCGAAGGCGCTCACGGCGGGCATGCGCGCCGCGATGGCCGCCGACGACCACGTCGTGCTGATGGGTGAGGACATCGGCAAGCTCGGCGGCGTCTTCCGCGTGACCGAGGGGCTGCAGGCCGAGTTCGGCGAGCAGCGCGTGATCGACAGCCCGCTCGCCGAGTCGGGCCTCGTCGGCACCGCGATCGGTCTCGCGCTGGCCGGCTTCCGCCCGGTCGTGGAGATCCAGTTCGACGGGTTCGTCTTCCCGGCGTTCGACCAGATCACGACGCAGCTGGCGAAGCTGACGAACCGGCTCGAGGGCGCAGCATCCCTCCCCGTCGTGATCCGCATCCCGTACGGCGGGCACATCGGCGCGATCGAGCACCACCAGGAGAGCCCCGAGGCATACTTCGCGCACACCCCGGGCCTGCGGGTGGTGTCGCCGTCGACCCCGAACGACGCGTACTGGATGATCCAGGACGCTATTCGCTCGCCCGACCCGGTGATCTTCCTCGAGCCGAAGGCGAAGTACTGGCTGAAGGGCGAGGTCGACACCGCCGAGCGTGCGCTGCCGCTGCACGCGTCGCGCGTCGTCCGCCGCGGCACCGACGTGACCCTCGTCGGCCACGGCGCCATGGTCACGACGCTCCTGCAGGCGGCCGCGCTCGCCGAGAGTGAGGGGACCTCGTGCGAGGTCGTCGACGTGCGCTCGCTGTCGCCGATCGACTACGGACCGATCCTCGACTCGGTGCGGCGCACGGGTCGCATGGTCTACGCGCAGGAGGCGCCGGGCAACGTCTCGGTGGGCTCGGAGGTCGCCGCGACCGTCATGGAGCGGGCGTTCTTCGCGCTGGAGGCGCCCGTCCTGCGCGTGTCGGGCTTCGACGTGCCGTTCCCGCCCGCCAAGCTCGAGGGCACGTACCTGCCCGATGCCGACCGCATTCTCGAGGCCGTGGACCGCGCCCTCGCCTACTGACCGGGAGTCTCCATGAGCACGCAGACCTTCCACCTGCCCGACGTCGGCGAGGGACTGACCGAGGCCGAGATCGTCCAGTGGCGCGTCGCGCCGGGCGATGCCGTCGCCGTCAACGACGTGCTGGTCGAGATCGAGACCGCCAAGTCGCTCGTCGAGCTGCCGTCGCCGTTCGCCGGCACCGTCGGCGAGCTCCTCGCGCCCGAGGGCGAGACCGTCACCGTCGGCGCGCCGATCATCACGATCGCCGGTGCCGCCAGTGAGCCGGATGCCGCCGCGGGCCGTTCCGACCACGGAGAGCCGGCCGCGGCATCCGTCGAGGGGGAGGGGGCCGTGCTCGTCGGGTACGGCACCGGCGCGGGCGCGACGTCGCGGCGGAAGCGCCCCGCGGAGCGCACCGAGACCGTCCGCGCGTCGGTCGGGGTCGTCGCCAAGCCCCCCGTCCGCAAACTCGCGCGCGACCTGGGCGTGACGCTCGCCGACGTGTCGCCGTCGGGACCGGCCGGGGAGGTGACCCGCGACGACGTCGTGCGCCACGCCGAGCAGGCCAGCGTCTTCCGCAACATCGCGACGCCTGACGCCCCCGCCGAGCGGGAGCGGACGATCGCGGTGGCGCCGGCATCCGCCCCCGCTGCGTCGGCTCCGCCGGCGGTCGCCGGACGCGAGGAGGCGATCCCGGTCAAGGGGGTGCGCAAGGCCACGGCATCCGGCATGGTGCGCTCGGCCTACACCGCGCCGCACGTGTCGGTGTGGACCGACGTCGACGCGACGCGCACGATGGAGCTCGTCAAGCGCCTGAAGGCATCGCCCGACTTCGCCGACATCAAGGTCTCGCCGCTGCTGATCATGGCGCGCGCCGTCATCTGGGCCGTCCGCCGTACGCCCATGGTCGGCGCGGCGTGGGTCGACAAGGAGGACGGCTCGGCCGAGATCCGCGTGCGCAACTACGTCAACCTCGGCATCGCCGCGGCGACGCCGCGCGGGCTGCTCGTCCCGAACATCAAGGACGCCCAGGACCTGTCGATGCGCGAGCTCGCGCGCGCCCTCGAGAAGCTCACGCTCACGGCGCGCGAAGGCCGCACGACGCCCGCCGACCAGCAGGGCGGCACGATCACGATCACAAACATCGGCGTCTTCGGGATGGATGCCGGGACCCCGATCATCAACCCGGGCGAGTCCGGGATCGTCGCGATGGGTACGATCCGGCAGAAGCCCTGGGTCGTCGACGGCGAGGTGCGCCCGCGCTTCGTCACGACGGTGTCGGGGTCGTTCGACCACCGCGTCATCGACGGCGACGGCATGAGCCGCTTCATCGCCGACATCGCCTCGATCCTCGAGGAGCCGGCGCTGCTGCTCGACTGATATGGGCGGGCGCGACCGGCGGGTACTCTCGGGCCATGACGAGTCGCCGCGTGAGCGCCCCCGTGATCGCCCCGGGCGAGAAGCCCAAGGGGCCGGCGTCGTACTTCCCGAGCATCGAGAAGACCTACGGCAGGCCGGTGCAGGACTGGATCGACATCGTGGTCGAGCGCCTCGACGACGGCGCCGCGCACATGGCGGTGGTGGACGCGCTCAAGACCGAGCACGGCCTCGGGCACGGCCACGCCAACGCGATCGTCGCGTACGTCCGCGCCCAGCTCGCGGACTGACGCGGCACGCCCGCGCGCCCCGGCGGGCGCGTGCGTCAGCCCGCGGTCAGGTGCTCGATGAGGATCTGCGTGCCGATGCCGATCAGCACGAGCCCGCCGAGGATCTCCGCCGGGCGGCGGAAGCGCGTGCCGATCCGGTAGCCCACGAACACCGCCACGAACGACAGGGCGAAGGTCACGAGGCCGATGGCCGCCACGGCGACGCCGACGTTGACGTCGAGGAACGCGAACGAGACGCCCACCGCGAGCGCGTCGATGCTCGTCGCGACCGCGAGCAGCACGACCTCGCGCACCGTGAACGCCTCGGTGTCGTGTACGTGCTCCGGATGCTGCGCGTCCGCCGGCGCGTCGGGGGTCAGCGCCTCCCACAGCATCTTGCCGCCGACGAGGGCGAGTAGGCCGAACGAGATCCAGTGGTCGAACGGCGCGATCGCCTCCGCGAACGCCGACCCGAGCAGCCATCCGAGGAGCGGCATGATCGCCTGCGCCAGGCCGAACGCCGCGCCGAAGACGAGCGCCGTGCGCAGCACGTGCGCGCGCAGCTGCAGGCCCTTGCCGAGGGCGACCGCGAACGCGTCGGCGGACAGGCCGAGGGCGAGCAGGACGAGGGTCCAGGGGGTCATCGGCGCTCCGAAACCGTCAGGGGAATCGGCGCCGGCGCCGGGGGGACTCCTCTACTTTCGCGGCGAGACCACGCTGGATTCAAGCCAAGCGCACGATTGTCAGCATTTCGGGTCTCCGAAGCGGAGTGTTGTTCCTGGACTGAGTTTCGCAGGTCAGTCCAGGAACAACGTGCTCACTGGCTCTGCAGTACGGCCCATCCGATCAGGGCGTCGAGTCGGCGCACATCGACGCCCTTGGCCAGCTTGACCTTGATGTGGCCGGCCCTCGTCCACAGTTCGAGCTCGGAGTTCCAATCGAGGGTGCCGGCATTCTCGCTTGACCACATGTTGATCGCGGAGTACGGCAGCGAATATATCTCGACCTTCTTCCCGGTCATCCCCTGTGCGTCGCGCACGATGAGGCGTTTGGTCGTGAAGATTGCTGAATCGCGGAAGGTGGCGAATGCGGCGACGGCGTTCTCGCCCTGCAGCAGCAGGGTCGAGACATCCGCCGGAATCGGGATCTCACGCTGAAGTGTCCACGTGAGGATGGCGCCAGTTTCCATGGTTGTTCCTTTCGGTGATTACCGAGGTGTCAATAGCCGACGGCGGCGGTGCCGAACTCTGCCTGCTCGGGCGTGAACCCCTCGTAGATCAATTGGTCGATAAGTCCTTGGCGTGAGAAGGACGTGTAGTCGAGGTAGGACTGAGCCGACAGCGCCGCCTGCTGGTTCCAGTCAGGAGCAAGGTGATCGACGGCGAACTCAGCATCAGCGGTTGCGTACCCCTCGTACTCGAGTTGGCCGATCAGCCCGGAGCGCGAGAAGGCTGTGTAGTCGAGGTACTGCGATGCGGACCGCACGGCGTTCTGCTGCGAGAGAGTGAGCTCGGGCGCTGCGGGCGCAGGCGCGACGGCCTGGACGGGCGGAGCTACGGTGGCCGTGGCTTCAGGGGTCGTGGCGGGCTCGGTCTCCACAACGGCCGTCTCGTCGTCGGCCGCCTCTTCGACGACGGTCGTCGAAGACGCCGGTGCAGGCAGGCTACTGGGAGACGCCTTCGGCGAGACCGCTCCGATGATGAGTCCCAGCGCCACCAGCGCGCCTGTCACGATCCACGCGATCTTCTTGTGCTGGTCGTAACCGACCAGCCCGCGACCCCAGCGGTCCTTCTGCGAACCCGTGAGAGTGAGGATCAGGTCGACCAGCCACCAGATCCCGGCCCCACCCAGGGTGATCAACTTCAGGATGCCGGTGCCGACTTTGCCGAGGTAGAAACGGTCGACACCGATCACTCCGAGGAAGTAGGAGAGAAGCCAGGTCGTCAAGAAGCTCTTGCCCTGTCCGGCCGGCGCAGTAGATCCGGCGAGGGCCGCAGGCGCGCCCATAAGGGCTGTTGGAGCTCCGGCATACGGCGGCGGGGTCGGCCCGGCGTGTGGCGGGGGCGTCGGCCCGAGGGGAGGTGGGGTCGGCCCCGCGGGGGGAGGGGTCGGGCCCGCGTAAGGCGGTACGGGACCTTGCGGGTGAGGCGGGGGAACGGGGACGTCGGACATGTGGACTCCTGTGGTGCCAAGCGAATTATGAGAAACCTCTCATCTTTCTCACGGTACCGCGGTGCGCCGACATCACCCTGCTGAGGTCAAGTGACGTTTCAGATCGGCTCCGGATCGTCCTGCCGCGTCCAGGCGATCCCGATGAGCCGCCGGAGCACCTCCTCATCGATGTCCGCGAGCTTCTTGACGTAGACGCACCCTGTGCCCTCGGTGTAGCGGCCGAGCTCGGGCAGCAGTTCCGCGCCCTCGGGCACGTCCTTCAGCCCGTACAGCGACAACTGCGCCTTCCGCGGCGAGAAACCCGTCTTCGGCCAGTCGCCCCGTCGACGCGGGTCGGAGGGGGAGACGTAACGGTAACTGCCGTACCCCACGATCGACGGACCCCACATCACCGGATCGGCACCGGTCGCCTCGCGAAAGATCTCGGCAAGCCGGATGCCGTCGTCCCGCCGCACCGCGGGTGCCACGGCATCGAGGAACGCGTCCACATCGGCATCCGTCGGCACGGTCTTCGGCTCGCTCATGCGCCCCATTATCGTCAGGGCGTCAGACGTCTCGTCGATTTGAGAACGATTATCAATAGACGTAAGCTTGTGGTCATGCCTCGCAAGAACCTCGTCTCCGCCGCGCTCGCCGCGGCATCCGTCCTCGCCCTCGCCGGCTGCGCCGGTGCCACCCCCGGCTCGAGCGGCTCATCCGCCGCGGCGGACGGCAAGGTCCAGGTCGTCGCGTCGACCAACGTCTACGGCGACATCGCAACGGCGATCGGCGGTGACCGGGTCGACGTGACGTCGATCATCAGCTCGACGGCGCAGGACCCGCACTCCTACGAGGCGTCGGCGAAGGACCAGCTCACGATCTCCCGCGCCGGACTCATCATCGAGAACGGCGGCGGCTACGACAGCTTCATGGACAGCCTCATCGACGCGACCGGCACCGAGGCCCCCGTCATCACCGCCGTCGAGTTCTCGCACGACTACCCCGGCGCCGAGGCGCACAGCGACGACGACCATGACCACGGCGACGAGACCGACGCGGCCACCCCGACGGACGACCACGATCACGAGGGCCACGACCACATCGAGGGCTTCAATGAGCACGTCTGGTACGACCCCCACACCATCGCCCACGTCGCCGAGGAGATCGCGCACGAGCTCGGCGAGATCGACGCCGCGGGCGCCGCGACGTACGAGCAGAACTACGCCACCTTCGCCGCTGGCATCGACGACCTCGAGGCGAGCCTCGCGGACATCGCGGCTGCCCACACCGGACAGAAGGTCTTCGTGACCGAGCCCGTCCCGCTGTACCTGATCGCCGCGGCGGGGCTCGAGAACGCGACCCCGCCGGCCTTCAGCGAAGCCGTCGAAGAGGGCCAGGACGTGCCCCCCGCGACCCTGCTCGAGGCGCTGAACATCCTGAAATCGGGCGACGTGAGCACGGTCATCATCAACGCGCAGACCGGCGGTGCCGAGACGACGCAGGTGACGGATGCCGCGAAGGCCGCGGGCATCCCGGTGCTCGAGTTCACCGAGCTCGTCCCGGAGGGGGACACCTACCTCACCTGGATGGCGCAGAACATCAGCGATCTCGCCGGTACGCTGACCCGGTGACCGCCGCAACAGCCGACCCGCAGGACGCGCCCGCGCCGCTGACGATCAGCGGCGCGGCGCTGCGCCGCGGCGACCGCGAGCTGTGGGCGGGGCTCGACCTCGAGGTCGCCCCCGGAGAGCTCATCGCGGTCCTCGGCCCGTCCGGGTCGGGCAAGACGACCCTGCTGCGCGCGATCCTCGGCCTTGAACCGCTGAGCGCCGGATCGATCACGGCACTCGGCGCACCGGTGCACCATCGCGGCAACCGCCGCATCGGATACCTGCCCCAAGCCCGCCCGCTGCCGCGCGAGACCGCGATGCGGGGGCGCGACCTCGTCGCGCTCGGCGTCGACGGGCACCGGTTCGGCCTGCCCCTGCCGCGCCGCCGCGACCGGCAGCGCGTCGAGGAGCTCATCGAGGCCGTCGGCGCCCGCAGCTTCGCCGATCAGCCGGTGGGCGTGCTCTCCGGCGGCGAGCAGCAGCGACTGCGCGTCGGCCAGGCCCTCGCCGACGACCCGCGTCTGCTGCTGTGCGACGAGCCGCTCACGAGCCTCGACCTCGCCAACCAGCAGGCCGTCGTCCGGCTCATCGACGATCACCGCAAGACCGGCGCCGCGGTGCTCCTGGTGACCCACGACATCAACCCGGTGCTCGGCAAGGTCGACCGCATCCTGTACATCGCGAACGGACGCTTCACCCTCGGCACGCCCAAGGACGTCCTCACCTCGCCCGTGCTCACCGACCTCTACGGCGCCCCCGTCTTCGTGCTGCGCGCCGGCGACCGGCTCGTGGTCGTCGGAGCTCCGGATGCCGAGGCCTCCCACCACCATCACGATCACGAGGCCCACGCGTGAACTGGTCAGACATCGGAGACGCGATGTTCGGCGGACTCGCCGACTACGGCGACATCCTCGCGCTCGTCTCGAACTCGATCTGGGCCGGCGCCGTGCTGGGACTCGTCGGCGGTCTCATCGGCGTCTTCGTCATGCAGCGTGACATGGCGTTCGCGGTCCACGGCATCAGCGAGCTGTCGTTCGCCGGCGCCGCGGCAGCCCTGCTCGTCGGAGCGGACGTCGTCACCGGCTCGATCGTCGGCTCGCTGATCGCCGCCGGCCTCATCGGCTGGCTCGGCGCCCGCGCGCGCGACCGCAACTCGATCATCGGTGTGCTCATGCCGTTCGGCCTCGGCCTCGGCATCCTGTTCCTCTCCCTCTACGACGGCCGCAGCGCCAACCGATTCGGCCTGCTCACCGGGCAGATCGTCTCGGTGCAGAATGCGCAGCTAGGTTGGCTGATCGGGATCTCCGCGTTCGTCCTCATCGCGCTGCTGCTCATCTGGCGGCCGTTGCGGTTCGACTCGCTCGACCCGCAGTCCGCCGCCGCGCGGGGCGTGCCAACAGTCGCGGTGTCGCTCGGGTTCATGCTGCTGCTCGGGCTCGTCGTCGCCGTCGCGGTCCACATCATCGGCGCGCTTCTCGTGATGGCGCTCGTCGTGACCCCCGCCGCCGCCGCGACGCGGGTCACGTCCGGTCCCGTCGCGGTGCCCGTCCTGTCCGCGGTGTTCGGCATCGTCGCCGCGGTCGGCGGCATTCTCCTCGCCGTCATGGGGACCCTGCCGGTGAGCCCCTACATCACGACGATCTCGTTCGCGATCTACCTCGTTTGCCGCCTCATCGGCAACCGTCGCGGTGCCGTCACGCGGGCGCGATGACCGCGCCGTCCCGCGGGCGCCGCACCCAGCCGCCTCCAAGAGCCCGCGAGTAGACTCCCCGGCATGGCTCAGCGCAACACCTGGCAACGCGACCGCGTGCGTGAGGCGCTGACCGACGCACCCGGCTTCGTCAGCGCGCAGACGCTTCACGCGACCCTTCGCGGCGAGAACACCGGCATCGGACTGGCGACCGTCTACCGGGCGCTCGCCACCCTCGCCGCCAGCGGCGAGGCCGACCAGCTGCAGAGCCCCGACGGCGAGGCCATCTACCGCGCGTGCTCCACCGCCGGACACCACCACCACCTCATCTGCCGCTCGTGCGGCCTCGCCGTCGAGATCGAGGCGCACGAGGTCGAAGCGTGGGCGCAGCGCACCGCCGCCGCGCACGGCTTCACTCAGGCCGAGCACGTCGTGGACATCTTCGGACTCTGCGCGAACTGCGCCGCGGCGTCGTGAGCCGCATCGACGCGCCGCGCGCCGCGTCGCGGAGGGGGCGTCCGAGCGCTGTGCCGACGGATGCCGGGCGCTCGGTCGGCCGCACCGCCACCCTCGTGGGGCTCGGCGTCGTCGTCGTCGGGGTCCTCGTCGCGCTGGCGCTGATGAACCCCGGGCCGTCGCTGCCGACGCGGCTGCAGGACGGCCTGACGCTGTCGATCAGCGTGCTGATCGAATCGCTGCCGTTCGTCGTGCTCGGCGTGCTGCTGTCGATCGTCGTGCAGGTGTGGGTGCCCCCGGGCGTGATCGAGCGCTGGATGCCGCGCGCGGCATGGGCACGCCGCGCCGTGCTGTCTCTGCTCGGCATGCTGATCCCGGTGTGCGAGTGCGGCAACGTCCCGTTCGCCCGCGGCCTCATGATGCGGGGGTTCGGCGTCTCCGAGACGATGACCTTCCTCATCGCCGCACCCATCGTCAACCCGATCGTCATCATCACGACGCACCAGGCGTTCGGCTTCGACGACGGCATCCTCATCGCGCGGCTCCTCGGCGGCTACGCCGTGGCGAACCTCATCGGATGGCTGTACAGCCGGCATCCCGACCCCGACGCCCTCCTCACCGACCGCTTCCGCGACAGCTGCGCGGTCTCGCTGGAGGCCGGGCACGACCGCGCCGGTCGTGGACAGCGCAGCCTCGCCCAGTTCGTCGTGGAGCTACGGGCGGTCATGCCCGCCCTCGTCATCGGATCGGCGCTCGCCGGCGCCGTGCAGGTGCTCGTCCCGCGCGACGCGCTGCTGGCGATCGGTTCCAACCCGGCGCTGTCGATCATCGCGATGATCGCGCTCGCCATGATCGTCTCGATCTGCTCGAACGTCGACGCGTTCTTCGCGCTGTCGTTCGCCTCGACCTTCACGCCCGGATCGATCGTCGCCTTCCTGCTGGTCGGTCCCCTCGTGGACGTCAAGATGCTGGCGCTGCTGCGCACGACCTTCCGCACCCGCGTGCTCGCGGGCCTCGTCGTGATCGTCGTGCTGTTCGCCATCGCCGTCGGATCGGTGGTGAACCTCCTTGCGTAGCCTCATCGGGTCGCGCCTGCTGGGCGTGGGACTCGCGGCGGGCCTCGCCGCCGTCACCCTCGCGCTCTGGCTGACCGGGCAGCTCGGCCTCTACATCAACCCGGAATCGTCGTGGTTCGCGGTGTCGATGGCGATCGTCGCG